>JBDLWA010000065.1:0-5722 GCA_039804505.1 Pseudomonadota bacterium
GCGGCCAGTGCACCCTACAAACGGTATGTGTTCATGCTCAACGCCGTGGAAGAAGGTTACGGCGGCTTAGAGCATCGCAACTCTACGGCGCTCATTTGCAACCGCCGCGATTTGCCGCAACTCGGCATGAAGAAAATGCCCGAGGGCTACGTCACTTTGCTGGGCTTGATCAGCCACGAGTACTTCCACACATGGAACGTGAAGCAACTGCGCCCCTCTGAATTTAAACAGTACGACTACACCCAAGAGAACTACACCGAAATGCTGTGGTTCTTTGAAGGCTTCACCAGCTACTACGATGACTTGCTGCTTCGCAGAGCCCAGCTGATTGACAACGCCACCTACTTCAAGCTGCTCAACAAAACCATCAACATGGTGTTGCAAGCACCTGGCCGCCAAGTGCAATCTGTGGCGCAAGCCAGTTTTGATGCGTGGGTGAAGTACTACCGCCAAGACGAGAACACGCCCAACGCCACCATCAGCTACTACACCAAGGGGGCGTTGGTGGCTTTGTGCCTTGACCTCACGTTGCGTACAGAAGGCACCTCCAACTTAGACCAAGTGATGCGCGGCTTGTGGGCCCGCTGCAAAGGCGGCCCCTTGAGCGAGGCAGATTTGTTGGCTGAATTGGCAGCGCAAACCGGCCGCAGTTGGCAAAAAGAAATCAAAGCTTGGGTGCACGGCACTCAAGAGTTGCCGCTTAAAACATTGCTCTCGTCGCACGGCGTGGTGGTGCATGAAGATGCCCCCCAAATGGCGCAACGCTTGGGTCTGCGTGTGGCCGAAGCGCAAGGCGTGGTTCAAATCAAATCGGTGCTACGCGGCGGTGCAGCAGAAAAAGCAGGCATGGCCGCTGGCGATGAATGGTGGGCTGTGGCCAGTAGCAAAGCCAAGTCCCAAACTTGGCGCTTGAAAAAACTCGAAGACTTGGCGCTGCTGCTGGGTCATGAGAAAAAAGCCAAGGCCACCATCACACGCGATCAGCGTGTGTTTGAATTGAACTTGACCCTGCCCAGCGATGTGCACACGTGGCGTCTCTCGCAAGCCACCACGGACAAACTGCACAACACCCGCACCAGCGCTTGGCTGGACGGGGTTTAATTATTTGCCACGCAGGTCAAGCACGCGCTTGGCCTTGCCTTGGCTGCGCTCCACACCACCTTCAGAGCGCAAATCAATTGCAACGCTAGAGCCAATGTAAACCTTGATGTCGTGCTGCAACATTTTGGCGGCCGCACGTGCTTCACTGCTATCGGGTGACATACCAGGGCGTGTTTCGACGGCCACCTTGAGGTTGTCCATCGGCCCTTCGCGAGTCAGCACGCATTGATAGTGCGGCGCCAATTCGGGACGCTTCAAAATCAATTCTTCAATTTGTGAAGGGAACACATTGACGCCGCGGATGATCATCATGTCGTCACTGCGGCCTGTGATTTTTTCCATGCGGCGCATGGTGCGTGCCGTGCCGGGCAACAAGCGCGTCAGGTCGCGTGTGCGGTAACGAATGATAGGCAAGGCTTCTTTGGTCAAGCTGGTAAAAACCAATTCACCCATTTCGCCATCGGCCACAGGCTCGCCTGTTTCGGGGTTGATGATTTCTGGATAGAAATGATCTTCCCAAATGGTGGGGCCGTCTTTGGTTTCAATGCACTCACTGGCTACGCCAGGGCCCATCACTTCAGACAAACCATAAATATCAACCGCATCAATGCCCATGCGCTTTTCAATGGCAGCACGCATGTCATTGGTCCAAGGCTCAGCCCCAAAAATACCAATGCGCAAAGAACTGCTGCGGGGGTCAATGCCTTGGCGCTCAAACTCATCGGCAATGGCCAGCATGTAGCTGGGGGTGACCATGATGATGTCGGGTTTGAAATCTTGAATCAGTTGCACTTGGCGCTCGGTTTGTCCACCGCCAAAGGGCACCACGGTAAGGCCCAGTTTTTCAGCGCCATAGTGCGCACCCAAGCCGCCCGTAAACAAACCATAGCCATAACTCACGTGCACCATGTCGCCGGCTTTGGCACCGCCAGCGCGAATGCTTCGCGCCACCACCGTGGCCCACGTGTCAATGTCGCGCTGGGTGTAGCCCACCACGGTGGGCTTGCCGGTGGTGCCGCTAGAAGCATGAATGCGTGAGCAGCTTGTGCGCGGCACCGCAAACATGCCATAGGGATAACTGTCGCGTAAATCGGCTTTGGTGGTGAATGGAAACTTAGCCAAGTCGGCCAACGATTTGCAATCGCTGGGATGCACACCCGCTTTGTCAAACTTGGCTTTGTAAACCGGTGAGTTGTCGTATGCGTGTTGCAGGGTGGCCTTCAAGCGCTTGAGTTGCAAAGAGCGAAGCTCGTCAATGCTGGCTTTCTCAATCGGTTCGAGGGGCAATGGGGAGGCTTTGCTCATCTCTGTATCTCCAAATTTCTCAAAAACTTTTCTAGCTTTATTCAGGAATGACAGTGCCCGCAATTTGCGCACTTTTGCCGCGGAACATGGCAATGACCTCACCCTTTTGATTGGTCACTTTCATGTCGTAAATGCCATGACGACCACTCAGTGTTTGCTCTTGGCCCACGCAGGTCAGCACATCGCCGAATTGGCCTGACTTTAAAAACTCAATGCTACAACCTGCTGCCACCGCCACCTTGTTGTAGCTGTTGCAGGCAAACGCAAAAGTGGAATCGGCCAGCGTAAAAATAAAGCCGCCATGACAAATTTTGTGGCCATTTAAGTGGAGCTCTTTGACCTCCATGCGAATTACCGCGCGGCCGGGTTCGCAAGACAATAGTTCCATGCCCATGGTGTCTTTGGTGGCGGTGTCAACGGCAAACATCGACACGCCCACTTGCTTGGCCAAATCGATGGCCGCTTGAGTGTGAGTTGATGAATGGGTTGTTGTATGGCTTGTTGTTTGAGTAGCGGTGCTCATGTTCATTCGCCTTTGAATTGCGCAGGACGCTTTTCCAAAAAGGCTTTGACGCCTTCAAAGTAATCGTGCGTTTTGCCCAGCGACGATTGCATATCGCGCTCTAAGTCCAATTGATCAGACAAGGTGCGCGTGTGTGCACCGGCCAACAGATGACGCGTGGCCACCAAGGCTTTGGTGGGCATGGCGGCCAAGCGATCGGCCATGGCCAATGCGGCGGCCAATGCATCGTCTGCTACTTCCCAAATCACGCCCCATTCTTTGGCTTGTTGCGCACTCAGTTTGTCGCCGGTCATGGCCAGGTACAAGGCACGCGCCATGCCCAAACGCTCCACCATGAACAAGCTGCTGCCCGAATCGGGCACCAGGCCAATTTTGCTAAAGGCTTGAATGAAGCTGGCCTGAGGCGCGGCAAAGGTGATGTCACAAGCCATGGCCACCGATGCGCCAGCACCTGCGGCCACGCCATTCACTGCGGCAATGGTGGGCATGCGCAAAGCGTTGAGGCGTCGAGTGGTGGGGTTGAAGGCTTGGTCGATGATGGGACCAGGATCGGCGCGCTTGATGGCATCGGGGCCTGGGGTGAAATCGAATTCAGACAAGTCGGCGCCGGCGCAGAAACCACGGCCGGCGCCCGTGAGCACCAAGGCTCTGATGTCGGGGTCGGCTTCGGCTTGATCCAAGGCGGCCCACAAGTCGTGGTGCATTTGGCGCGTAAAACTGTTCAGGGCTTGCGGGCGGTTGAGCGTGACCAAGGCCACGGCGCCACGTTTTTCGAAGGTCACAGACAAAGTGTCTGGCGATTTTTGGTCTTGGGTCATGGTCGAAGCCCTGTTTTTGCGCTAAAAACGAAAATGTACCATTAACCGACCGATCGGTTGGTTAATGTTTTCCCTTGATTTGAGGCCTATTTTCATCCCGTTATAGTCAGGGGTAAGCTCATTCAGCACCCCATCCACACCCTATCCGTACCTTATTGGAGAATTGTTTTGACCTACGAGAACATTGAAGTCCGCGTTGAAGGCGGCAAAGTTGGCATCGTCACCCTGAATCGCCCTAAGGCTTTGAACGCCTTGAACGGCCCTTTGATGGACGAACTGGGCACCGCTTTGAAGGCCTTTGACGCCGACGAAGCCATTGGTTGCATCATTGTGACCGGCAGCGAAAAAGCCTTTGCCGCCGGCGCCGACATTTCGGCCATGGCCAAACACAACTTCAACGACGTCTACAAACAAGACTTCATCACCCGCAACTGGGAAACCATTCGCAGCATTCGCAAGCCCGTCATTGCCGCCGTCAGTGGTTTTGCCTTGGGCGGTGGCTGTGAGCTGGCCATGATGTGCGACTTCATCATCGCCGCGGACAACGCCAAATTTGGCCAACCCGAAATCAAACTCGGCGTCATCCCAGGCGCGGGCGGCACACAACGTTTGCCACGCGCCGTGGGCAAATCCAAAGCCATGGACTTGGCTTTGACAGGGCGCATGATGGATGCCACAGAAGCCGAACGTGCAGGCTTGGTCAGTCGCGTGGTGCCGCTGGACAAATTGATGGAGGAAACCTTGGGCGCAGCCATCATGATTTGTGGCTATTCACAAATTGCCGCCATGGCCGCCAAAGAGTCAGTCAACCGCGCCTTTGAAGGCACGCTGGCCGATGGCGTGATGTTTGAACGCCGCCTGTTCCACGCCTTGTTTGCCACGGCAGACCAGAAAGAAGGCATGGACGCGTTTGTCAACAAACGCCCTGCCGCGTTCAAGCACCAATAAGCTTGACCCGTTGAATGTGTAAAAGCCCACAGTTTGTGGACTTTTACACGGTGGCTACCATGCACCGATCTGAAATAGAAAGTGCCGCATGGAACTACTGACCGACCCACAAGCTTGGATTGCCTTTGCCACCCTCACAGCGCTTGAGCTGGTGCTGGGCATTGACAACATCATCTTCATCTCCATCTTGGTGGACAAGCTGCCGCCTGAAAAGCGTGAGTTTGCACGCCGCATTGGCCTGTTCATGGCCATGTTCATGCGCATTGCTTTGTTGCTGTTGCTGTCGGTCATCGTGGGCTTGGTGGCCCCTTTGTTCACCGTGTTTGGCCAAGAGATTTCAGGGCGCGACCTAATTTTGATTTTGGGCGGCCTGTTCCTGATCTGGAAAAGCACAGGTGAAATTCACCAATCGCTTGAGGGCGAAGAAGAGCATGGCGGCACTGCCGCAGGCAACACCATGATCGGCATCATCTTGCAAATCATGGTGATTGACTTGGTGTTCTCTCTCGACTCCATCATCACCGCCGTGGGCATGGTGGACGAAGTCGCCATCATGATTGCCGCTGTGGTGTGCTCGGTGGGCTTGATGATGGCGTTTGCCTCGGGCATTGGCCGCTTTGTGTCGAACCACCCATCCATCAAGATGCTGGCCCTCACCTTCTTGGTGGTGGTGGGCGTCGTGCTGATGGCTGAAGGCTTGGGTCATCACATTCCTAAGGGCTATATCTACTTTGCCATGGCGTTCTCGGTGATTGTGGAAATGCTCAATATCCGTTTTCGCAAACGCTCGAAGACGGTGGTGCAGCTGCACCAGCAAACGCCTTAAGCCAATTACCCCTGTGAGACAAGGGGGCAAAACGGCCGACGCATCTCAATATTAGAATGATTGCAAATAATCATTCTTAAATTGTTCAAGATGCCAGCCTCAGAGGCTTCCCACAAACTCACACTGCAGACACAAGCGCTGTTGGTGCTGATCTGTGCAGTTGCGTATTTTTATGCTTTCCAGCTCAACCAGTATTGGTTT
>JBDLWA010000066.1:0-5382 GCA_039804505.1 Pseudomonadota bacterium
TTTAGGCTTTTTTGGCGTTGGACTTGTTGCGGTCTGCCAAGCTTTTGATCAAACCGTCTAGGCCGCCAGCATTGATCTCTTTGGAAAACTGCGAACGGTAGTTTTCCACCAACCAAATGCCCATGACATTGAGGTCAAAAATTTTCCAACCAGCACCGTCACCAGGCGTTTTCTCTAAACGGTAGTCCAGCTGAATGGGCTCGCCTTTGCCTCGAACTTCGGTCTGCACCACTAAATTTTTCTCGTCGGCGGCACCGCGCAAAGGCTTGACTTCAATGACCTGATCGTTGATTTGCGTCAGGGCACCCGAGTAGGTTCTGATGAGCAAGAGCTTGAATTCTTCTTGCAAACGATCTTGTTGTTCGGGGGTGGCTTTGCGCCAGCCTGGACCCGTGGCCAAGGCGGTCATGCGGCGGAAATTGACGTGCTGCATCAATTTGCTGTCGACCAATTGCATGATCTTGTTGATGTCGCCGCCCTTGATGCTTTTGTCGGAGCGAACAGCGTCTAGGGTTTCATTGGAAACGCGTTTGACGAAGACATCGGGTGCTTCATCGGCCGCCAAAGCATTGCCAAGAGAGGCCATCAAGCCCAAGGACAGGAAAATTCGAAAGAAAAGGGTGAAAAATTGACGATTCATAAGGGTAGATCATAAAGAGCGATTCACTCTTTAACGCGCTAGCAGCCAAAAAGTTGATTAAACCACCAAGCTCAATGCTGCTTTAGGCAAGGGATATTTGACGGATCTAAAACAATTTTTAAGGACTTTTGGGCTTGGGTTCAACATTTCCCTGAGACGCCGGCTGGTTGGGCGCCACCATGGGCGCGGGCTGCTCGGGATCGTCAAAGTCGTCCAGCATGGGCGGATTGCCATCGTAAATGTCGTTCAAACGCTTTTGAAGATAGGCATCGCGGGTGAAGGTGTAAGGATCTAGTGAAGCCTGCTTCACAGCGTCAGACAAGGACAAAAAGCGTTCACGCTTGTCTGTCAGGCGAAGTACCGTCATGGTGTTTCGGGCACCAATGTCTTTCAGCTGCTGGTTGACATCGGTTTTGGTATCGACAGCCAAGCCAAAACTGTCACGCACTGTAGAGGGGCCAAAAAAGGGCAACACCACATAGGGACCCGAGGACACACCCCAAAAGGCCATGGTTTGGCCAAAGTCTTCTTTGTGTTTGTCGATGCGAAATTCGGTGGCCCAGTCAATGATGCCGCCCAAACCGATGGTGGTATTGATGGCCACCCGCATGGCATTTTTGGAAGCCGCATCGAGTTTCAGTTGAAGCAGGCTGTTGAAAAATGACATCACGTCACTTTGGTTGCTGAAAAAATTGCCGATGCCTTTGCGCACCGGTGTGGGCAAAACTTGCCCATAAATAATGGCCACAGGCCGCAGCACCAAGTCATCCGCCAAATCGTTGAAGCTCGTGACTTTTCGGTTCAAGGGCTCTAAAGGATCTGCAGGATCGGGACCCCGCAAAGAGGCGCACCCCTGCAACAGCAACAAGGCCGTTGACAACAGGATAAGGCGAATGCGCCACTTCAAATTCATTATTTGCTTCCAGCCGCAGGCGCAGGGTCAGCTGCCTTGCTGTACAAGAATTGACTGATTAAATTTTCCAAGACCACGGCAGATTGGGTGGAGCCGATGTTGTCACCTGCCACCAGGTTCTTTTCATCAGCGCCAGCCAGAATGCCAACGTATTGCTCACCCAACAAACCACTGGTCAAAATTTTGAGCGAGCTGTCTTTGGGGAATGCGTATTGATTTTGCAAGGACAGGCTGACTTTGGCCTGATAGCTGTCATCGTCAAATTGAATGTTGTCGACGCGGCCCACCACCACACCAGCACTTTTGACGGCTGCGCCTCGCTTGAGCCCGCCAATGTTGTCGAATTTAGCAGTGACCACATAGTCTTTAGACCAGCTGAACTGCAACAAATTGGCAGACTTCAAGGCCAAAAATAAAACAGCTGCCAGTCCAAGCAAAACAAACAAACCCACCCACACATCATTTTTTGAACGTTGCATCCCGTCCTCCTTAAATGCTGAACATCATCACGGTGAGGATGAAGTCCAAGCCTAAAACCGACAATGAAGACACCACCACGCTGCGCGTGGTGGCTGAGGCCACACCCTCTGGCGTGGGCTGGGCCACATAGCCTTGCAGCAAGGCAATGAAAGTGACGGCCACGCCAAACACCACGCTTTTGATCATGCCGTTGCCCACATCTTTAAAGACGTCAACGCCACTTTGCATTTGACTCCAAAAGGCACCTGAATCGACGCCGATGAGCAACACACCCACAGCATAGCCCCCCAAAATACCCACGGCACTGAATACCGCTGTGAGCATGGGCAAAGCAATGATGCCGCCCCACAAGCGAGGCGCCAAGATGCGCAATTTGGGATCTACCGCCATCATCTCCAAGGCGGTGAGCTGCTCGCCAGCGCGCATCAAACCAATTTCGGCTGTGATCGACGCACCAGCGCGGCCGGCAAACAACAATGCCGCAACAACAGGTCCCAGCTCGCGAACCAAACTCAAGGCGACCAACAAGCCCAAGGCTTCTGCAGAACCATAGCGTTGCAAGGTGTAATAGCCTTGCAAGCCCAGCACAAAACCTACAAATGCACCCGACACTGTGATGATGGCGAGTGAGTAGTTGCCTAAAAAATGAATTTGGTCACGGACCAAGCCAAAACGCTTTAAACAGGCCCCCGACAGCAAGGCCAGTTGTGCAAACAAACGTGCACCGAAGCCCCAATCTGCCAGCACTTTCCGAACAGCAAAGCCCAATTCGGCGGGATGCAAAAAGTTCACAGCGCACCCCTTCCAAAATCTTCAGCAACCGACGTGGCGGGGTAATGGAAATGGACGGGACCGTCGCTCAGCCCATTCACAAATTGATGAATCAGCGGATCAGTGGTTTGTCGCAGCGATTCAGGGCTGCCCTGCGCAGCCACTTTGCCATTGGCCAAAATGACCACGTGATCGGCAATTTGAAAAGTCTCATCGACATCGTGCGACACCACCACACTGGTAATGCCCAAGCTGTCGTTCAAGCGTCTGATGAGCCTTGCGGCTGTTCCCAAAGAAATAGGATCCAAGCCGGCAAAAGGTTCGTCGTACATCATCAAATCGGGGTCCAGGGCAATGGCTCGCGCCAACGCCACACGACGGCCCATACCACCCGAAATTTCTGAAGGCTTTAAGTTTCTGGCGCCGCGCAAGCCCACGGCATCTAGCTTCATCAGCACAATGTCGCGCACCATGGCCTCGGACAATTGGGTGTGTTCTCTTATAGGAAACGCCACATTGTCAAACACATTCATGTCGGTGAACAATGCGCCAAACTGAAACAACATGCCCATGCGTCTGCGCGCAGCGTACAGTTGTTCGGTATTCATTTGACCCACGTCTTGGCCATCGAAGGTGAGCTGACCTTTTTGCGCCGTGTACTGGCCACCAATGAGTCGCAAAACCGTGGTCTTGCCACCACCCGACACACCCATGAGAGCCGTCACTTTGCCACGCGGAATGCCCAAGGAAATGTCATTCAAGATGACACGATCCCCATAGCCGAAGCTGAGGTTTTTGAGTTCAACCAGCAGTGGAGAGTTGGGCAGGGTCATGTGTCAAATAACAAAAGCCGGGGTCGCCGGCTTTTGAAGGATAAGGCGTTCAGGTGAAGCTTGTGTAAACCTTTTCAGATTTGCAAACTTCCCTGTCTGCTGGCATTTTAACGGGGTAAGTCGCTGGTTCCCATTAAGAACTCATCAATTGAACGCGCTGCCTGGCGGCCTTCGCGAATGGCCCACACCACCAAAGACTGGCCACGGCGCATGTCGCCCGCTGCAAACACCTTGGGCACGTTGGTGGCATAGCCGCCTGTGAAGTCCGTTGTGGCCTTGGCATTGCCGCGGTTGTCTTTGTCCACACCAAAGGCGTCCAAGATGGTGGCCACAGGGTTCACAAAGCCCATGGCCAAGAAGACCATGTCGGCGGGGTAAGTTTTTTCGGTGCCAGGCACGTTGACCAATTTGCCGTCTTTGAATTCCACTTCAACGGTTTTGAGACCCGTCACTTTGCCTTTTTCGCCAATGAATTCTTGGGTGGAAATGGCAAATTCGCGCGTGCAACCTTCTTCGTGGCTAGAACTGGTGCGCAGCTTCAGCGGCCAGTAAGGCCATGTCATAGGACGGTTTTCTTCTTCGGGTGGCTGGGGCATCACCTCAAACTGCGTGACGCTCTTGGCGCCATGGCGGTTTGAAGTACCCACGCAATCGCTGCCGGTGTCGCCACCGCCAATGACAATGACGTGCTTGCCGTCAGCGCGCAACTGGTCTTTGAGCTTGTCGCCCGCATTGACCTTGTTTTGCTGGGGCAAGAATTCCATCGCAAAGTGAATGCCTGCCAAATCGCGGCCAGGAACGCTCAAGTCACGTGATTGCTCTGAACCACCGGTGAGCAACACCGCATCAAAGTCTTTTTGGAGTTGCTTGGGGCTGATGGTTTCTTGCGACCAGTTGGTCACTTTGGAACCTGCTGGCAACTCACCCACCATGACGCCGGTCTTGATGGTCACGCCTTCAGCGGTCAGTTGCTCGGCGCGGCGGTCAATGTGCGACTTTTCCATTTTGAAATCGGGAATGCCATAGCGCAGCAAGCCACCAATGCGGTCGTTCTTTTCGAACAAAGTCACATCGTGACCCACACGTGCCAACTGCTGTGCAGCGGCCATGCCCGCAGGGCCAGAGCCCACCACCGCTACTTTTTTGCCTGTCTTGTGCGCAGCAGGACGGGGTTTGACCCAACCTTCTTGCCACGCACGGTCAATGATGGCGTGTTCAATCGACTTGATGCCCACGGCATCGTCGGCCACGTTCAAAGTGCAAGCCGCTTCACAGGGTGCAGGGCAAATACGGCCCGTGAACTCTGGGAAGTTGTTGGTGCTGTGCAGCACGTCAATGGCGTTTTTCCAATCGCCTTGGTACACCAACTCGTTGAAGTCGGGAATGATGTTGTTGACAGGGCAGCCGTTGTTGCAAAACGGTGTGCCGCAGTCCATGCAACGCGCGCTTTGTGCTTTGGCTTGTGAGTCGTCCAAACCAATGACG
Source organism: Pseudomonadota bacterium (assembly GCA_039804505.1). Classification (GTDB taxonomy): domain Bacteria; phylum Pseudomonadota; class Gammaproteobacteria; order Burkholderiales; family Burkholderiaceae_C; genus Limnohabitans_A. The sequence continues at coordinate 5,123 of JBDLWA010000066.1, forward strand.
AACTCTTTGTAATTTTTGACGCGTTCGCCAACGGGCTTGTAGCCCTCCTCGACGCGCTCAAATTCCATGAAACCAGTGATTTTTCCCATGATCAATCCTTGTTTTTTCTATGTGCTCAATTAGCTGGCAGCCACAGTGTCTGTGGACTTAGCGGCTGCTTTGCGTGCGTTGATTTCACCCAAGGCGCGCTTGTATTCGTTCGGGAACACTTTGACAAACTTCAAGCGCGCTTGCGCCCAGTTGTCCAGCAACTCACGTGC
>JBDLWA010000067.1:0-9049 GCA_039804505.1 Pseudomonadota bacterium
AGCACGTCCACAATGCTGACCATTTTGAGCTCGCCCAAACCGCCAGTGGGGTGTGGTTCTCTAAATTCCACCAAGCGAGAATTGACGCGACTCTGCAGTAAAAACTGTTTGTATTGTTCTACGCTGTCTTGGTCCATGCCGCCCCCTGAATGTCGGCTGTTTTGGTAGCGCAAGTACAAATCGTAATGCTCGCTTTCAAAGCCGAGTCGAGTAACACGGGCAATCAGGTGTTGGTGTTTTTTGAAAGCGCGTTTTTGGCTTCGATCGGGCTTGAATTCGGTGCAAAGCACGCGCATAGGAATGCAAGCTTGGCAGCCATCGCAATAGGGCCGGTAGGTGAAGAGCCCACTTCGCCTAAATCCCCGATCGACCAATTCAGAGTAAACATCGTTTTGAATGAGGTGGCTAGGGGTGGCCACTTGAGAGCGGGCTTCGCGTGCGTCTAAATAGCTGCAGGGGTAAGCCGCAGTGGCGTAAAACTGCAAAGTACTAAACGGCAGATCCTTCAGGTGCGTCATGCTTTTTGCGAGCCTCGCCACTGGTCCCAATCAATCTGACAGGTTTGCCAGTTGGGGGCTTCCAACTTCATGGCGGTTTGCGTCATGATCAAAAACTTGGAGCGCGACATTTCTTGTGCGCCCATGGATGCCAAGTGAGCTGTGTTTTGCTGACAATCAATGGCTTTGATGTGTTGTTGTTCGCAAACATTGATCAAAGCGGCTAGCGCCATTTTGGAGCCATCGCTGATGGTGCTAAACATCGACTCGCCAAAAATGGCTTTGCCAATGTTTACAAAGTAAAGGCCTGCCACCAATTTGTGGTCTAACCAGGTTTCGACACTGTGAGCGAAACCGGCCTGGTGCAATGCTTTGTAGGCTGCCACCATCTCAGGCACGATCCACGTTCCTTTTTGGCCTTCGCGTGGACTTTGCGCGCAGGCCTCAATGACTTGGTCAAAGTCGCGGTCGAAGCACAATTCAAAGGCAGGATGTGCGGCGTAGCGGTTCAAAGTTTTGCGCAAAGAGCGGTGCAATTTGAAGTCGGCCACTTTCAGCACCATGCGCGGGTCGGGGCTCCACCACAACACGGGCTGTTCTGGATTGAACCAGGGGAACACGCCCATGGCGTAGGCTTCCAACAGACGTGGCACGCCCAAATCTGCGCCGGCAGCCAACAAGCCTGGGGCATCCGTATGCGACCCCCAGGCCGTTTCGACCGGTGGCAAGGGCGCTTGGCTCTCTATCCAAGGCAGTTGTGGCTGAAGGCTTTCGTCTGACATCTTTCCAGTTTATGCTAACGCTTATGAAACTTTACAACTACTTCCGATCCTCTGCGTCTTTTAGAGTCCGCATTGCGTTGCATTTGAAGAGCTTACCTTACGAATACATCGCCGTGCACTTGGCCAAAGGGGAGAACCTTTCAGACACGTATCGGCAGATAGCGGCAGATAATTTAGTCCCCTATCTGGAAATTGACGGTGAACACTTAAATCAGTCGATGGCCATCATTGAATATTTGGACGAAATGCACCCAGAACCAGCGTTGCTCCCCAAAGATCCTCTGGACCGAGCACGGGTGAGGGCACTGGCCCAATCCATTGCCTGTGAAATTCACCCCATCAACAATCTGCGGGTGCTTAAATATTTAACCGGGACACTGGGTGTGAGTGAGGACCAGAAAAATACTTGGTACCGGCACTGGGTGCGCGATGGACTGGAGGCCTTTGAGCGCCAATTGGCCAAGGGCCCTCAATCGACTTACTGCTATGGCCACACCCCCACATTGGCCGATTGTTGCTTGGTTCCCCAAATTTTCAATGGCAAACGGTTCAATGTGAACTTTGACGGATTACCCCGCACCATGGCCGCCTTCGATGCCTGCATGAAGCTGGATGCTTTCCAAAAAGCCCAACCTTCAGCTTGTCCTGATGCCGAGTAATTTAAATTGATAGGTTTTGCCCCCGATTGGCCTGCGCCCCCCTTTGTGAAGGCGCTCATGACCACCCGCCAGGGTGGGGTCTCTCAAGCACCTTGGGGATCCCTCAACCTAGGCATGTTGTCTGGCGATGACCTCAAGTCGGTTCAGCAAAACCGTGAGTTGGTAGCCCAGGCCATGGGTGTGCCCGCTGTGTATTTGCGCCAAGTGCACAGTGCCACCGGGGTGCCAATTGACTTTTCAACACCGGCCAACACAGAGGCAGACGCAGCTTGGACCACCCAAAAAGGCTTGGCTTGCGCCATGATGGCGGCTGATTGCATGCCCATTTTGGTCTGTCACCCAACAGTTCGGTGGGTGGCTGCGGCGCATGCAGGTTGGCGTGGTTTGGCAGGCGAAAAAGGGCACGGCGTGGTTGAAACGCTGGCTCATGCTGCCCAGGCGCAAGGCCTGAGGGTTGAGGATTGTTTGGTATGGCTGGGCCCATGCATCGGCCCCTCTGCTTTTGAGGTGGGTGAAGATGTCAGAGCCGCCTTTACAAAACCTGAAGTTTTGTCCAGCGTTTTGCCCTCAAAAATTGACGCCTATCAAGCCATGTTTGCGCCTCAGTCAGGGCAGAAATACATGGCCGATTTGGCGGGCCTCGCGCGATTGCGCTTGCAAGCGGCGGGTTTCAAGCAAATCTTTGGCAATGACAGTGGCCTGTCTTGGTGCACGTATAGCAATGCAGAAAAATACCACTCCCACAGGCGTGATGCTGTGGCCAGAGGAGGGGCAGGAAGACTGGCCGCTTACGTCTGGATTAAGCCCGAGGCGTAGTTTCGTTGCTGTTTTGTTCCTGCTTGGCTGCCATTTCGGCCTGTTCCAGTGCTAATCTGGCTTTTTTGCGCTGGGGCGCTCGCATGATGTAAACAATTATTCCAGTTGGAAGGATCCCGTAAAGAATGAAGGTCACAATGCCTCCTAGTACTGATCCGTTGGAGTTGGTCGCTTCAGCCACACTCATCATGAGTGCGACATATAGCCAAGCAATTGGAACAATGTACATAATTCAATCTAGAAAAGAGAAGGGTTCAGCCTATGACAAATTCAAGCCCTGAATTTTGGTCTCGCGCCGGTGAAGAGTTTCAACAAAACCTCGCTAAGAGCTGGGGCCAAGCAATGCAAACTTTCCAAACCATGGACTTGGGCGGTATTGTGCCCAGTACAGAAAAAGTTGCATCCCAACTCACATTTTCTCAAGAAAAATTAAAGGCTTTGCAAGAAGCTTATTTGAAGGAAGCCACTTCTTTGTGGAACCATGGACTAGAGTCCAAACACGACATCAAAGACCGTCGATTTTCAAATGAAGCTTGGACGGGCAATCCCATGGCCGCTTTCACGGCCTGCGCTTATTTGTTGAATGCCAAAACATTGATGGGCTTAGCCGATGCCGTCGAAGCCGATGAACATACCCAAAACAAAATTAAATTTGCCGTAGAGCAGTGGGTGGCCGCCTCAGCGCCCAGTAACTTCCTGGCGTTCAATGCAGAAGCACAAAAGAAGGCCATTGAAACCAAAGGCGAGAGTTTGGCCAAGGGCATTCAAAACTTGCTTCACGATATGCAACAAGGTCATGTGTCCATGACCGATGAAAGCAAATTTGTGGTGGGCGAAAACGTCGCCACCACGGAAGGTGCTGTGGTTTTTGAAAACGAGTATTTCCAGCTCATTGAGTACAAACCGCTCACCGCCAAAGTTTACGAAAAACCCTTCTTGTTGATTCCACCTTGTATCAACAAGTTTTATATTTTGGATCTGCAGCCCAACAATTCCTTCATCCGTTATGCCGTGAGCCAGGGTCACAGAACCTTTGTGGTGAGTTGGCGCAACCCCGATGAATCGATGGCTAAAAAGTCTTGGGATGACTACATCGAAAACGCGGCGATTGAGGCCATTTCCCAAGTGCAAGACATCACTGGTGCAAAGCAAATCAATGCACTTGGCTTCTGCGTAGGTGGCACCATCTTGAGCAATGCCTTGGCCGTTTTGGCCGCGCGTGGTGAAAAACCTGTGGCCAGTGCCACCTTCCTCACAACCCTTATTGACTTTACCGACACCGGCGTGTTGGATGTGTTCATTGACGAGAACTTTGTGAAGTTCCGTGAAATGCAAATGGGCAAGGGTGGTTTGCTCAAAGGTCAAGACTTGGCATCAACGTTTAGCTTCTTGCGGCCCAACGACTTGGTGTGGAATTATGTGGTGGGCAACTATTTGAAGGGTGAATCGCCACCACCTTTCGATTTGCTCTATTGGAATAGCGACTCTACCAATTTGCCAGGGCCGTTCTACGCTTGGTATTTGCGCAATACTTACCTAGAAAACAAATTCGTCACGCCAGGCGCAGTCACGGTGTGTGGCGAAAAAATTGATTTGGGCAAAGTCAATTTGCCGGTCTACATCTACGGTTCACGTGAAGACCACATCGTGCCGATTGGAGGCTCTTATGCATCGACCCAACACCTGCCAGGTAAAAAGCGTTTTGTGATGGGCGCCTCAGGCCACATTGCGGGTGTGATCAATCCACCCGATGCCAAAAAACGCAGCCACTGGTTGCGAGAAGATGGCAAGTTTCCGGCTTCGGCAGAAGAATGGATTGCCGGCGCCAAAGAGCTGCCGGGTAGCTGGTGGACAGACTGGTCTCAATGGCTCAAAACCCATGCGGGCAAACAGATTTCAGCGCCTAAACACTATGGCAAAGATGCTAAATCTAAAACCATCGAACCAGCGCCTGGTCGCTATGTCAAAGCGCGTGCCTAATTTTCGGTAGACACTGTTTATAAAAAGGAAGACATCATGGAAGACATCGTCATTGTTTCAGCGGCTCGTACAGCCGTCGGTAAATTTGGTGGCTCGCTGGCCAAAGTGGCTGCGCCAGAATTGGGCAGCATTGCCATTCGTGAAGCCATTGCCCGCGCGGGTTTAAGCGCAGATCAAATTGGTGAAGTCATCATGGGCCAAGTGTTGGCGGCAGGGGCAGGTCAAAACCCTGCGCGCCAAGCCATGATCAAGGCGGGTGTGGCGAAAGAAACACCGGCGCTGACCATCAATGCGGTTTGCGGTTCTGGTTTGAAGGCCGTCATGCTGGCTGCGCAAGCGGTGGCATGGGGTGACAGCGACATTGTGGTGGCGGGTGGTCAAGAAAACATGAGCGCTTCACCGCACGTTTTAATGGGTTCACGCGACGGTCAACGCATGGGCAACTGGAACATGGTGGACTCCATGATTGTGGATGGCCTGTGGGATGTCTATAACCAATATCACATGGGCATTACCGCCGAAAATGTGGCCAAGGCCAATGGCATTACACGTGACATGCAAGACGCCTTGGCGCTGGGCAGCCAACAAAAAGCCAGTGCCGCACAAGATGCCGGTAAATTCAAAGATGAAATTGTGGATGTGCTCATTCCACAACGCAAAGGCGACGCCTTGGTTTTTAACACCGATGAATTCATCAACAAGAAAACCAACGCCGAAGCATTGGCCGGCTTGCGACCAGCGTTCGACAAAGCGGGCTCGGTCACCGCTGGGAACGCATCGGGCATCAACGACGGCGGTGCTGCCGTGGTGGTGATGTCTGCCAAGAAGGCCGCTGCTTTGGGCTTAACGCCTTTGGCACGCATTGCCTCATTTGGCACCACTGGTTTGGATCCTGCCATGATGGGCATGGGCCCTGTTTCTGCCTCACAAAAGGCATTGCAACGTGCCGGGTGGAAAGCCAGCGATGTTGATTTGTTTGAATTGAATGAAGCTTTTGCAGCACAAGCGTGCGCCGTCAACAAAGCCCTAGACATTGATCCAGCGCGTGTCAACGTGAATGGTGGTGCCATTGCCATTGGTCACCCCATTGGCGCGTCTGGCTGCCGTATCTTGGTTACCTTGCTGCACGAAATGCAACGCCGTGATGCCAAAAAAGGCTTGGCTGCGCTGTGTATTGGCGGCGGCATGGGTGTGTCGCTCGCACTCGAACGTTAAAAATTTCTCGAACTAAAACTCATTTCTAAGGAGACAACACCATGAGTCAAAAAGTAGCTTACGTCACAGGCGGTATGGGCGGTATCGGAACCGCTATTTGCCAACGCCTTCACAAAGAAGGTTTCAAAGTCATTGCGGGTTGCGGTCCAACGCGTGATTTCAACAAATGGCTCGATGAGCAAAAAGCGTTGGGCTACACCTTCTACGCATCTGTGGGCAATGTGGGTGATTGGGACTCAACGGTTGAAGCATTTACCAAAGCCAAGGCTGAGCACGGCACCATTGACGTGTTGGTGAACAACGCTGGCATTACCAAAGACCGCATGTTTTTGAAAATGACACGTGAAGATTGGGATGCTGTGATTGAGACCAATCTCAACTCCATGTTCAATGTGACCAAGCAAGTGGTGGCCGACATGGTTGAAAAAGGTTGGGGCCGCATTGTCAACATTTCATCCGTGAATGGTGAAAAGGGCCAAGCCGGTCAAACCAATTACTCTGCTGCCAAAGCGGGAATGCACGGTTTCTCAATGGCTTTGGCACAAGAGTTAGCCACCAAAGGCGTCACTGTGAACACAGTCAGCCCAGGCTACATTGGTACCGACATGGTCAAAGCCATTCGTCCTGAGGTACTGGAAAAAATTGTGGCCACAGTGCCTGTGAAGCGTTTGGGCGAGCCTAGCGAAATTGCTTCCATCATTGCTTGGTTGGCTTCGGAAGAGGGCGGCTACGCAACTGGTGCAGACTTCTCTGTGAATGGTGGCTTGCACATGGGTTAATCATCCACCGGATGATTTTTCTCAACAAAAAACCCGCCTCGGCGGGTTTTTTGTTGGCTGCCGGTTTTGATGACCGATCAGTGGCCTGTGTTTTTACCAGTGTTGACCATGGCCATGGCAGAGGCAATGAGAGAAGAGACCTCGGTCATGTTGCCCGGCACAATGAGTGTGGTTTTGGCGTCTTGTGCCACCTTGCCATAAGCCAGCACAGCTTGCTCGGCCACCTTGAGTTGAACAGCTTGTTCACCACCTGGTTTTTGAATGGCAGCAGCAATTCGTTCAATGGCCTGCGCAGTGGCTTCTGCCACGGCCGTGATGGATGCAGCGTCACCTTGCGCTTTGTTGATGACGGCTTGCTTTTCACCTTCAGAGCGAGCGATGAAAGCCTCACGCTCGCCGGTTGCAATGTTGATTTGTTCTTGACGACGGCCCTCAGACGCTGCGATCAAGGCGCGTTTTTCACGTTCGGCTGTAATTTGAGATTGCATGGCATGCAAAATTTCTGCAGGCGGTGTGAGGTCTTTGATTTCATAGCGAAGTACCTTCACGCCCCAGTTAAGAGCGGCTTCGTCAATGGCGGCCACCACTTGGGCATTGATGATGTCACGCTCTTCAAAGGTTTTGTCGAGTTCTAATTTACCAATGACGCTACGCAAACTGGTTTGAGCCAATTGCGTGACTGCAATGATGTAATTGGAGGAACCATAGCTGGCCAACTTGGGGTCGGTCACTTGAAAGTACAAAATGCCATCGACCTGCAATTGCGTGTTGTCACGTGTGATGCAAACCTGGCTAGGGACATCGAGAGGAATTTCTTTGAGGCTGTGCTTTTGAATCACTTGATCGATGAAGGGGACCACAAAGTTGAGGCCCGGTGTGAGGCTGCTGTGAAATTTTCCCAGCCGCTCGACAACCCAGGCGTTTTGTTGGGGGACCACCTTGACAGTTTTGATGATGAACAAGACCGCGATGGCTAAGATGACGATGGCAATTTCCATGATTTTCCTTTTGAGTAAAGTGGAAGATACGTATGAAGCTTGATTAGACTTTTTCTAAAACGAGTGTGGAGCCCTGTATGTCTTTGATTTGATACACACCGGTTTCTGGCGCTTGTCCCTCAGCGCAAATGGCGCGCCAAGCCGCGCCTCGATGATGTACTTGCGCAATGCCTTGCGCGTTCCAATGTGAGACCTGAACTTTTTCACCAATGTCTAAGTGTTGACTGGCATGTTCTTGGGGGTTAGATTGGCCCACTCTATTTTGGTAGCTGCGCCAAAACACCACGGCCATGCCACCGACCGCTGAGCCCACCACAATTTGAGTGGTCAAGTTGAATTGCAAGTGTGCGCTAATGGCTGCAGCACTGGCGCCAATGGCCAGCATCAACAAATAAAACGTACCTGTCGCTAGCTCGGCTGCAACAAGCGCACCGCCAAGTAGCCACCAAATAGTGAAGTCATTCATATTGCCTCCGCTTGCATCAAGATTTCAAATTCCCATTGTGTCTCAATGAGAATGATTTCTCTATTTGCCTTATTTATTGAAGGCAATTGCAAGCCTATTGATCTTTGGTTTTCTTAAGAATCTCTGTTTTGGGTGTGTTAAAAATGTAGTGAATTTTGGTTGTCGATTGACAACTTTATTGCGACGGCGTACTCTGTTGATTCACTTGATCAAACTAAATTACCAATTCATAAGATGCTGTTATGGAATACAACTTCATATTGAAATATCAGATTGATCATGGCGAAGATGAAGGCGATGGCATCGCTGAAAGACTGGGGGCAGGTGGTTGCGACGATGCTTTGTTGGGTTTAGGTCAACCGGGTCGAATTGCGCTCAATTTTTCAAGACAAGCCAAGTCCGCTGAATTGGCCGTTTTATCTGCGCTGTCCGATGTCAAGCAAGCATTGCCTGAGGCTGTGCTCATTGAAGCTGCTCCAGACTATGTGGGCTTGTCGGATGTTGCCGATTCTGTGGGCGTCACTCGCCAGAATTTGCGTAAGTTAATGTTGCAACACCACCAAAACTTTCCTCTGCCAGTTCACGAGGGCAAAGCTGTCATGTGGCATTTGTCTGACATGCTGCAGTGGCTCAGCCAAAAAATGGCCTACCAAATTAGTGACAATCAGTTGCAGATGGCCAGGGTCACCAAGCAAGTTAATTTGGCTAAATCATTGCCTGAATTGAACAAGCAGCTGCTGAAGGACATGAAGCCACTCATTTATTAATTATCATTAGAGGGTGAATCAAGTTAACGCTCATCCCTACAGTCCTTGGCGCCTTTCCGTGGCGCCCATGATGGACTGGACCGACCGCCA
>JBDLWA010000068.1:0-4948 GCA_039804505.1 Pseudomonadota bacterium
GTCATCACGGCCACTGATCCCCTGCCCGACCCCTCCAGTTTGGCCGAATTTGCTCGATCGCAAGGTTTGAGCGAATCAGCGGTACAAGCCCTGTTTGGCGATTTGGTGCCCGCACCCGATGCCAGCAATTTGGCGCAGATGGGTTTGCCACAAATGGGCATGATGGGTCTCCCCAACAATGTCTCGATCACTTCAACGCTCATGGGGACCAGCACCACCGGCATCACAAGCCCCACCGGAACACTGACATTGCCTCCCAACTTTGAAACTTTGGGAACGACTCAGGGGACTGTCAGTGGCGCTTCAGTCTCTAATTTGTTGGCGGCGGCCGGGGCCACCGGCGTTATTCAAGCCATGAGCGGTTCGGGCACAAGCGTTTCAAATGCCTTGGGGAGTGCCGACCAACTGGCAGAAGTCCCCCCCGAACTGGGTCCTTTAGACGCAATGCGCATGCGCATGGTCCCAGGCTGGGAAAACATGACGCGCCAACTGGCCCAATTGAAAGGCAGCGACCAAGCTGCCGCTTGGGGACAACTCACCACCAACCTCTCTAATAGTAAGAGTGCGGGGGGCGAAGCCACAGAGGTTCTGTTGGACCTAGGTGGTGATGACCCACAACTGACCTCCCTATTAGATAGCTTGCAGGATATCTCCAGCAATACCCAAGTGACGCCCCTGGATTCCGCCAGAAATACAGCCAGCACGGGCGCCCTGGGATCGGCTGCGACCAGTGCCGCTCTGGCCAACCCTGAAATGACAGACCGTGCCGCGCAAATTCAAGACTTAGCCGATAAACTTGGCAAAGCCATGGGCGAAAGACTCCAAGAGCAACTTGAAAAAGGCGAATGGAAACTCCAGTTGAAGCTCAATCCTGGCCATTTGGGCACGATTGACGTCGAGCTGGACATGAACAAAAGCGGCTTGGATGCCGTCTTTAAGTCAGATAACTTGCTCACCCGTGAATTGATTTCCCAAGGCATGCCCAAACTCAAAGACAGCTTGTCTCAATCAGGCATGACAGTTGCTAACGTATGGGTGAACAGTGAAAACCAGAGACAATCTGGCGGAAACTCGACACCGCGCCAGCAGGGTGGGTCTGACAATGCAGTCAACACCCCTGTGAAAGCGGTACAAGAAGCGTCTGCCACAGAAGCTCGCATCCGAGATCTCAGATCTTCGAATGCTTGGGACACGCTGGCTTGAGAAGATATTTGATCCGTCCGGTAACCCCGGTCTGAATTTGTTTATATAGAGGTGCCCTATGGCCACAGCAGCAGCAGCAGAACCAGAAGTCGTCGAAGAACCGAAGAAGAAAAAGCCCATCGTCCTCATCATTGGTGGTGTGGTGGGTTTGATCGTCCTGATTGTGGCCATTGTGCTGGGCACTTTGTACTTCACAGGCTACTTCAATCCCAAGCCTGTGGTCGATGAACATGCAGAAGCCAGTGCCGATGCCCATGGCGACGGTCATGGTGACAAAAAAGGCGACGCCAAGCCTGCCAAGAAAACCAAAGACTCCCCCGAGCTCACACGCTTTGAGTACACCTACATGCAAATTGAACGCGAGTTCTTGGTCAATGTGAGTGGCTCCAAAAAAGTGATGTCGGTGCAGCTTGCTGTGATGACCCACTACGACGACCGCGTGTTTGAAAACGTGAAAAAACACGACTTTGCCATTCGCTCAGCGGTGATGGACGTGATGCGTCAAACCACCGATGCCGACATGGTCAAACCTGAATTCCGCAAAGATTTGGCGGTCAAAATTCGTGACGCCATCAACACTTTGCTAGAGAAATACGAAGACTTTGGTGGCATTGAAGAAGTTCACTTCACCAACTTTGTGGTTCAGTAATCAAAGCCCCTACGTTTACGCCATACTGATTTGATTGTTGAAGCTTCATGGCTACTAATTTATTAACACCCGAAGAACTCGCCGCCCTCACAGAGGGGGTGATGGATGGTTCGATTCCGGTTGACACTGGTTTCAACACCACCGCTCGGGTGAAAAAACACGACCTGGCCAGTGAAGACAGCAGCCTCGGGGTGAACATCACCTCGATCGACATGATCAACGAGCGTTTCATTCGAACGTTTCGTTTGGGTCTGGTCGAGATGCTGCGCACCAGCCCCAAGGTCAATCCCAATCAAGTTGAAATTGTTCGCTTTGGCGATTACCTCAAAAGCTTGAAAGCGCCTTTGTCTGTGAACGTGGTGCGCATGACGCCCTTGCGTGGCAACTCTATTGTGGTGATTGACCCCACGGTGGTGTTCAGCTCGCTCGACAGCTTTTTTGGCGGTTTCGGCAAAGGCGTGGGCAATTTGCCACCCGGCCGACTGTTCACCCCCACCGAATCCCGCATCATCAACATGATTTTGGAAGTGTTTTTCAAATCATTGAAAGATGCGTGGTCCGCTGTTTTGCCCGTCGATTTTGAACTGGTCAGTTCTGAAATCAACCCTCAGTTTGCACAAATTGCCGATGAAAACGATTTGGTTATCCTGACCCGTTTCGAAGCCGAGAGCAAGCTAGAGTCGCAGGGCTTTATCGATTTGGTCTACCCTTATGCCTCCCTCAAGCCCATCCGTGAGCGCCTGCGAAGCCGCGTTCAATCGGGCGATGGCAATGAAGAGTCCGACAAACAATGGCGCCTGGAGTTGGAAGACGCCGTTGACAGCGCCAGCTTGGAAGCTCGCGTGTTATTGGGTAGCATTGAGTCTTCATTCGGTGAAATTGAAGCCATGAAAGAAGGCGACGTCTTGTTCTTCAAGAAACCCGAGATGGCGCTCTTGCAAGTCAATGGGCTCCCCGCTTTTGATGTTCAAGTCGGCTCAGTGGGCGCGCAAACAGCGGTTCAAATTGAACGCTCTTGCATTCCAGGCATGTAATAAATTTTCAGGAAATTGTCATGAACGATACCGCAAGCACAGCCCTCGACAACGAAGCGGCCAAACGCCAAATCAACCCCGAAGTGTTGCAAAACATCAGCGTTACACTCTCGATTGAAGTGGGACGCGCTATGATCAAAATTCGCGATCTGATGCGTTTGACACAAGGCAGCGTGGTTGAACTCGACCGCATTGCGGGTGAACCGCTCGACTTGTTGGTCAACAACACGGTTGTGGCGCAAGGCGAAATTGTGTTGGTCAACGACCGCTACGGCGTTCGCCTGACCCGTGTGGCGCCCGCTTCAGAACGAATGAAAAACTTGTAACTTATCGGAAAAATACACCATGGCATCTGGCCTCGCTAGCGCCGACCTGTTTCGCATGCTGGGGAGCTTTGCCTTGGTGCTGGCGGTCATGGCAGCGCTTCTTTGGGCGCTGCGCAAACTGCAGTCTCGCATCAACACTCAAAATTCTGGGCGCCGCCTCAATGTCATTGAGTCTTTAAGTGTTGGGCCTCGTCAAAAATTTGCGCTGCTGCGTGTTGGTCAGCACGAGGTATTGGTGGGCATCACACCTACCCAAATGACCGCATTGGCTCAGTGGCCTGAAGGTGCTGACGCAGCCAGCCCCACCACTGCACCCTCCAACTTTTCACTTTCCGACGCAACCCCCGCGCCTTCTGGAGACCCCCATGTTGCGTAAATTGATCAAGCAACCCGTTGTTTTGGCCAGTGCCCTCATTGCCCTGGCCTTTTTTGCTTTTCCAGTGATGTCAGCGGCCCAGGGCATCCCTATGCTCAATGTCACCGGCGGCCCCAAAGGTCAGCAGCAATACAGCTTGTCGCTGCAGCTGTTGGCGCTGATGACATCACTCACCTTGCTGCCGTCTTTCCTGCTCATGATGACCGCCTTTGTTCGCATCATCATTGTGTTGTCCATCTTGCGCCAAGCCTTGGGTACCGGCCAAACACCGCCCAACACGGTGCTGGTGGGTTTGTCTTTGTTTTTAACCTTGTTCATCATGTCGCCCGTCTTGAACGATGTGTACAACAACGCCCTGGTGCCTTACATGCAAAAAGGGTTGGCCTTTGACAAAGCGCTGGCCGCAGCCGAAGAGCCCATTCGCAGCTTTATGTTGAAACAAACCCGCGAAGACGACATTGGTTTGTTCATGCAAATGGCCAACAAAGGCGAGCCCGTCAATGCGGCGGCAGTGCCCTTTTCCACCTTGGTGCCCGCCTTCATCACGTCCGAGTTGAAAAGCGCCTTCACCATTGGTTTTCTTATTTACATACCGTTTGTGGTCATTGACCTCATTGTGGCCAGCGTCTTGATGTCCATGGGCATGATGATGTTGTCGCCCATGATGATTTCGATGCCGTTCAAGTTGATGCTGTTTGTCTTGGTTGATGGCTGGAGCCTTATTTTGGGCTCCTTAGCAGCCAGCTTCGTCACCTGACTTTTTGATTTTTTGGGAGCGTCTACATGGACACCGCTACTGTTGTTGATTTGGGTCGCCAAGCACTTTGGATGACTGTTCTCATTTCGGCCCCCCTGTTGGGTGTGGCCTTGTTTGTAGGTTTGGTCATTGGTATTTTGCAAGCGGCCACCTCCATCAACGAAGCCACCTTGAGTTTCATTCCCAAGCTAGCTGCCTTGGCCATTACCTTGGCGGTGGTGGGCGGTTGGCAACTCAACACCTTGGTGGATTACACCCGCAGCGTGTTTCAACGAATCCCCGGCTTGTTCACCTGATGGATATTGCAGTCACCGAATTGATGGAGCGCTTTTACGGGCTCCTCTGGCCGATGCTGCGAATCTCGGCCCTGTTGGTGGCCGCCCCTATCTTTTCTTTGCGTGCTCTAAATTTGCGCATCCGCATTGTGTTGGCCATGGCCCTCACGTGGCTGGTTTACCCCCTGCATGATTGGCCCAAAATTGACCCCCTCACAGCCGCAGGCTTGTTAGAGATTGCCAACCAACTCATGATTGGTTTGCTCATGGGCTTGGTGCTGCAAGTGGTCACCGCCGCCATTGTTTTGGCAGGCCAATCTATTGCCAA
>JBDLWA010000069.1:0-8058 GCA_039804505.1 Pseudomonadota bacterium
AGCGGCGCATGATTTTGCCGGAGCGTGTCTTGGGCAAGTTCTCGCCAAAGCGAATGTCTTTGGGCTTGGCAATGGGGCCAATTTCTTTGGCGATGTGATCGCGCAATTGTTTGGCAATGGCTTTGCCTTCGTCACCGTTTGGCAAGGCTCGCTTGAGCACCACGAAGGCGCAGATGGCTTCACCGGTTGTGTCGTCAGGACGGCCCACCACCGCGGCTTCAGCCACCAGCTCGGTGCAGCTGACCAAGGCTGATTCAATTTCCATGGTGCCCATGCGGTGACCTGATACGTTCAGCACATCGTCAATGCGACCGGTGATGGTGAAGTAGCCTGTTTCGGCATCGCGAATGGCACCGTCGCCGGCCAAGTAGTACTTGCCTTTGAAATCGTCGGGGTAGTAGCTCTTGATGAAGCGATCGGGGTCACCCCAGATGGTACGAATCATGGAAGGCCAAGGACGCTTGACCACCAAGATACCGCCTTGACCGTTGGGCATGTCTTTGCCAGTTTCGTCCACGATGGCGGCTTGAATACCTGGGAAAGGCAAAGTGCAGGAACCGGGCACCATGGGCGTGACGCCTGGCAAAGGCGTGATCATGTGACCGCCGGTTTCGGTTTGCCAGAAGGTGTCCACAATGGGGCAACGGCCGCCGCCCACGTGCTGGTGGTACCACTCCCAAGCTGCTGGGTTGATAGGCTCGCCCACTGAGCCCAGCAATCGCAAGCTGCTGAGGTTGTAGCTCTTTGGATGAACCGCGTCATTGGCTTCAGCAGCTTTGATCAATGAACGAATGGCAGTTGGCGCTGTGTAGAAAATGGAGACCTTGTGGTCTTGAATCATTTTCCAGAAACGACCTGCGTCGGGGTAAGTGGGCACGCCCTCAAACACAATTTCAGTGCCACCCAAAGCCAAGGGGCCGTAGGTGATGTAAGTGTGACCCGTCACCCAACCGATATCGGCCGTGCACCAGAACACGTCGTCTTGCTTCAAGTCGAAGGTCCACTTGGTGGTGAGTGCGGCGTGCAGCAAGTAGCCGCCTGTTGAGTGTTGAACACCTTTGGGTTTGCCCGTAGAGCCGGATGTGTAGAGCAAGAACAAGGGATGCTCGGCACTGACCCACTCTGGCTCGCAGGTGGTGGCTTGCTTGGCAACCAAGTCGTCCATCCATGTATCGCGGCCTGCCGTCATGGCCACTTCAGCGCCACTGCGTTTGACCACCAAGACATTCTTGATGCTGTCGCAACCACCCAAACCCAAGGCTTCATCGACGATAGATTTCAATGGCAATTGCTTGCCACCGCGAATTTGGTGATCGGCTGTGATGACGGCTTTGGCGCCGGTGTCTTCAATGCGGTCGCGCAATGACTGTGCAGAGAAACCGCCAAACACCACGGAGTGTGTCGCACCAATGCGGGCGCATGCCTGCATGGCGGCCACGCCATCGATGGACATGGAAATATAGATGACGACGCGGTCACCTTTTTGAATACCAATGGATTTGAGACCATTTGCAATTTGGCACGTTTTGGCCAGCAACTCGCTGTAAGTGATGCGCGTCACCTCGCCGCCGTCGGCTTCAAAAATCAAAGCGGTTTTGTTGCCCAGGCCTTTTTCGATGTTGCGGTCCAAGCAGTTGTAGGAGGCATTGAGGGTACCGTCTTCGAACCATTTGAAGAAAGGCGCTTTGGACTCGTCCAAGACCTTGGTGAAAGGTGTTTTCCAAGAAATGAACTCTTTGGCCAAGCGGCCCCAGTAGCCTTCGTAATCTGTTTCGGCTTCTTTGCACAGCGCATCGTAGGCGGGCATGCCTGCAATGTGGGCATTTTTAACGAAGTCAGCACTGGGCTGGTAAACGGTGGCGCTCATTCTTTGTCTCCTAGGGGAACGGGATCGATCTAATCCCATGAATGTCGGTCTTGGCTCTTACAAACCCCTGACTGACACCATTCTTTCAAAATGCATCTACGATCAGAGCAAGAGTCCCATGGTGGGGCTTTAAAATCTCAGGTTTGGTGTTTCAAGCCAACATTGGAAAACTCACATGGCCGACAAAAAATCTTCAAACCCTGAGACTGCGCCCCTCAGCCCCCTGCCCAAGCTGATCTTTGCCAGTCGTTGGTTGCAACTGCCTTTGTATCTAGGTTTGATCCTGGCTCAGGCTGTTTATGTCTACCATTTTTGGGTTGAACTGGTTCATTTGCTGGAAGCCGTTTTTGGCAACCAAGCAGCCCTGCAAGCCTTGGTCACCAGCATCGGCTACAAAGCCGATGCGCCCATGACGCAGTTGAACGAAACTGTCATCATGCTGGTGGTGTTGGCCCTCATTGACGTGGTCATGATTTCTAATCTGTTGATCATGGTCATTGTGGGTGGCTACGAGACCTTTGTGTCTCGCATGAATTTGGAAGGTCACCCCGATCAACCTGAATGGTTGGACCATGTCAATGCGTCGGTGCTCAAAGTGAAATTGGGCACAGCCATCATTGGCATCAGCTCCATTCACTTGCTCAAAACGTTCATCAATGCGGCCAACTACACAGAGCAGGTCTTGATGTGGCAAACCATCATTCACATCGCTTTCTTGCTCAGTGCCTTGGCCATTGCCTATACCGATAAGTTGATGTCACATCACGACAAAGCTACACAACATTGAGTAGGCCTGACTGAAGTCAAGTCATCGCATCCCACTGAATTTAAATGAGACCCCGTGAAAGTTCAACATGACCACTCTGATCAAACAAGAAGACCTGATTGAATCCGTTGCAGCAGCCCTGCAATACATCAGCTACTACCACCCTGCCGACTTCATCTCCCATTTGGCCAGCGCCTATCACCGCGAGCAAAGCCCCGCGGCCAAAGACGCCATTGCGCAAATTTTGACCAACAGCAAAATGAGCGCCATTGGTCATCGTCCTATTTGCCAAGACACTGGCATCGTCAATGTGTTTTTGAAAATTGGCATGGACGTGAAGCTAGATAACTTCACGGGCAGTTTAGAAGACGCCATCAACGAAGGTGTGCGCCGTGGTTATAACTACGCAGACAACATGCTCCGCGCATCGGTGGTGGCCGATCCAGAGTTTGCCCGCAAGAACACACAAGACAACTCTCCCGCGGTCATCTTCACGCAAATCGTGCCTGGTAACAAACTGGACATCACCGTGGCAGCCAAAGGCGGCGGCAGTGAAAACAAATCGAAGATGGTCATGCTTAACCCCAGCGACAGCGTGATCGACTGGGTTTTGAAAACGGTGCCCACCATGGGTGCAGGCTGGTGCCCACCAGGCATGTTGGGCATTGGCATTGGCGGTACCGCCGAAAAAGCGGTGCTGATGGCCAAAGAAAGTTTGATGGACGACTTGGACATGTACCAGTTGCTCGAAAAATCAAGCAAGGGCGAGAAACTGACGCAAGTAGAAAACATGCGTTTGGAAATTTATGAGAAGGTCAATGCCTTGGGTATTGGCGCGCAAGGTTTGGGCGGCCTGACCACTGTGCTCGACATCAAAATCAAGATGTACCCCACACACGCTGCCAGCAAACCAGTGGCCATGATCCCTAACTGCGCAGCCACACGTCACGCACACTTTGTGATGGACGGTTCAGGCCCTGTTTACTTGGATGTGCCGTCCCTCGATTTGTGGCCCGATGTCAATTGGACGCCCGACACCGAGAAAAGCAAGCGCGTCGATTTGAACGCGCTCACGCCCGCCGAAGTGGCCAGCTGGAAGCCCGGTCAAACATTGCTGCTCAACGGCAAAATGTTGACGGGCCGTGATGCCGCCCACAAACGTATTCAAGACATGCTGGCCAAGGGTGAGGCGTTGCCTGTTGACTTCACCAACCGCGTCATTTACTACGTCGGCCCCGTCGACCCCATCAAGGGCGAAGCGGTGGGACCTGCAGGCCCCACCACGGCCACCCGCATGGACAAGTTCACCGAGATGATGCTGGCTCAAACGGGCCTCATTGCCATGGTGGGCAAAGCCGAGCGCGGCCCCGTTGCCATTGAAGCCATTCAAAAGCACAAGTCTGCTTATTTGATGGCCGTCGGTGGCGCTGCGTATTTGGTGTCCAAAGCCATTAAGCAAGCCAAAGTGGTGGGCTTTGCCGACTTGGGCATGGAAGCCATATACGAATTTGATGTGGTGGACATGCCCGTGACAGTAGCCGTAGATTCTGGCGGCACCAGCGCGCACATCACAGGCCCAGCAGAATGGCAAAAACGCATTGCCACAGGTGAGTTCAAAGGCATCAAAGTTGCCGCCAATTGAGACTAGCACGTCTGGCTTCGTTGGCGTTTTTGACAGCGGCATTGGTGGCCTGAGTGTGTTGCAAGCCTTGCGTGCAGAAATGCCGCAAGCGCACTTTGTTTATTGGGCCGACAGTGGCTATGCGCCCTATGGCGAGCGCTCTGATGCGTTTGTCATTGATCGCTGCCGTTTGATTGTGCAAGCCTTGTTGGCAAAAGGCCCCGTCAAAGCCATTGTGGTGGCGTGCAATACCGCCACCGCTGTGGCCATTGAAGACTTGCGTGCGTCCTTCCCTACCCTGCCCTTCATTGGCGTAGAACCAGCGCTCAAACCGGCCCTTGCGCAAACCCACACCCAGCGCGTGGGTGTGATGGGCACCCATGGCACTTTGCGCAGTCTTCGATTTGAAAAATTGCGCCAATCGGTTCTGGCCGATGCCGCGCCCAAATCCTGTGAGTTTGTGGTGCAGGCTTGCAAGGGCTTGGCGTTGGCCATTGAGCAGCAAACAGAAAAAGCCTTGAATGACACGCAAGACCTAGAAGCCTTGTGTGCGCAGCATGTTCAAAGCATGGGTGAATTTGGCACACAAGCCGGTCAAATTGACACTTTGGTTTTGGGCTGCACGCACTATGTTTTTGTGCAAGATATTTTGCGCAAACTGGTGGGGCCTGAGGTTAACTTTATTTCTACCGGCGAGGCAGTTGCCAAACAAACTCAGCGCTTGGTGTCAACGTCCGACGCATCACAGCAATCATCGCAACCCCGTGGTGATGTCCAACTCTGGACGACAGGTTCCTTGCATGCATTAGAAGCCGCTGCTAAGCGATGGCTTGATGTCAGTGCTGATCGTTGCCACGCTGTGACAGATACCACTGCCAAACACACTGACTACAACTCAGAGGCCTAAGCTTCAGGCTGAAGCCCACAAGCGCTCACCCCCCGCGTCAAGGTGCGTGAGATAGACCCGAAGCTCAAACTCCGATTGCGCATAATCGGGCGCCATGTGGTGACACAATTTGTAAAACGCTTTGTCGTGTTCGCGTACTTTTAAGTGCGCCAATTCGTGCACGGCAATCATCTCTAAAAAAGCCAAGGGGGTGTCTTTGAACAAGGCCGCCACTTTGATGTCACGCTTCGATTTGAGCTTGCTGCCCTGAATGCGCGAGGTGGTGGTGTGCAAGCCCAGCGCATGCTGAATGATGTGCAGTTTGCTGTCAAACGTCACCTTGTTGATCGGGTCGGCTTGCCTTAGATACTCATTTTTAAGGGCCATCACATAGGTGTACAAAGCGCTGTCGGTTCGCACACCGTGTGCTTCTGGGTGACGTGACAACAACCAAGCCCCCAAGCCAGGACCTTCGCTGAGTTTTTGAACTTGCTGCAGCAAGTTCTCGGGGTAGGCCTGTAAATATTTAAAAGAAGCCGTCACGATCTGTGCGCTGCTTGACGCTGGCCCCGTTCAACATCGACGGGCAACAACAAAAGCCACCCCACCACAAACAACAGGGTGGTGGATGCAATGGCCAAACGTTGGTTGCCATCGGTCAACCAGGTGATCAAACCATAGCCCAAGGGGCCCACAATGCTGGCCAAGCGAATGGCAAAGGTCCACAGGCCGAAGAACTCTGCCAAACGATTGGTAGGAATGAATAAACCTGCCATGGCCCGACCTGTAGATTGGCTTGAGCCCATGCACACACCCGCCAGAGCAGCGGCCCACCAAAACACTTCTTTGCTGCTGGTGAGAGCTGCCAATACACAGGTGATGCTCCAGCCGGCCAAGGTGAGCGACAAAGCCAACTTGTGGCCAATTCGATCTTGCGCATACCCAAAGACCAAAGCGCCCACAAACGCCGCAATGTTGAGCACAAAAATCAGCACCATCGTTTCTTGCGGCTGAAAACCAATGACCTGCTCAGCGTAGATGGCCGCCAAAGTGATGGCCACCGCCACACCTCCCTGATACGCCACAGCACAGGCCATCAACTGCATGAAGTCTTTGTAGGCTTTGGCCTCTTGGAATGTTTGGCGCAATTGCTGCCACTGACTTTTCGCAGCTCCAGTAGCCTGTTGTGGCTGTGCATGCTCTTTCATCAGCACAAAAGTAACGCTGGCCGCTAAGGCATAAATACCCGCAGTAACCCACATGGTGACGGGCACAAACTGCCCTGCCGATTGACCTTGCCCTTGCGCCCACAGCACATAGGCCAAGCAGATGCCCAGGGTGAGCATGCCGCCCAAATAACCCCAAGCCCAGCCCCAGGCACTGATGCGCCCCATGGCTTCGGGTTTGGCCAACTCGGGCAGAAACGCAGCCGTCAAAGACTCGCCATAAGAATAAAAAGTGTTGGAGACCACAATGCAAAAGATGGCCAAGCCCACTTGCCCTGGGCCCACCCAAGACAAAGCCGCGGTACTGATGACGCAGGCCACTGTGACCATCATGAGGAGTTTTTTCTTGGCGGCGTGCCGATCGGCCCAGGCCCCCATGGCCGGCATGGAGAACATCACGATGGCATACGAAAAACTCAAGGCGCTGGTCCAAGCCAAGGTGGCCCATTCGGCTTGTTGGGCCACAGCACCTACAAAGTAAGCTGCAAAGACGGCCGTAATGACGACGGTGGTGTAACCCGAATTGGCAAAGTCGTACATGGCCCAACCAAAGACTTCTCTGCGTTTAACACCGGGGTTGAGCATGAGAAACTAGCCGCCGAAGGTTGAGGGAAAATTCAGTGCAGATGACGCGGTCTGCGTCCGCCACCATGGCCACCAGTAGGGCCACCGTTGTTGCCTCTGGGTGGCTTACCCAGTTCCAGTGAGCTGACCAAGTTGTCAAATCGTTGTGAAAACAACTTGTCAATTTCGTGCACCACACCGCCCAATTCGGCACCATCAAAATGGCGCTCCATCAAGCCCACCACGTCTTGCACCAACAAATCACGTTGGGCTTGCATGATGGCGGCAGGATCGGGACCAACAAACAAAATGACAAAGTCGTCGCGCGACTCGGTGCCACGAGATTCTTCTTCGTCGTCAAATTCGGTGTCGTAGAAAGTGATTTCGAGCTGCGCGCCCGCCGCTGAGACATCGTTGATGTTCATGCACAGGTCATCGAGAACTTGACGGAAATCATCATCGCCCTTGACGGTCCAACACATTTGCAATTTGTGGTCTGCGGCTTCAAAACGAATGCCAGGCTCTTCTTCGTAAAGGCTTTGCGCGCCTTCTGTCAGAGAACGGGCGCCAGCATATTTCCAAAGGGGTTTGGTGGCTTCTTGAAGCGCTTTGAAGTCCACGTCATCGCGTAACAAGACTTCACCATGAACATGAATTTCAAAAGGTGCGTTGTAGGATGTCATGGCAATCTGCTTTGTCGATGGTGCCCCGGGCCGGAATCGAACCGGCACGCCCGCTATTAACGAAGCGGCGGATTTTAAGTCCGATGTGTCTACCAATTTCACCACCGGGGCTAAAGCTCTATTGTGCCTTCAAGTTGAGCTTTTTTGACAATAAAAAACCCTCCAAAGAGGGCTTTTCTTGAGTCCAAAGTAAAAACTGGGGACTCAAAGAGGCTGAGCGATTAACCGCCCTTTTTAGCGCGCTTGCCTGGATTCTTTTTGCTGCGTGTTGCAACGCCACGCTCCAAGCTGACACGCTGACCACGGCCGCTGGTGGGCAATGTAACGCCCGGCAGGGGTGTCAAAGGAGGTGTAAATTTACGGTCGGCTTCGGTAACGATCTTATTGCCCATCAATGGCTCCAGGAAAAAAAGTTCAAGGCGATATTAAGCCACAGATTCGGGGC
>JBDLWA010000070.1:0-8124 GCA_039804505.1 Pseudomonadota bacterium
TTCGTGTTCGCGTTCAATGAAGAGCAGCAGTTGGGTGGACGCGACTTTTTTCTCGACGATGGTGTAGCGAATGTTGGGGCGATCGAAACTGCTGATGAAGAGTTGGGCTTCTTCAAGTTGCAGGCGCTCAATGATGTCGGCACGTGTGAGGGCGTCGGCAGTGGCCGTTAAGGCAACACGCGGCACACCGGGAAAACGTTCGTGCAAGACAGTGAGGCTGCGGTACTCTGGACGGAAATCGTGGCCCCATTGGCTTACGCAGTGCGCTTCGTCAATGGCAAACAAACTGAGCAGGCCTTGGGCATACAGCGAATCGAGTTGTGCCAAAAAACGAGGTGTGTTGATGCGCTCTGGGGCTGCATACAACAGGGTAATTTCGCCTTTGCGCAAGCGTTGTTCGATGGCGCTGGTTTCGTCTGGGCTCAGCGTAGAGTTTAAAAATGCGGCACTGACCCCCGCTTCGTGCAAAGCGCCCACTTGATCGTGCATGAGCGCAATGAGAGGCGAGACCACAATGGAGATGCCCAAGCCGGCTTGCTGTCTGGCAATAGCGGGAATTTGGTAGCACAAGCTTTTGCCCCCGCCCGTGGGCATGAGGACCAAGGCATCACGTCCGCTGGTGACGTGCGAGATGATGTCTTGCTGGGGGCCTCTGAACGACTCGTAGCCAAACACCTCACTGAGAATGCGCAGGATGTTGCTGGAGGACGTGGATAAAACAGAGCTTGTCACAAGCGGTATTGTCTACCATGTGATCGCCTGGTTTTTGAGACGGCTGATGCCGCCTTGCATTCTTAAGTCAATGCAAGATTGGGGCGTTGCGCAATTCAGTTCAGGAGGTCTTGAATTGTGTGGCTTTGATCACGCTGGTCCAGCGGACCACTTCATCGGCAATGAATTTTTCAGGGTCTGCCAAAGTGAAGGGGTCTGCGCCGGCTTTTTCAAGGTCCAACAAAAATGCGGGGTCGTTGCGCACCTTGTTGTGCGTGGCGCGCAAAAAGTCCATCACATCGCGCGGTACGCCGGCGGGTGTGAACACCGCATTGAAAACTTGCACGCGCATGTCCGGAATACCTGCTTCTACCGAGGTTGGAATATCGGGTGCCGCTTTAAGGCGCGCATCGCTGTTGACGCTCAAAATGCGCGCTCGACCAGCTCGGTGCTGTGCCAGTACAGCAGACGACATGATGGGCGTGATCATGGGGACATGGCCTGCCACCAAATCTTGCATGGCGGGCCCGCCGCCTTTGTAGGGGACATGCTGCACGTTGAGCTTGCCGCCTTGCAGTTTGAACAGTTCACCTGTGAGGTTGGTGATGGTGCCGGGGCCAGCTGAGCCATAGGCGTACTTGCCAGGGCTGGCCTTGATCAAATTCACCAACTCTTTGAGATTGTTGGCTGGCACGCTGGGGTTGACCACGATGCAGGTGGGATTGATGCTGACCATGCCAACCAAATTGAAGTCTTTGATGGCGTCGTAGGTGGCCGTGCCAGAAGCCAGTGGATTGATGATTTGAGTGGAAGAGGTGCCCAGCAAGAGGGTGTAACCATCGGCCTTGGCTCTGGACGCTTCTGCGGCCCCAATGGCCCCGCCAGCGCCCGCTTTGTTGTCGACAATGAAATTGGCGCCGGTATGCGCAATGGCAAACTTGACCCACAAGCGGCCAATGATGTCGCCATCGCCACCCGGTGCGAAAGGCACAATGACCTTAATAGGGCGATCGGGAAATTTGGCTTGGGAGAAGGCGGCGGAGGGTGTTAAACCAGAGAGCAGGGTGCTGCCACCCAAGGCCAAAAATTGACGTTTTTTCATGCACCCAATATAGAGAGATTGGCAACATCCTTCAATTGGGAGTGGGCCTGACTGTGACGAATTCTCATGAGTCAGTTTGTTTTTCTACAATATAGGGATGAAAGCCTTGAATTACACCCGCGCCAAAACCCTGCCAGAGATTCTGGAAAAACGCATTGCCATTTTGGATGGCGCCATGGGCACCATGATTCAGCGCTTTAAATTGAGCGAGGCCGATTACCGCGGTGAGCGCTTCAAAGACATTGCCAAAGACGTCAAGGGCAACAACGAATTGCTCAGCCTCACCCGTCCGGATGTGATTCGCGACATTCACGAAGGCTATCTGGCTGCTGGCGCCGACATGATTGAAACCAATACGTTTGGTGCGACCACCATTGCACAAGAAGACTACAACATGGCCGACTTGGCCATCGAAATGAACCGGGCCTCTGCGGCCTTGGCCCGCGCCGCGTGTGATAAGTTCTCGACGCCAGATCACCCAAGGTTTGCGGTGGGTGCTTTAGGCCCCACACCCAAAACAGCCAGCATCAGTCCCGATGTGAACGATCCTGGCGCACGCAATGTGGACTTTGAAACTTTGCGCAAGGCTTATTACGAGCAAACCCAGGCCTTGGTAGAAGGCGGTGTGGATGTGTTGTTGGTCGAAACCATCTTTGACACCTTGAATGCCAAAGCCGCCCTGTTTGCGATTGAAGAATATTTTGAAGCCAGTGGCGAGCGCTTGCCCCTCATCATCAGTGGCACTGTGACCGATGCATCAGGCCGAATTTTGAGTGGTCAAACCGTGACAGCGTTTTGGCACAGTGTGCGCCATGCGCGGCCCTTGGCCATTGGTTTGAATTGCGCATTGGGCGCGACCTTGATGCGCCCCTACGTCCAAGAGTTGGCCAAAGTGGCAGAGGACACCTTCATCAGTTGCTATCCCAACGCGGGTTTGCCCAACCCCATGAGTGAGACCGGCTTTGACGAAACGCCCGAAGTCACCAGCCGCTTGCTGCATGAATTTGCGGCGGAAGGTTTGGTCAACATTGTGGGCGGCTGTTGCGGAACCACGCCAGATCACATCGGTGCCATTCATAAGGCCGTGGGTCCATTGGCCCCTCGCGGTTTGCACACGGCGGCTTTTTACAAAGAAGCCGCTTAAGCTGCACATTTTTTAAGGGTGCGCCTCGATTTGGTGCGCGCCTTTTCAGTTTTGCATGATTGTTGTGCAAACCACATCTGATCTGCGCGCTTTGTTTGGACGTTGACTGTTCATGTGCTGAATTTGTGAGTCGAAACAGCACACGCCTCCCCTCATAAAACCCGCCAGTCACAAAATAAACAGGGCTGACTGCGAGTTGGCCCGTTGCTTGCATAGTGCCTCTTGTCTTCAATGAAAAGAGGTTGCCATGTCTGAGTTCTTTGACCCGTACAACGCCGATCGCCCCTTGATGCTGAAATGCAGCTGCGGTCGCGATCATTCACCCGCAGACCATCACGCTGAAGTTGCAGCCGATGCAGCTGCTGCCACCTTGCGTGCGCGCTCAGAGACAGCAGAATTTGAAGCCTACAGCCAAGAGTTCATCGAAGCGACCTTGGTCAAGGCCTTGTTTCCACAAGACCAAGAGCGTCGAAACTTTTTGCGCGCAGTGGGCAAGAAAACCGCCATGGCCGCGATTGCCAGCGTGTTGCCAGTGGCCAGCCTGCAAGCCATGGCGCAAGAAAAAGGACCACTCGAAAAACCAAACTTGAAGATTGGTTTTATTCCAATCACGTGCGCCACACCACTCATCATGGCGCACCCCTTGGGCTTCTACAGCAAGCAAGGCTTGAATGTGGAGGTGACCAAAACGGCGGGTTGGGCATTGATTCGCGACAAGATGATCAACAAGGAATATGACGCGTCGCACTTTTTGTCGCCCATGCCTTTGGCCATCAGCATGGGGCTGGGTGCCAACACCACACCCATGAATGTGGCCACCATTCAAAACGTTAACGGCCAAGCCATTACCTTGAGCCTCAAGCACAAAGACAACCGCGATCCCAAGAACTGGAAGGGCTTCAAGTTTGGTGTGCCGTTTGATTACTCCATGCACAACTTCTTGCTGCGCTACTACTTGGCAGAAAACGGTTTGAACCCCGACACCGATGTCCAAATTCGCGTGATCCCACCGGCAGAAATGGTGGCCAACTTGCGCGCCGGCAACATCGATGGATTCTTAGGCCCTGATCCTTTCAACCAGCGCGCCGTGTTTGATGAGGTGGGCTTCATTCACATGCTCACCAAAGACTTGTGGAACGGCCACCCTTGCTGTGCGTTTGGCACCAGCACAGAATTCATTCAGAAAAATCCCAACACCTTTGCGGCGCTGTACCGCGCGGTGCTCACCTCTGCCGCCATGGCGCGCTTGCCTGGCAACCGTGAGTTGATTGCCAAGGTGATTTCTCCAACGCAGTACTTGAATCAACCTGAAGCGGTGATCAGTCAAGTGTTGACCGGCAAGTTCGCAGATGGTTTGGGCAAGATTCAAACCGTCCCCGATCGTGCAGATTTTGACCCGATGCCTTGGCAGAGTTTGGCGGTCTGGATGCTGACGCAAATGAAGCGTTGGGGTTACATCAAAGGCAATGTGGACTACAAACAAATTGCTGAAAAAGTTTTCCTCATCACCGATGCACGCAAACACATGAAGGACTTGGGTCAGCCCGTGCCACCCGGCTCGGCTTACATCAAGCACAAGATCATGGGCAAAGAGTTTGATGCGGCCAAACCCGAAGAGTATTTGAAAACTTTTGCCATTCACAAGATGGGCTGATCGATTGTGAACACCATTTCAATTAACTTGCGAGCGGCTTTGGTCTCGTGCTTGATCCTGATTTTTTTCTTGGGTGCTTGGCAGCTTTCATCGCAAGGACCGTCCATTGGCGGTGCGACGAAAGCAGGCGCAACGGCAGAAGAAATTGAATATCAAAAGATGATGGGCAAGGACCCTGGCGCTAGCAAGAGCACAGGTTTTCCACCACCTGTGGAAGTGGCCAAAGCCATTGTGAAACAGCTATCGAATCCGTTCTATGACAACGGGCCTAACGACAAAGGCATTGGCATTCAATTGGCGCATTCATTGGGTCGCGTGGGATTGGGTTTTGCGTTGGCGGTGCTGGTTGCGTTGCCCTTGGGTTTTTTAATTGGCATGTCGCCGCTCATGCAAAAAGCCTTTGATCCATTCATCCAAGTGTTGAAGCCCATCAGTCCATTGGCATGGATGCCGCTGGCTTTGTACACCTTGAAGGACTCCAGCATCAGCGGTATTTTTGTGATCTTCATTTGCTCCGTGTGGCCCATGCTCATCAACACCGCCTTTGGTGTGGCATCGGTCAAGCGTGAATGGTTGAACGTGGCCAACACCTTAGAAGTGAACCCGCTGCGTAAAGCCTTCTTGGTGATCTTGCCAGCCGCTGCGCCCACCATCGTGACGGGCATGCGCATCAGCATGGGCATTGCATGGTTGGTCATTGTGGCTGCTGAAATGTTGGTGGGCGGCACAGGCATTGGGTACTTTGTCTGGAACGAGTGGAACAACTTGTCGCTGGTGAATGTGATTTTTGCAGTGCTGGTGATTGGTGTAGTGGGTATGTTGCTCGACATGGCATTTGCCAAATTGCAAAAGGGGGTGACGTATGTTGAATGATCAAGTTGCAACAAACACGCCATTGGAGCAGCCCGGATTTTTAAAAATTGAAAAGCTGGCCAAAACCTATGTCGCAGACAAACCCGTGTTCGCCGATGTTTCTTTTTCAGTAGCTCGCGGCGAGTTTGTTTGCATCATTGGTCATTCAGGCTGTGGCAAAACAACGGTGCTGAATGTGTTGGCCGGCTTGGACACGGCCACCGAAGGCCATGCCTTCATGGATGGCCGCGAAATTGCGGGGCCGAGTTTAGAGCGTGGCGTGGTGTTTCAAAGCCACGCGCTCATGCCTTGGTTGACAGTGCGACAAAACATTGCGTTTGCCGTGAAGTCCAAATGGCCAGAATGGAAAACCCCGAAAATTAATGTGCATGTGGAGAAGCATGTGGACATGGTGGGCTTGTTGCCCGCCATTGACAAAAAACCCAGCCAATTGTCGGGCGGCATGAAGCAGCGCGTAGGCATTGCCAGAGCCTTTGCCATTCAACCCAAGATGTTGCTGTTGGATGAGCCCTTTGGCGCCTTGGACGCGCTAACGCGAGGCACCATTCAAGATGAACTGATGGGTATTGTTCGCCAAACGCAGCAAACTGTTTTCATGATCACCCACGATGTGGACGAAGCTATTTTGCTGTCCGATCGAATCTTGCTCATGAGCAATGGCAATGAAGCCAATGGTCACTATGTGCCGGGTGGTTTGGCAGAAGTGGTGCAAAACCCACTGCCACGCGATCGAACTCGCGCACAACTTCACCACTTGCCTGGTTACTACGAGCTCCGAAATCACATTGTTGATTTCTTGGTTTCGCGCGCCAAAGCGCATTAATTTTTATTTCAACTTTTTCACGAGGAAAACCATGAACCGCTTAGACGTGACAGAAAAAATCATCAGCACCAAAGTGGCCAAGGACATCAAGTGGTCTGATGTGGCCGACAAAGTGGGCCTGTCCAAAGAATGGGTCACAGCAGCCTGCTTGGGTCAAATGACCTTGGATGCCAAACAAGCCAAAATCATTGGCAAGATTTTTGGCCTGACGGCTGAAGAACAAAAGTGGATGCAAGTGGTGCCCTACAAAGGCTCATTGCCCACGCCCGTGCCGACCGACCCGCTCATTTACCGCTGGTACGAAATTGTGAGCGTGTATGGCACCACCATCAAAGAACTCATTCACGAAGAGTTTGGTGACGGCATCATGAGCGCCATCGATTTCAGCATGGACATCGTGCGCCAGCCCGACCCCAAAGGTGACCGCGTGAACGTGGTCTTGTCGGGCAAATTCTTGCCTTACAAGCAGTATTGATGTGCCAAACGCCTTGGGCGTGGTTAAAATAACCACTTCCCAAGGAGCGTTGCAGCCCGCCAGCCCATCAGGCCGCGGGTCAGGCTTGGGAGTCAATCAAGGGCCTGGCCCTTTCCCATTGCAAACCACGCTCACCTGCGATCCAAGAGGTGAGTTGTGTCTGTATCTGTTTCTCCGTTAAAACTGTCTGGTCTTGAGCCTGTTTCCATTGGCACGGACTCTTTGTTTGTGAACATTGGTGAGCGCACCAACGTCACAGGCTCCAAAGCCTTTGCCCGCATGATTTTGAATGGCGAATACGAGCAAGCTTTGGCCGTGGCCCGCCAGCAAGTTGAAAACGGCGCACAAATCATTGACATCAACATGGACGAAGCCATGTTGGACAGCCAAGCGGCCATGGTGCGGTTTTTGAACCTCATTGCCTCCGAGCCCGACATTGCGCGCGTGCCCATCATGATCGACTCCTCCAAGTGGAGCGTGATTGAAGCGGGCCTGCGCTGCATACAAGGCAAAGGCATTGTCAATTCCATCAGCATGAAAGAGGGCGTGGAAGGCTTCAAGCAGCAAGCGCAATTGATCAAGCGTTATGGCGCTGCTGCTGTGGTGATGGCATTTGACGAAAAAGGCCAAGCCGATACGTATCAGCGCAAAATTGAAATTTGCGAGCGTGCCTATCGCGTGTTGGTGGACGAGGTGGACTTCCCACCCGAAGACATCATTTTTGATCCGAATATTTTTGCCATTGCAACGGGCATTGAAGAACACGACAACTACGCTGTCGACTTCATTGAGGCCACACGTTGGATCAAACAAAACTTGCCCGGTGCCAAAGTGTCGGGCGGTGTGTCCAACGTGTCGTTCAGTTTCCGCGGCAACGACCCTGTGCGCGAAGCCATTCACACCGTGTTTTTGTACCACGCCATTCAGGCGGGCATGGACATGGGCATTGTGAATGCCGGCATGGTGGGTGTGTACGACGAACTCGAGCCTGACCTGCGTGCGCGCGTAGAAGACGTGGTGTTGAATCGTCGCCCCGATGCGGGCGAGCGCTTGGTGGAAGTGGCCGAGAACGCCAAAGGCGCGGCCAAAGATGATTCTCAAAAACTGGCATGGCGCGGTACCCCTGATGCGCCAGTGACCGTCTCGGCACGTTTGTCACACGCCTTAGTGCATGGCATCACCGACTTCATCACCGAAGACACTGAAGAGGCCTATCAAGAGATTTTGGCGAAGAACGGTCGTCCCTTGCACGTGATCGAAGGTCCGCTCATGGACGGCATGAATGTGGTGGGCGATTTGTTTGGCCAAGGCAAGATGTTCTTGCCGCAAGTGGTCAAGTCAG
>JBDLWA010000071.1:0-4636 GCA_039804505.1 Pseudomonadota bacterium
GAGTGGCTGGCCACTGCCAGTGTGGATCAGATCACGGAGGTTGTGCGTGACTATGGCGAAGAACGGTTTGCTTTTCCGATTGCAAAGGCGATTGTGGCTCGCAGACAAGAGCGGGGCCCAATTTCATCCACCGCCGATTTGGCCGGGATCGTGGCTAGCACGGTCAAAACCCGCGAGCCGGGCAAGGACCCTGCAACGCGGACATTTCAGGCTCTTCGGATTTTCATCAACGCCGAGCTTGAGGAGCTTGAACAAGCGCTAGAGGCCAGCCTCAAAGTGCTTCAGCCCGGCGGTCGTTTGGTGGTGATCAGTTTTCATTCATTGGAAGATCGCATCGTGAAGCAATTCATCGCGAAGCATTCCAAAGAAGTCTATGACCGTCGTGCACCCTTTGCCGTGCCGCAGGCCATGAAGCTGAAGTCCGTAGAGCGAATTCGCCCCAGCGACGCCGAAGTGTCTGCCAATCCTCGATCGCGCAGTGCCATCATGCGAGTGGCTGAGAGAACAGAGGTGGCTGCATGACGCGTCTCAATCTGATCTTGGTCTTGGCCATCATTGCTTCGGCCATGTTCTTGGTGCACAGCCATTACGAAGCGCGACGATCGTTCATGGCACTTGAAGCGGCTACCAAAGAAGCCACGCGCTTGGAATTGGAGTTTGAGCGTTTGCAAGTAGAGCGCCGTGCGCAAGCGTCACCGCTGCGCATTGAGCAAATTGCCAAGCAACAATTGCAAATGCGTTTGGTCACGCCCGGCATCACGCAATATGTGAAGCAGCCAGCTGACCTGCCTGCCGCAACTGAATCTGCTGGAGGCAAGCCATGAGCAGCCGCAGCGTTCAATTGTCATCCAGCCCCTTGTTGGCCAGTAAGACGCCTGTTTGGCGCAGCAAACTCATTGTGGCCGCGATGGCCATGGCCTTTGTGGGTTTGGCAGGGCGTGCCGCCTACGTACAAGTATTTGACAACGCGTTCTTCAAGCGTCAGGGTGAAGTTCGATTTGCACGCACGTTGACATTGCCCGCCAACCGCGGCCGCA
This sequence comes from Pseudomonadota bacterium, assembly GCA_039804505.1. Lineage (GTDB taxonomy): Bacteria > Pseudomonadota > Gammaproteobacteria > Burkholderiales > Burkholderiaceae_C > Limnohabitans_A. The sequence continues at coordinate 1,038 of JBDLWA010000071.1, forward strand.
TCCTTGATCGCAATGGTTTGATTTTGGCTTCTAGCGTGCCAGCGCCCAGTGTGTGGGCCAATCCAGAAGAATTGGATCGCTCGCCCGAAGGGCTGAAGCGATTGGGCAAGCTTCTAGAAATGCCCCCCGCTGAATTGGCTAAAAAATTAGAGAACGAAGACAAAACCTTTGTGTGGCTCCGCCGACAAATGGATGAGTCGGTGGTGAAAGAAATCCTGGCCCTCAACATCAAGGGCATCTACACCATCAAAGAATACAAGCGCTTGTACCCCGAAGGTGAGTCTGCTGCGCACATCGTGGGCTTTACCAATGTCGAAGACAAAGGGCAAGAAGGCGTCGAGTTGATTTTTCAAAATCAACTATCGGGCAAGCCCGGTGCACGTCGAGTGATCAAGGACCGATTGGGCCGCGTGGTGGAAGATGTGGGTCAAATGACGATGCCTGTTGACGGCGAAGATCTGCATTTGAGCATTGACAGCAAGGTGCAATTTTTTGCCTATCAAAAACTTCGCGAAGCTGTGCTGGAGCACAAAGCTAAGGCAGGTAGTGTGGTGGTGTTGGATGCGCAATCGGGTGATATTTTGGCCTTGGCCAATTACCCCAGCTATTCACCCGACAAGCGCGTCAATTTGAGCGGTGAGCAGTTGCGCAATCGTGCGTTGACAGACAGTTTTGAGCCTGGCTCCACCATGAAGCCTTTCGCCATTGCTTTGGCATTGGAAAAAGGATTGATCAAGCCAGAGACGGTGATTCAAACAGCACCCGGCAGAATCAATATCACGGGATCGACCATCACCGATGCGCATCCCCATGGTGCCTTGACAGTGAATGAAGTGATTCAAAAGTCTAGCAACGTTGGCACCGTGAAAATTGCCATGCAGATGCAGCCCCGTGAAATGTGGGAAATGTTCACAGCCGTGGGCTTTGGTCAAAAACCGCAATTGCCCTTCCCTGGTGTGGTCAGTGGCAAATTGCGCGCTGCCAAAACATGGCGCCCCGTCGAACAAGCCACCATGAGTTATGGCTACGGTGTATCTGTGAGCTTGTTCCAAATGGCGCGGGCTTACACCATCTTCGCAAGCGATGGCAAATCACTGCCAGCGACGCTTATTAAAAATGGTCAGGTGCCTGTGGGCGTGCCTGTCATCAGCCCCGAGCACGCACAAGACATGCGTCATATGTTGAACATGGCTGCGGGTCCCGGTGGCACTGCGCAAAAAGCGCAAACAGTGGGTTACTCAGTGGGTGGTAAAACAGGTACCGCCCACAAGCAAGAGGGCAAGGGCTACGCAGGTAAAAAATATCGCGGTGTCTTTGTGGGCTTGGCGCCTATCGAGAAGCCACGGATTGTGGTGGCCGTCATGATTGATGAGCCATCCAATGGTCGTTATTACGGCGGTGATGTGGCTGCGCCAGTGTTCAGTCAAACAGTGCAACAAAGTTTGCGATTGCTGGGCGTGCAGCCCGACATGAATGTGAAGCCACAAATTGTGGCCAACGCTGTTGAGGAGTCGTTCTGATGCAAGCCTTGCACAGTCCTGCTCAAGCTGCACAATGGTTGCGTCAACATGTGACGGGTGCTTTGCGCACGGACAGTCGCGCGGTTCAACCTGGCGATGCGTTCATTGCATGGCCCGGTGCTGCCACGGACGGTCGTGCTTATGTTGCCTCTGCATTTTCTCAAGGTGCCACAGCTTGCTTGGTAGAAGCACAAGATTGCGAACCTTGGCAAGCGAAGTGGCAAGAGTCGACACAACAGCCAACGGTGCAATTGGCAACCTATGCCGGTTTGAAAGCCGACACGGGCTGGATTGCCGATGCCTACTATGAACAGCCCAGCCAGTCTTTGAAGGTGTTGGCTGTGACGGGTACCAATGGTAAAACTTCAAGCACTTGGTGGTTGGCTCAGGCATTGAATGCATTGGGCATCGTGAACAACAATGTGCCACCTCGTTGCGCCATCGTGGGAACCTTGGGTGTGGGCGAGCCACCCCATTTGGTTTCTACTGGCATGACCACGCCAGATCCCGTTTTGTTGCAAGCGCAATTTAGACAATTTGTGACATCGGGCGTGACGCATTGCGCCATTGAAGCCAGCTCCATTGGCATTGCCGAGCAGCGTTTGGCAGGCACACACATTGAATTGGCCATCTTCACCAATTTCACGCAGGACCATTTGGACTATCACGGTTCTATGCAAGCTTATTGGTCAGCCAAAGAGGCTTTGTTTGCATGGCCCTCTTTGAAAGCAGCGGTTGTCAATGTGGACGATGCGCAAGGGGCAGCATTGGCCAAGCAACTAAGCCAGCGCGAAAGCCAGCGCCATACCCAATCATCACAAAGCAACGCGCAAACAGCTTTAGATGTGTGGACATGTTCCCGTCAAGGACAGGCTGCACGTTTGCAGGCGCGTCAGCTCAAGCGTAATTTTTCAGGTTTGGCTTTTGAGGTGGTGGAAGGCGATCAGGTATTGCCTTTGCAAACGCATTTGATGGGAGATTACAACGTCGACAATTTGTTAGGCGTGATAGCAGCATTGCGTGCCTTGAAGGTGAGCTTGCCTCAAGCCGTGCAGATTTGTGAGCAATTGACCTCAGTGCCAGGCCGTATGGAAAAGGTCAAAGGTGTAGAAGGTGCGAGCTTGCCTTTGGCTGTGGTGGACTATGCGCATACCCCAGATGCCGTTGTGCAAACTTTGTTGGCCCTGAAGCCTGTGACGCAATCTTTGAATTCAAAATTGTGGTGCATCTTGGGCTGCGGTGGCGATCGCGACGTTAGCAAGCGACCTTTGATGGCCGCTGCTGCAGAATCTTTGGCAGATCATTTGGTCTTGACCAGTGACAACCCCCGCAGCGAAGCGCCCGAAAGCATTGCGCAGGACATGGTCAAGGGCTTGGTGTCGCCCCATCAAGTCTCCGTGGAACTTGATCGTGCCAAGGCGATCCAACATGTCATTTTGAACGCTGGTGCGCACGATGTCATTTTGATTGCCGGCAAAGGCCATGAAGCAACGCAAGAAATTGCTGGCGTGAAATACCCCTTTGACGACCGTGAGCATGCACAAGCTGCTTTGGTCCAGCGCGCCAAGTCGATGGGCGCAACGTCATGACCATGAACATGAACATGACCTTGGTCCAATTACAAAGCTGGCTACCTGGTGCTGTTGCCATGGCGGGCGCCGTCAATGCACACCCCATCATTCAGGCAGTACGCACCGACAGTCGCAGTGTGGTGGCGGGTGATTTGTTCATTGCACTGAAAGGTGAAACGTTTGATGGCACGGCATTTTTAGCGCAGGCACAAGCCCAAGGCGCTGTTGCCGTGTTGTTTGAAGCACAAGACATGTCTCAAGGTTCGCACTTGGCGTATTTGAAAGATGTCACCGTGCCTGCCTTTTGCGTGCCGAATGCGCGACAGGCCTTGGGCGATTTGTCAGCGGCATGGCGTCGTCAATTTGAATTGGCTTTGATTGGCGTGACAGGCAGCAATGGCAAAACCACTGTGACGCAAATGATTGCTTCTGTGTTGCGAGCCGATGAGGCCAAGCCCTCTTTGTCGACACAAGGCAATTTGAACAACGAAATTGGGGTGCCACTGAC
>JBDLWA010000072.1:0-3827 GCA_039804505.1 Pseudomonadota bacterium
CATGATGTTCAAGACTTGCGCTTGCACACTCACATCCAAAGCGGAGGTAGGTTCATCGCAGACCAAAAACTCAGGCGCCGTAGCCAAGGCTCGGGCAATCGAAATACGCTGGCGTTGTCCCCCAGAGAATTGATGCGGGTACTTCACCATGTCCAACGCAGACAAGCCCACAGATTTCAACAACTCAGCCACACGTGCTTGCAGTTCTTGGGCGTCTTGAATGAGACCGTGCTCCTTCAAGGGCTCGCCGATGATGTCCTCGACGGTCCAGCGCGGATTCAAACTGGCGTAGGGGTCTTGGAAAATCATTTGAATGCGTTTGCGCATGGCTTTGGCATCATCCGACTTGAAGGCCGCGTGTGCGTCTTCACCATCAAACGTCAGGCCGCCACGCGTAGGCTCGTACAAGCCCACCAACAAACGGGCCACGGTGCTTTTGCCGCAACCCGACTCACCCACCAAGGCGAGTGTTTTACCGCGTTCAATTTCGAAACTCACGCCATCCACGGCCTTGAGTAGTTGACGCGGTTTGCGTTCAATCACCCGAGAAAGCCAAGGTGCTGACACATCGAAGGTTTTGGCCAGATCGTGCGCGACCACCAAGGGCTGGCTTGAAGAAGCGTTGAGTTGGCTCATTGCACCCCCTCCGCACGCACTTCGTTTTGCAACCAACACGCCACATGCGTCTGGCCACTCTGGTCGAACTTAGTGACTTGGGTCAACTCAGGCCTTTCTTGCGTACATTTGTCAAACGCATGCGTACAACGCGGATTGAATGCGCAACCTTTGGGAATGGCATTGAGACGCGGCATCGCACCATCAATTTGGTTCAAGCGTTCACGGTCTACTTCCATGTCGGGGATGGAAGCCATCAAGCCAGCTGTATAGGGATGCTCTGGGTGGTTGATCACCTGATGCACAGGTCCCACTTCGACTATGCGGCCGGCGTACATCACCGCCACGCGGTCACAGGTTTCAGCAATCACACCCATGTCGTGCGTGATGAGCATCACAGCGGCACCGCGCTTTTTGCAAATGTTTTTGAGCAAGCTGATGATTTGCGCTTGAATGGACACATCCAAGGCGGTGGTCGGTTCGTCAGCCACAATCAGTTGCGGTTCGGCCGCCAAGGCCAAAGCGATCACCACACGTTGGCGCATGCCGCCCGAAAACTGATGAGGATAGTGATCAATGCGCTCGGCCGCTGCCGGAATACCCGTGTCTTGCAACAAGGCAATAGCGCGTTGACGTGCTTCCTGATCGGACACGGGCATATGTGCCTGAATGGTTTCAGTCAATTGCTTGCCAACCGAGTACAAAGGGTTGAGCGACGTCAAAGGATCTTGAAAAATGGCGCCAATTTTGCGGCCGCGAATGCTGCGCATTTGGTCATTGTTCAAGTTGTCGATACGCTCACCTTGCAACCGTATTTCACCACTGGCCACACGACCTGGGGGCTCGAGCAGGCCAATGATGGAAGCGCCTGTGAGGGACTTGCCCGCACCCGACTCACCCACCACGCCCAAGATTTCGCCAGGGGCGATTTCAAATGAAATTTCATCGAGTGCACGCAAGGTACCGTGCCGACTTGGAAACTCCACCACCAAATTTTTAACTTGTAAAAGACTCATGACAACCTAAAGAAAGGGGTGCTCAACGCAAACGAGGGTTCAAGGCATCGCGCAGCCAATCGCCCAACAAGTTGACTGACAAGGCGATCAGCACCAAGGTCACGCCTGGGAAAATAGTGATCCACCATTCGCCCGAAAACAAAAAGTCATTGCCAATGCGAATGAGCGTTCCCAGTGAAGGCGACGTGGGCGGCACGCCCACACCCAAGAAAGACAAAGTGGCTTCGGTGATGATGGCCGTGGCCACTTGAATGGTGGCCAACACCATGACAGGGCCGAGCACATTGGGCAGCACATGGCGCATCATGATGCGCATCGGCGCCACCCCTGTGACACGTGCCGCCTGCACATATTCTTTGTTGCGCTCTACCAATGTGGTGCCGCGAACGGTGCGCGCATATTGCACCCAGCCTGTAAGAGAAATTGAAATGATCAGCACACCAAATGCCAATGAGTCGTCGGCATCTGGGAACATTGCGCGCCCCACCCCTGCAATGAGCAAGGCCACCAAAATGGCGGGAAAAGACAACATCACATCGCACAAGCGCATGAGAAAGGCATCGAGCCATCCGCCCCGAAAACCTGCCATCAAGCCTAAACCAACACCAACCACCAAAGACACAATCACTGACGCAAAACCCACCACCAAAGAAATGCGTGTGCCATACATCAAGGCTGACAAGATGTCGCGCCCCTGGTCGTCTGTTCCCAGAAGGTATTTGGACGTGCCCTCGGCCGTCCAAGCGGGTGGCAAGCGGGCATCCATCAGTTCTAAACTGGCCGCGTCAAAGGGGTTGTAAGGCGACACCCACTTGGCAAACACCGCGCAAAAAATAAAGATGAACGCAATCACTGCAGCGGCCATGGCCGTTTTGGACTGCTTGAAACTGTAGCCAACATCGCTGTCGAGCCAACGTGAAATGGGATTGGACATGCCGTCTGAATCTTTCTGAGAGGGGTTCTAGGTGGCCCTGGGCTTAAGTACCCGAGAGCGGCAGCGCATGCTCGACCAAACTGGCATGCAAAGCTGCCCCTAAAGGCAAAATGGCGTCGTTGAAATCGTAGCGACTGTTGTGCAAGGGATGCGGGCCAGGACCGTCAACGGCACCCTGCCCCACTCGCAAATAGGCGCCGGGCTTGGCCTGCAACATGAACGAAAAATCTTCAGCGCCCATGCTAGGCGCCATGTTGCGCCACACCCGATCGGCGCCCACCAAAGTGGTAGCCACATCGGCCGCAAAGTTGGCCTCAGGCACTGTGTTGACAGTTGCCGGATAGCCGCGTGTGTAGGTGAGTTGGGCCGTGGCCCCAAAGCCATGGGCCACCGATTCACACAAATGGCGCAAACGATCTTCAATGGTTTGTTGTACCGCTTCGCTGTAAGTGCGCACGGTGCCCACCAAGGTGGCCTCACCCGGAATGACGCTGGTGGCGGTGGGGTTGCCGGCGTGCATGGCACAAATGCTGATAACGGCTTGGTCAAAAGCCGACAAACTGCGCGACACAATGCTTTGTGCCGCTGTGATGATGTGCGCTGCCACCAACACAGGATCGACTGCTTGATGCGGCCTAGCACCATGACCACCCTTGCCCGTGATGTGAATGCGAATGGTATCGGCCGCTGCCTGCATGGGCCCGGGCGTGACGCCAATCACACCCAAGGGGGTGTCGGGTGAGTTGTGCTGGGCATACACTTGCTCGCAAGGGAAGCGGTCAAACAAACCATCTTCCATCATGGCGCGCGCACCTGCGTAGCCTTCTTCCCCTGGCTGAAAAATCATCACCGCGGTACCGTCAAACAATCGCGTCTCGGCCAAGTAGCGTGCGGCCCCCAACAACATGGCGGTGTGGCCATCGTGACCACAGGCATGCATCAAGCCGGCTTTTTTTGACTTCCACACACTGTCGTTGTGCTCGGGCAAAGGCAGTGCATCCATGTCGGCGCGCAAGCCAATCATGCGGCCTGGGTTTTGGGCACTGCGGCCTTGGCCATGAACCAAAGCGACCACACCCGTTTTGCCAATGCCGGTGTGAATGGCGTCAACACCCGACACTTTGAGCGCCTCAATGACCCGCGCAGATGTGTAAATTTCTTCAAAACCCAATTCAGGGTTGGCGTGCAAATCGCGCCTGAAGGCCGTGAGCTCTGGATGAAATTTGGCAATGTGTGCAAAGGCACGGCCTTGCGCCATGGCA
>JBDLWA010000073.1:0-24215 GCA_039804505.1 Pseudomonadota bacterium
ATCACGAACTTCTAAAATGGTTTCTTTGGATTCAGGGATTGAATTCATTTTTAAATAGGTTTAATTAAGCCGCTACTTTTTCACGAAACACAACACGCGCCACAATGTTCAAAGCCAACACTGTGAGGGTAATGAGCAAGGCGCCACCCCATGCCAAGTTGACCCAGTTTTCGTAGGGGCTCATGGCAAATTGGAAAATAACAACCGGCAAATTGGCCATGGGTTTATTCATGTCCATGTTGAAGAATTGATTGTTGAGCGCCGTGAACAACAAGGGGGCAGTTTCGCCACTCACGCGCGCAAGCGCCAAAAGCAAACCGGTCATCACGCCGCTGCGCGCTGCCTTCAACACAACGGATGTTGAGACCTTCCATTTAGGTGCACCCAAAGCAAAAGCCGCTTCTCGCAAACTCACCGGTACCAGTTTCAACATGTTCTCAGTGGTTCTGACTACCACGGGGATGGCAATGAGGGTAAGGGCCACCGTACCAGCCCAGCCTGAAAAGTGCTTGCTGGGCACCACCACCATGGCGTACACAAACAGTCCAATCACGATGGACGGTGCTGACAACATGATGTCGTTGACGAATCGGGTAATGGAAGCCAAGCGGCTTCTGTCACCGTACTCAGACAAATGCACACCCGCCAACACACCAATGGGTGTGCTGATCAATGCGCAAGACAACACAATCATCAAACTGCCCACAATGGCGTTGGCCAAGCCACCGCCATCAGAACCCGGGGCTGGTGTGCTTTCCAAAAACAATGAAAGATGCAAAGCTGAGAAGCCTTTGAGCAACAAGATGCTCAAGATCCACATCAAAAAACCCAGACCCACCGCCATGGCGGTCATGGAGAGCATCATGCCAATGAAATTGACACGTTTTCGTTTTGCGTAAATGCTAGGGTCCATATTGCTCATGTCTTGAGACCTTTCTTTGCTTCTGCGCGCAGCAGCATCCATTTGGCCAGTGACAGCACCACCAGGGTGATCACAAACAAGGCCAGTGCCAATGCAAACAAAGAGGAATAGTGCAAACCTGGTTCAGCCTCGCCAAATTCGTTGGCCAAGGTGGAGGCAATTGAGTTGCCTGGTGAGAACAAAGAAGGAGAAAGTTTGTGGGCATTGCCAATGACAAACGTAACGGCCATGGTCTCGCCCAAAGCACGTCCCAAACCCAACATCACACCACCTACCACACCCGTCTTGGTGTAGGGCAAAACAATTTTGGTGACCACTTCCCATGTAGTACAGCCAATACCGTAGGCTGATTCTTTCAAAATGGGGGGCACGATTTCAAAAACGTCACGCATGACGGAGGCGATGAACGGCAAAATCATCATGGCCAAAATCAGGCCAGCTGCCAGAATGCCAATGCCGTTAAATGCGCCAGTAAACAAAATACCAACCACGGGCAATTGACCCACTGTGGATGCCAAAGCGGGCTGAACATATTCCGCAAACAATGGGGCAAACACAAACAGGCCAAACATGCCATAAATGATGGAGGGGACTGCGGCCAACAGCTCAATGGCGGTCCCCAGTGGGCGACGCAATTGCATGGGGCAGGTTTCGGTCAAAAACACCGCAATGCCAAAGCTCAGTGGCAAGGCAATCACAATGGCAATGGTGGCCGTCATGACGGTGCCAAAAATAGCAATCAAACCACCGAACTGGGAATTGATGATGTCCCACTCGATGGTGTAAAAAAACTTCAAGCCAAATGTTTGCAACACCGGCATGGAGCTCACGAACAACGAGACGATGATGCCCGTCAATGCCACCAAGGTGGACAAGGCAAATACCAAGGTGGTTTTCTCAAAGAAAAAATCTTGCCACCGCTGCCAGCGCAAAACACTCTGGCGGTGCGAGGTCATCAAGTCGTCTACATTGTTCATAGCTAGCTTCTACTTAAGCGCAAATTGAAAGATGCACTTTATTTAGCGTTGATTTTGTTCCAAACGTTTTTACGAATGTAATCTGTTGTGGCGTCTGGCATTGGCACATATTCCAAATCAGCAGCCATCTTCTTGCCTTCTTTGAATGAAAAGTCAAAGAATTTCAAAACTTCAGCTGAGTTGGCTTTGTTGGCAGGGTCTTTGTACATCAAGATGAAAGAAGCACCAGTGATGGGCCAAGACTTTGCACCAGGGGCATTGGTCAAATAGATGCCCATGCCTGGCACTTTTGACCAGTCGGTGCTGGCAGATGCAGCCGCAAAAGTCTCGTCATCAGGTGCCACCACTTGACCCGCTTGATTGCGCAGGTTGATGTGTGTCATGTTGTTTTTCTTGGCGTAGGCGTACTCAACGTAACCGATGGCGTTCTTGATACGGCTGACGTTTGCTGCCACGCCTTCGTTGCCCTTACCACCCACGGAGGAGGCAGCTGGCCATTTCACAGCGGCACCAGCACCCACCGTAGATTTCCAGTTGGCGTTGACTTTGGCCAAATAATCTGTGAACACAGCGGTGGTACCGGAACCGTCAGCACGGTGCACCACGGTAATGGCCGCATCAGGCAAAGCCACGCCAGGGTTCATGTCAGCAATGCGCTTGTCATTCCATTTGGCAATCACACCTGCGAAAACGTCGGCCAACAACTCACCGCTCAACTTCACTTGACCGGGCTTGACACCTTCAATATTGGCAACAGGCACCACACCACCAATGATGGCCGGAAATTGAACCATGCCATCTTTTTCCAAATCTTCAAAGCTGACAGGGGCGTCAGTGGCGCCGAAGTCCACTGTCTTTGCCTTGATCTGCTTGATGCCACCAGAAGAACCAATGGACTGGTAGTTCATGCTGCTACCTGTTTTAGCTTTGTAGGCTTCTGCCCATTTGGCGTAAATAGGGAAAGGGAAAGTGGCGCCAGCGCCGGTAATTTCAGCAGAAAAGGCAGACACGGCAATGGCAGACAAACCCAATGCGGCTACCCAATTTTTGATCTTTAGCATGTTGAATCCTTGATTCAGAAGTTAAAACTCAGAGTTAAATGACATTGAAATACCCCAAGGGGCACGCCAGTCACAGGGCAACTTTAATGACCGATTGTGACAAATTCATGTCAAATTCCCTACTTTTTTGTTTTAATTTGTAGTGCTGACCCTCAAAAATTCTGTCATACCACCTCATTTTTACCAAGTGTCATCAAATTGACAAAAAACAGACACAGAATATCGAATCCACCTTCGGATCCCCCATCGCAGTCACCCCCCTCATGCAAAACGGACAACTTGTCGCCGCCATCGATTTAGGCTCTAACAGCTTTCGCCTTGAAATCGGCGTCTATGAAGACGGCCATATTCGCCGTGTCGATTACCTCAAGGAGACGGTCCGGCAAGGCAATGGCCTCGATGCAGATCGCATGCTTTCAAAGGAAGCCATGCAACGGGGTTGGGATTGTTTAGCCCGATTTGCAGAAAGGCTCTCGGGTTTTGGGGCTGAGTTTGTGCGTGCTGTGGCCACTCAAACTTTACGTGAAGCCAAAAACCGTGATGTCTTCCTCATTCAAGCCACCACTATTTTGGGCTTTCCCATTGAGGTGATTTCTGGCCGAGAAGAAGCTCGACTCATCTATTTGGGCGTAGCACATAGCTTGCCCCAATCCAACGAGAAACGCTTGGTCATTGACATCGGCGGCCGGTCCACCGAAATGATTTTGGGGCGGGCTTACAAACCCAACACCTTAGAGTCATACAGAGTGGGCAGCGTGAAATGGTCAATGAAGTACTTTGCCAATGGCCAGTTCACCACGGCAGCTTTTGCCAAAGCAGAAGTAGCAGCCAAAGCAGTTTTAGATGAAGCGCTCAGCATGTACCCCAGAAACGGCTGGGAAACAGCCTACGGCTCTTCCGGTACCGTGGGTGCCGTGGCCGATGTTCTAGCTTCAGCCGGCTGGCCCATGGGAAAAATTACTCGGGAAGGTTTAGACTGGCTCAAAGAAAAATTGATCAAGGTCGGCAGTGTCGATGCGCTCAAATTGGAGGGCGTGAAAGACGACCGAAAACCAGTCATTGGTGGCGGTCTGGCCATTCTTTATGCGCTGTTTGATTTGCTGGGCATTGAGGAGATGCATGCGGCACAAGGTGCATTGAGGCAAGGTGTGTTGCAAGACCTTTTAGGTCGCATTGACAAAGACGACAACACCGATTTGAGAAGCACCATGGTGACGGCTCTGGCCAGCCGATTTGCAGTTGATTTGGCACAAGCAGACAGAGTCAACCGAACGGCCTTGTGGGTTTTCCAAAGCATGCAAAGTGCAGGCACCAAAAAATCCAGTCGCACCATTCAACTGGAACACAAATTATCTTGGGCAGCGCAATTGCTGGAGATTGGCACGCGCATTTCACACAGTGATTTCCACAAGCACGGCGCTTACATTTTGGACAATGCCGACTTAACGGGTTTCTCCATGTCCGAGTTGCACCGAATCAGTCAGTTGATTTTGGGTCATCGGGGAAAATTGAAAAAATTAGAACCCGAGTTGCGTGAAGAAGAATTTGTTTGTCAGCTGATCAGCATTCGATTGGCCGCAATTCTGTGCCACGCGCGTCGTGAACCAGATTTGGAAGGCCTTTCTTTGCGTCGATCCGCCAATGGCACCGAATTCAAGTTGCAATGCAGTGCCTCATGGGCACAAAGCTGGCCTCAGTCTGTGCATTTACTCCAAGAGGAATGCGACGCATGGTCCAAATCCAATTGGCAGCTCTCTTTTCAAATCAGTTCTGGCGTCTGAACACTGACCACCACGGTTTGCGGCACACCGTCGCGAACCCGACTGCGTAACCACCACAGCGCACCCTTTCGAACGGTCAACTCACCTGCCGGCAAACCAAGCATGTGCGCAATGCAATGACCTATGACGGGTTGATGCCCCACCACCACCACCGACATTTTGGAAGTGGGCCAACCCACAGCTTCCAGTAATTCAAGCGCGGATGCATCGGGCAACAATTCCGATTTCAATTTGTACTTACGGCCTAAAGCACGTGCTGTTTGTTCAGCCCGGGTTGCAGGGCTGCACATCACACGAACACCTTCCGGCAATTGGCGATCTAACCAGCCGCCCATTTTGATCGCCTGCTTTTCGCCCTTGGACGTTAACTCGCGCAACAAGTCTTCCTGGCCCTCAATGGCATCCAAGGCTTCTGCATGTCGCCAAAAAATGAGATCCATGACCTATACCGTGAAAAAATTACGAGCGACCTGCATATTGGCTCATCAGCAAAGCCTGCGCACTTTGCACCTTTTGGCCCTTTTTCTCAACGCGGTGGTATTGACCATCGGCCTCTAAAGTCCAAGCATTGCGGGTGTCGTAAAGATACGCCAACAAACATTCATCAATGATGCGTCTGCGCAAAACAGGATCGACCACAGGCCAAGCCAACTCAACGCGGCGTGTCATGTTGCGGCTCATCCAGTCGGCACTGGATAAATACAGCTCTTGCACATCACCTGTTTCAAAATAAAAGACGCGTGAATGCTCGAGGAATCGGCCAATGATGGAGCGCACTCGAATATTGTCTGTTTGACCTGCAAGACCTGCCGGCAACATACAGGCACCCCGCACAATTAAATCGATTTGTGCGCCTTGCTGTCCAGCACGGATTAGCGCGTGAATCAAATGAGGGTCAGTGAGAGAATTCATTTTCACCACAACGCGTGCGGTCAAGCCCTTAGCCGCTGCGGCTCCCACTTGGTCGATTTTTTCAATCAGCTTGCGTTGCAAATGGAAAGGTGCAGTGAGCAACTTACTCATTCTGCTCAAACGAGAGGGACTGGCCAAATGCACAAACAAGCGGTCCATGTCACCCGTCATGGCGGTGTCGCACGTCAGGTAACTTAAATCGGTATAGAGCTTGGCGGTACGGGGGTTGTAATTGCCCGTTGATAAGTGACCATAGCGCTTGAGGGTTCGCCCCTCTCTTCTGGTCACCAAGAGCATCTTGGCATGCGTTTTAAGCCCAACAACGCCATAGACAACTTGTGCACCGACCGATTCCAACTGCTCTGCCCAGTTGATATTGGCTTCCTCGTCAAATCGGGCTTTGAGTTCCACTACAGCCGTCACTTCTTTGCCGCGACGGACCGCTTCGCGCAGTAAATTCATCATGGCAGGATCACTACCGGTGCGGTAAATGGTTTGTTTAATGGCTAACACTTGTGGATCTTCCACAGCTTCTTTAAGAAAAGCCAATACGCCGTCAAAGCTTTCAAAGGGTTGATGGATCAGGATGTCTCCCTGGCGCATGCGCGCCATCACCGATGCCCCTTTGGTCAACTGCTTGGGAAATGATGCCTGGTAAGACGAAAACAACAAATTAGGCTCATCGACCAAGTCAATCAGTTGACTCAGACGAACCAAATTAACGGGCCCCGCCACTTTGAACAAAGCGCGCTCTGGCAAGTCAAATTGCTTCAGCAAAAAGTCTGACAGGTGAATCTCGCAACTGTCTGAAACTTCTAGTCGCAGTGCCTGACCGTATTGACGATGTTGCAGCCCACGCCTGAGTGCTGTTCTTAAATTTTCAACATCTTCTTCGTCAACCGACAAATCGGAATTGCGTGTCACACGGAATTGAGAGAAATGAACCACTGAACGACCAGGGAACAAGTCGGCCAAATGCGCGCGAATGACACTCGATAGCAATACAACCGAGATGGACTTACCCGCCACTTTGGCGGGCAAAGGAATGACACGTGGCAAAACGCGAGGCACTTTGACAATGGCAATGTCATTTGTTTTGCCAAAAGCATCTTTGCCAGATAACTGCACAATGAAGTTCAAGGATTTGTTGGCGACTTGTGGGAATGGATGCGCTGGATCAAGACCCACCGGCACCAACAAAGGCCGAACTTCTCTTTGAAAATACTCAGCCACCCATTTACGCTGCGCTAATGTGCGCTCGCCATGCGACAAGATTTGAATGCCCTCTTTTTGCAACTTGGGCAACAACACGTCGTTGTACAAACGGTACTGCTCATTCACTACCGTGCGGGCATGCTCGTACAAGTTATGAAAAGTCTCTTGGCTATATGAACCTTTGGCATCATCAGCCCTAAAGGCTGCCATGTGTAAATCGGCACGTACCTCAAAGAACTCATCTAAGTTGGAGGACACAATGCAAAGGTACCGAAGCCGTTCAAGCAGAGGCACTTCTGGCCGTTTGGCCCAATCGAGCACACGCTCGTTGAAGGCCAAAATACTGTCGTCTCGGTCCAGCAATTGAACGTCAGTTTGGCCAGAAAGTCTTAATTCGCTGGGGTTCGATAGGAGCACGAAGACCTCACTTTGTCATCGGTTACACGCGCCTCTACCAACTTGAGGCACCAGATTGGGGTCATTCTTTCTAGAATTGATGTCAGAATGATGACAGGAGCATGAATTTTTTACCTTCAGCCTAACTCGCTATTCAACATTAGACTGTGATTTGGCGCACATAACTTAGGAATAAATGCGATGCTTTTGCCCAACTGAAGTCATCTGCTCGGGCTCGAGCTGTTTCGCGCGGAACGCTCAATGCTTGCCGGGTAGCCTCGGCAAGGTCTGTGTGCAGTACACCTCCCACAACCTGTCCTGTGCTTGACGTGAGGACCTCGTAGGGACCATCCACAGGAAATGCAGCCACCGGTGTGCCACATGCCATGGCCTCCAACATCACCAAACCAAAAGTTTCGTTACGACTTGGAAAAACAAAGACATCGGCTGAGGCGTAAACACGCGCTAATTCTTTTCTAGGCAAAAGACCTAAAAAAGTAACCTCTGGATACCGAGCCTTTAAATCTGCCTCTAAGGGTCCTACACCACAGACCACTTTGCTGCCTTGAAAAGGCATTTGCAAATAAGCCTCAATGTTTTTCTCATAAGAAACACGCCCCACAAAGACGCTCATGGGTTTGGGCAAATGCGCTAAGTCTGGGTAAGCAAGACATTCATCAGCAAATTCAAACAGCTCTGTATCAACACCATGCGTCCAAAGTTTTAAATTGCCAAAGCCTTTTGCCTTCAACAAGTTCATCACCCCTTGTGTGGGGACCATCACACCTGCCGATGGCTTGTGAAAATACCTGAACAAAGCATAGCCTAACCAAAGTGGAATGCCTGCGGCAGCTTTCAATACTTCTGGAAACCGAGTGTGAAAAGCGGTCGTGAAGGGCCATCGACGTTTCAAGCACAAACTTCTGGCAGCCCAACCCAAAGGACCTTCAGTGGCAATATGAATGGCATCAAATTTTTCGGCATCCATCAAAGTGGCCAACTTTTTTTTGGGTTTGACGGCTAAATCAATGCCTGCGTAGCCAGGACAAGGTCGGGTCTGAAACAGACCCGGATGAACCACAGTAACCTGATGACCCAGCTGCGACAACTCACGCACCAATTCAACCAAGGTGGTTACCACCCCATTAACCTGCGGCATCCATGCATCGGTAATGAGTAAGAGTTTCATGCAGCCACCCACTGATCTGATTTACCAGCCTTGATCTCTGAATCAGCCTGAACAGCTTCAGAGTTTTTAGAAATTCCATGGACATTGAATTTCAAAATTTCCAAACGACCATCGGCATGCTCTACCAATGCGCTGCAGCTTTCCACCCAATCACCATCATTGCAATACAAAATGCCATCGATGTCACGAATTTCCGCATGGTGAATATGGCCACAGACCACACCTTGGTAGCCCAACTTGCGCGCCTCGTTGGCCACGGCCACTTCAAAGTCAGAAATGAAGTTCACGGCCTTCTTCACTTTGAGTTTGAGGTACGCAGACAAGGACCAATAGGGCATGCCTAAACGAGCTCGCAACTGATTGAGATAACGATTGAGTTTTAAAGTGAACTCATACAAACTGTCGCCCACATAAGCAAGCCATTTGGCGCATTGAATCACGCCATCAAAATAGTCGCCGTGAATGACCCAGAGTTTCTTGCCATCTGCGGTCACGTGGACGGCCTCATCCCTCACTTCTATGCCACCAAAGGAATGGTCTAGGTATTGGCGGCCAAACTCGTCATGATTGCCAGGAATAAAAACAACCTTGCAGCCTTTTCGAGCTTTGCGAAGCAATTTTTGAATCACATCGTTGTGGCTTTGTGGCCAATACCATTTGCGGCGTAATTGCCAGCCATCCACGATGTCACCCACCAGATACAAGTTGTCGCAGGTGTAGTTTTTCAAAAAGACCAAGAGCGCTTCAGATTGGCAGCCGGGTGTACCCAGATGCAAGTCAGAAATGAAAATCGATCGGAAGTGCGTTTTGGATTGGGTGACCCACACATTGGATTGCACAATTTCATCGTCACCCGCGTTGTATTTAGCGTAGCGCATCACACCCCCTCAAAATGTTTGCGATAACGACGTGGCATATCGTTAACACGCATCATCATGGGCAAGTCCGCTGTATTGAAGTCGGGGTCCCAAGCGGGGGCCCCCAACACCTTGGCGCCCAAACGGATATAGCCCTTGATCAGTGCCGGGGGTTCTACGTTGAGTTGTGAATTTAACTCTTCGATGGGCAATGGCAAGCGAGGGCGAACATGAAACTCGACCGAAGCTAGGGCTTCTTGTTTCAATTGGTGCCAGATGCTGGCCGCTAAGTCGCCGCTGATCATGCCGTTGTGAAGCATTGGAATACTGGCGCAACCAATCATGGTGTCGAGTTGATTGCGAGACATGAATTCAAACAATGCACCCCAGAGGCTCAAAATGACACCACCATGTCGGTAGTCTGCATGAACACAGCTTCTTCCCAATTCCACCATACGCTCCCTGACGTGGCGCAGGCGGGTTAAGTCAAACTCAGTGTCGGTATAGGTGCCGCCTGCTCGTTTGGCCTGAGCAGGCGTGAGAACGCGGTAAGTACCAATGACAGAACCCGTGTTGCCATCTCGCACCAACAGGTGCTCGCAATAATCATCAAACAAATCAATGTCGTAACCTGCCACTGTGACTGGCAATCTGGCACCCATTTCTTCAGCGAATACCTGGTAACGAAGTCGCTGCGCTTCTCTTACTTCGTCTTGGTGCTGCGCCCAACTAACTTCGATGGCAGGTTTCGAAAGAGCAGTGCTGTTGGCGTGACCTTGATCTTGAGGGCTTGGATGAAGTAACCCCCGTGGCAATGAGATTTGAGAAATTGGGAAAGTGGGGTTGGGTAGCTCTTTCATCTGTCTCTCCAAGTTGTGTATGACTTGGTAGGCAATGATCTCGAACCAGCATTTCAAGCATGTTGCAAATGAATGAAATATTTATGACATGAGTGCTTATTTTTATAACGACAAAAGACGACGCTGTTAGTTTTTAGTTGATTTCTGGCAAGATGAATTCATGACTCAAATCAAAACAAGCGATACGCCACTCAAAACTTCACATCGAAAAATTCAAGTGAAGAAATCAGGCGTTCATGGCAAAGGTGTCTTTGCAATCAGCGATATTGCCAAAGGCGAAACTCTGATTGAATACAAGGGCGAAATGATCACAGCTCAAGAAGCAGAAGATCGTCACCCTCACGACCCCAACGATCCCAATCACACCTTTTACTTCCAAGTCGACGACGACAAGGTGATTGATGCTTTGCATGGCGGCAATTCAGCCAGGTGGATCAATCACTGCTGTACACCCAATTGCAAACCCGAAGTGATCGAGGATCGGGTCTTTATCAAAGCGAAAAAAGACATTCCCGCAGGGACAGAGCTCAATTACGACTATGGCCTCATCATTGATGAACCCATCACCGAGAAACTGATCGCGCAATACCCTTGCTGGTGTGGCAGCTCAAAATGCAGAGGCACCTTGCTGGCCCCTCAGAAAAAGTCGTCAAAGCAAAGTAAGAAAGTTGCTTTGAAACGCCTTAAAGAAAAAATGAAAAAAATCAAATCGGAAATTAAATCACTTCAGAAAAAGTGACCTGAATGAACTCAGTGGGTGCTTAACTGAATCGAATCACAGCTGCACCTAAACCCACCAAGCTGGCTCCCAAAATACGCCAGCGCCCCATCGATTCTTTTAAGAACCACGCGCCTAGCAGCGCTGCAAAGATCACTGACACTTCGCGCAGCGCAGCTACGGCAGGGATGGTCGTTTGGGTCATGGCCCATAAAACAATGCCATACGACCCCATACTCATGCCGGCACCCATCAATGTTGTACGCCATCTGATACGTGACTGCGAGACAATTTCCGAGAGCCCTCGTTGCCAAATCAAGATGCTCAAAATAGCCCACGAATTGAAAAAGAACAGCCAAAGAATATAAGACACCGCCTGGTTTGCAAGTCGCACACCCATGCCATCGAGCAAGGTGTATGTCGCAATGATGGCGGCATTCAGAACGGCAAATAGGACCCCTTTTCTATTTTTCCAAGGCTTGCCTACCCATGCTGGCATCACGATGCCTGAGGCAATCAACGCAATGCCAAGTGCCTGCATGGCAGTCAAAACTTCTCCTGTCATCACTGCAAAGCAAGCCAACATCACAGGCGCGATGCCGCGCATGAGGGGATAGGCCAATGACAGGTCAGCGTGCTGGTAAGCAGACGCCAAGGTCAAATAATAAGCAACATGAACAATGATGGAGAGGATGAGCAAGGGGTAGCAAGCTGGATTTAAAGCTGGCACAAAGGGCAATAATACTGCTGCAATCAAACTGCTCCCTAAAGCAATTAGGGCTGTGTCCAAATGACTGTCATCCCCTCGCTTCACCAAGAAGTTCCAGCCGGCATGCATCAATGCCGACAATAAAACCAGTGCAACAAGCCAGCCCGACATTAGGCGGGCCAGGGCAATGAGTAAGTTTTCACATTGGTAAAGCTTTTCATGGCTTCAAGAACCCCTTCTTTGTAACCCAGGCCCGAGTCTTTGATGCCGCCAAACGGCGTCAACTCCAATCGATAGCCAGGGACTTCTCGCACATTCACACTGCCAACGTTCAATTCGTTGACCAATTTGGTAATGATATCCAATCGGTTGGTACAAACTGAAGAAGACAAGCCATAGGCGGTGCCATTGACCTTTTGAATGACGTCCTCGATGTCATTGAATCGAATGATGGGGGAAACAGGGCCAAAGGTTTCTTCGCGCACCAGCGTCATGTCGGTGGTGACATGGTCCAACACCGTAGGCGCATACAAAGCCCCCTGCCGTTGGTGACCCACCAACAATTGAGCGCCTTGGGCTATGGCTTCATTCACCCTGGCCTCAAACAACATGGCCGCCTCTTGATCAATCACGGTGCCCATGTCTGTTTTAGGGTCTGAGGGGTTGCCAAACTGCCATTGACGGGTTTTGTCGACAACCTTTTGTACAAATTCTTCAGCCACAGAAGATTGAACAAACATGCGTTTGATGGCGGTACACCTTTGACCAGAATTTTTGTACGAGCCAGAGACCGCCAAGGTGGCCGCTTCTTCTAGGTCGGCATCCGCCATCACAATGATGGGGTCGTTGCCCCCCAACTCCAAGACCATTCGGCGATAACCCACAGTTTTGGCGATGTGCTTGCCAATGGCAACGCCACCGGTGAAGGTGACCAGCTCAATGTTGGCGTTGGTCAGCAGTTCATCAGCAATTTCACGTGGATCGCCAGTGATCACTTGGAACATTTCGGGCGGCAAACCTGCTTCGTACAAAATATCTGCAAACAGGAGCGCAGACAATGGCACCTTCTCGGAAGGCTTGAGCACCATGCGATTGTTGGTGGCAATCGACGGTACCACCTTGTGGGCCACCTGGTTCATGGGATGGTTGAAGGGGGTAATGGCACTGATCACGCCCAGCAAAGGGTCGCGCTGGGTGTACACACGGCGCTGACGACCATGGGGCGTAATGTCGCATGAAAAAATTTGTCCGTCGTCTTGCAAAGCTGCATTGGCACCAAAAATCAAAACATCGCGCACTCGCCCAGCTTCGTACAAGCTGTCTTTTTTACAAAGGCCTGACTCTATGGTAATCAAATCGCTGATGCGCTCCGATTGCGACACCACGATTTCTGCGGCTTTCATCAAAATATTGGAGCGCTCATAACGACTCAAGCGTGGGCGATAAGCCTTTGCCAATTCAAACGCATGGCGAACATCACTGACATCGGCTTTGGGCACCGTTCCCACCACTTCGTCTGTGAAGGGATTCATGACTTGAATCACGCGATCTTTGCTGATCCTTTGACCACCAATTCGCAGGGCTTCTGTGTGGAAATTCATAGTTCGTCTTTAGGAGTGAGGGTGAGGAGTTTCTTTAAACGCTTGCGACTTTCATCGACATGTCGCTTCAAAATTGCCAAGGCTTGTCGTTTGTTGGACTGGGTGATGGCATCAAACAATGCTTGATGATCTGCGGCAGACTGCAACAAGCTAGACGCATCGGGTTGACTGGCATGGGCTTCGTGCCTGAACAATGCAAGTTCATTGACCAATTTTCGATAGGTATTGAGAAGGGTCATGTTGCCAGCCAGTTCTGCAAGACGCTCATGAAACTCTATGTTGAGTGCATGACAAGCCGCAACATCACCCTTGGCAGCTAATTTTTTTGACTTGATCAGCAACGCAGGCAGATCAGATTCAAGCAATGACTCTGGCGAATGACACAAACGCGAAACAATGAGGTTTTCTAATGCGGTTCGCACTTCAAAGATTTCATCGGCTTCTTGGATGGAGATGACACGCACAAAAACGCCACGGTTCTTTTCAACCTTGACCAGCCCCTTTTCTTCCAAGGATCGGAAGGCTTCCCGAATGGGTCCGCGCGATACACCCAATTGATGGGCCAGTGTGGCTTCACGCAAAGCCTCGCCAGGCGTAAATGCGCCTTTACGCAGCATGGCTTCAAGCTCTTCTTGTACCAATGAGGGCAGAGAATTATTTTTAAGCAGCCCCAAAGTTTCGGCGTATGTCATGCGTTTGTCATATGGGTAGAGGGATTCAGAATATTTGAAATGAATCGTAGATTGTCAACAATTTGACACAAACAAATTCTAAGCTCGCTTCATTGCAATTCAATGACACTGAATCGAGAACCATGGCCTACGCTGTTGAAACCCGCGAACTGACGAAGTCTTTTGCCAACTGTTTGGCATTGGACAAGGTGTCTATCAAAATTGCCGAGGGCGAGATGGTGGCTTTGTTGGGAGCTTCAGGTTCAGGCAAATCTACTTTGCTAAGACACTTGCCTGGCTTTGTCACTTCCACAAGTGGCGAGATCGATGTGCTGGGTCAAACGGTTCAAGCCAATGGCAAATTAACGCCCTCCTTTAGGCACATTCGCAGCTGCATTGGCTTTGTGTTTCAACAATTCAATTTGGTCAATCGACTGCCCGTCATTACCAATGTCTTGATTGGACAGTTGTACGCCACACCTTGGTGGCGAAGTCTGTTTATGCGGTTTACCACGGCACAGCGACAAGATGCCTTAGAAGCTTTGGCTTCTGTGGGTATTGAGCAAACAGCATGGCAGCGCGCCTCTACCCTCTCTGGTGGCCAACAACAACGCGCCGCATTGGCACGATGCTTGGTACAAAAAGCCAAGATTATTTTGGCGGACGAACCGATTGCCTCCCTCGACCCCGAGTCTTCACGCAAAGTGATGAACTTGCTACAAGAGATGAATCAAACGCACAAGTGCACCGTGCTTGTCTCCTTGCATCAAGTGGAATTTGCCATTCGATATTGCCCCAGAACCATTGCACTCAATGCAGGTCGAGTGGTTTACGACGGTCCCTCTTCTGCGCTCACACCTGAATTGCTGGCCAAGTTGTATGGCAGCAGTGTTCATGAGCTTTTTAAACCGAACCCTTCCGATTCTCCCAGCCCAGACTTCGCGGCAACCCTGGGCAATGCCGCACCCATTTAACCCTCCTCCTCTCAACCTTTCAACCTTTCAAAGGAATTCACATGTTGAAAAAACTGAAAACGATGCTTACAGCAGTGGCCATTACTGCAGCCACAGTTGCGAGTGCCAACGACGTTAAAGAACTGAACTTTGGCATCATTGCCACTGAAAAAGCAGGCGCCATGAAGCAAATGTGGGAGCCCTTCTTAGAAGACATGACCAAAGCCACAGGCATCAAAATCAATGGCTTTTATGCCACAGACTACGCTGGTGTGATTGAAGCTCAGCGCTTCAACAAAGTTCAAATTGCTTGGTACGGCAACAAGGCCGCCATTGACGCTGTAGACCGTGCACAAGGTGAAGTGTTTGCGCAATTCATCGACTTGGACGGCACCCCTGGTTACTACTCTTACCTGATTACCCACAAAGATTCACCCATCAAAACTTTGGATCAAGTGCTGAAGAATGGCAAAGAGTACACCTTCGGTATTGGTGACCCCTCTTCTACCTCTGGTACCTTGGTGCCCACCTATTATGTTTTTTCTTTGAACAAACTTGATCCCAAGACACATTTCAAAGTGATGCGTTCGTCTAACCACGAAGGCAACTTCTTGGCCGTTTTGAACAAGCAAGTGGATGTGGCCACCAGCAACAGCGAAATGACCGAGAAAATGAAGGAAAAGTCGCCTGAAAAACTCGAGCAAATTCGAATTCTCTGGACATCGCCCCTCATTCCTCGTGATCCCTTGGTCTGGCGCAAAGACTTGCCTTCTGATGTGAAGAAAAAGGTTCAAGATTTCGTCACGGGTTATGGCAAGAACGAACGCGAAAAAGAAATTCTGAAGAACATGTACCGCTTGGCTGGTTTCAAAGCATCGACCGATGCGCAATTGACTCCCATTCGCCAACTCGAGTTGTTCAAAGATCGCATGAAATTTGAATCTGATGCCAACATGTCGGCTGCAGAGAAGCAAGCCAAGATTGCTGAAATCGACGCCAAATTGTCCGCATTGGCCAAAGCAAAATAAAGTACGCACGTAACGACTGACGCAGGTATGCACTTGTCATGATTCAAAAACCCACCATCAAAGACATTCCCCTTGCGCCCCCAGCCACCAGCCTGGGGACTCAGCTGTCATGGGGCCTTTTCCTGATGCTGCTCATTTGGTCATGGCAAGGTGCAGACATGCGCCCCATGGCACTGATTGCAGATTCAGCCAATATGGCTGTCTTCAGCAAAGAATTCTTCCCCCCCAATTTTCACGACTGGCGCATCTATCTCAACGAGATGATCATCACCATCCACATTGCCATTTGGGGCACCGTGATGGCCGTGGTGTGCGCTGTTCCCTTTGGTTTGTTGTGTTCTGAAAACATCACGCCGGCATGGGTCTACCAACCCATGCGCCGCCTGATGGATGCGTTCCGAGCCATCAATGAAATGGTCTTTGCCATGTTGTTCATTGTGGCTGTTGGCTTGGGGCCATTTGCAGGTGTGATGGCGCTTTGGATTCACACCACTGGCGTACTCGCCAAGCTGTTTGCGGAAGCCGTCGAGGCCATTGACCCTCGCCCTGTTGAAGGTGTTCGTGCCACGGGCGCCAATCCACTTGAAGAAATTTTGTATGGCGTCATTCCACAAGTGTTGCCACTTTGGATTTCGTATTCTTTGTACCGATTTGAATCCAATGTGCGCTCTGCTTCCGTTGTAGGCATGGTGGGCGCCGGTGGCATTGGTGTTGTCCTTCACGAATCCATTCGTGGCTTTGACTATGCCGAGACCTGCGCCATTTTGTTAATCATCATTGCATCCGTCACTTTGATTGATGTTGTCTCAGCTCGCGTTCGTCGCTGGAGCATTTAATTTATATTTTTACACCATGAAGACTCTTGAACTAAACGGCGTCAATTACCAATGGCCACAACAAGCTGTTGTGGTGGTTTGCATCGATGGTGGCGACCCCGCTTACATTGAGCGCGGTATCAAAGACGGCATCATCCCCAACATTGAAAAATTCATGAATGATGGCTTTGCGGGTATTGCCAACGGCACGGTGCCTAGCTTTACCTGCCCCAACAACATGTCGCTCATCACAGGCGCACCCGCCTCTGTGCATGGCATTTCAGGCAATTACTATTTGAATGAGCAAGGCGAAGCCGTCGTCATGACGGGCCCTGAGTTGCTTCGCAGCCCCACCATTTTGGCCACCTTTGCCAATGCAGGCGCCAAGGTCGTCTCCATCACCGCCAAAGACAAGCTGCGCAAACAACTGGGCAAAGGCTTGGGCCTGACCCAAGGTAATATGAGCTTTTCATCTGAATTTGCCAGCCAGTGCACGCTTGAAGAAAACGGCATCGAAAATGTGCTCGAGTTGGTGGGCATGCCCCAACCCAACATGTACTCCATGGATTTGTCTTTGTTCGTCCTTGAAGCGGGCATCAAGCTTTTGGAGCGAGACAGACCGCAACTCATGTTCTTGTCATTGACCGACTACATTCAACACAAGTACGCTCCCGGCGATGAAGTGGCCAATACCTTTTATCAACGTCTAGACAATGCCTTTGGACGCCTGGCTGCATTGGGTGCTGTGGTGGCACTGACCGCTGACCACGGCATGAACGACAAGTCACAAGCCGATGGCACACCCAAGGTGATCTACCTACAAGACATCTTGGACCAAGCATTTGGCACAGGATCGACCAAAGTAATTTGCCCCATTACCGATGCGTTTGTGCGACACCACGGCGCTTTGGGCGGATTTGTGCGAATTTGGATTCGCGATCCTCAACTGTCCGCCCAAACCATCATCGATAAAGTCAAATTTATTGAAGGTGTTGAATTGGCATTGACCAAAGCGGAAGT
This sequence comes from Pseudomonadota bacterium, assembly GCA_039804505.1. Lineage (GTDB taxonomy): Bacteria > Pseudomonadota > Gammaproteobacteria > Burkholderiales > Burkholderiaceae_C > Limnohabitans_A. Next base: position 17,686 of record JBDLWA010000073.1, read on the forward strand.
TTGCCAACAGTTTGAACTGCCAGCAGACCGCGAAGGTGACGTGGCAGTGATTGGCGATGCAGGCACCGTGATTGGCGCCAGCGCTTCCGAGCACGATTTATCCAACCTGACAGATGCCAGATTGCGCAGCCACGGTGCCGTCGCTGAAGCACGAGTTCCGTTCATCTTGAACCGCCCCTTAAATGCAAGCTATGCCAAGCGTGCAGCCGAAAGCACCTTGAAGAGTCATTACATTTTTGACTTTGCCATTAACGGCGTACAGGCTGCATCATGACTTTGCCAGCATCCGGGCGCATTGCTGTATACACAGAACCCAATGCACCGTTTCAGGTGCAAGACTTTCCCATTCGTGCGCCACGGGCTGATGAGGCCTTGGTCAAGGTCAGCATGTCCACCATTTGCCGTTCGGACATTCACTCTTACCAAGGCCATCGCCCTAGCCCCTGCCCTGGGCTGCTAGGCCATGAGATTGTGGGGAACATTGTGGCGCTGGGTGAAGGCATCACACACGATATGCGGGGCGACAAGCTTGCTGTTGGCGACCGAATTACATGGAGTGAATTCTTCATTCCAGGCGACAACTACTTTTCTGAAGTGCTCGATTTACCGCAAAAGTCGCATGGCGTTGAAAAATACGGCCACATGGCGGCGACCACCGCACCGCATCACCACGGCGGCTTTGCAGAGTACTGCTATGTTCTGCCCAAATCTTGGATTTTGCGACTGCCCGACAACATCACAGACGCAGAAGCCACGCCCATCAATTGTGGGGTCGCCACCATGGTGGCCGTCACTGAGGCGGCCAACATTCGCTTGGGCAGCACGGTGGTGATTCAAGGTTTAGGCTTGCTGGGTTTGTATGGCGCCGCATTGGCTAAGTCGAGAGGCGCCAAGTATGTGATTGCTTTGGATGTGAATGCCAAGCGCCGTGAACAGGCCCTGCGTTTTGGAGTCGACATGGCACTTGACCCCAGCCTGGCTGCTGCAGACTTGCTCAAAAACATCAACACGTTGTGCCGGCCTGAAGGCGCGGATACGGTGATTGAAGTTTGTGGCGTCCCCGAAGTGCTGCCTCTTGGCCTTGAAATTGTTCGAGTGGGCGGCACCTATGTCATTGCAGGGTTGGTCAGCCCTGGTGCCCATGTCACTTTGGATGCCAATCGCTTTGTCAAAAAAATGATCACGCTCAAAGGTGTTCACAATTACCATCCGCGTCACCTCATTGAGGCACTGGATTTTGTTGTGAAACACAAAGCGCAATATCCCTTTGCAGAATTGGTCGATGGCCAATATGCATTGGACGATGTCACACAAGCCATGTCAGATGCGGCTTCCCAACGCGTTCTGCGTGCCGCCATCGTTCCCTAAGGAAAAATGATGTCCTCTCCTATTCTGCTCACGCCCGGCCCTTTAACAACGACCGCCAGAACCAAACAGGCCATGCTTGCCGATTGGGGTTCTTGGGATGCCGCCTTCAATGAAATGACGGCATCTGTTTGCAAGGACATCGTTGATATTGTGAAAGGCCAAGGCTCTCACGTGTGCGTGCCTTTGCAAGGTAGCGGTACATTTTCTGTTGAAGCTGCCCTAGGTACTTTGGTGCCCAAAACTGGCAAAGTGTTGGTTCCTGCCAACGGCGCCTACTGCCAACGCATTGCTCGCATTCTGGGCTATTTACAACGCGAGGTCGTTGTTCTGGAACATGGAGAAGACGAGCCCGTCAAACCAGAACGCATTGCCGCCGCCCTCCAGGCTGATCCCAGCATCACCCATGTGGCCGTGGTTCATTGCGAAACCAGCGCGGGTATCTTGAACCCCTTGCATCACATTGCAGAGGTGGTGGCTCAACACAACAGGCGTCTGTTGGTAGATGCCATGAGTTCGTTTGCGGCCATCCCGATCGACTTGAGCACAACGCCTATTGATGCATTGATTGCGGCCTCTGGCAAATGTTTGGAAGGCGTGCCTGGCATGGGCTTTGTGGTGGTTCGACAGGAACTCATTGAAGGCGCCGCAGGCAATGCGCATTCACTGGCCTTGGATTTACATGACCAGTGGGTCTACATGCAAAAAACAGGTCAATGGCGTTACACACCACCCACGCATGTGGTGGCCGCTCTACGAGCCGCCTTAGACCAGTACATCGAAGAAGGCGGCATCAGTGCTCGCAGTGCGCGGTACCAGCAAAACTGCACAACCCTGGTCAAGGGCATGCGCGATTTGGGATTGCGCACTTATTTGACCGACGAGGTGCAAGCCCCCATCATTGTGACGTTTCACTCACCAGACCATCCTCAGTTTGACTTCAAAAAGCTCTATGAAGGCGTGAAAGCTCAAGGCTTCATTTTGTACCCCGGCAAACTCACTCAAATTGAAACTTTCCGCGTAGGATGCATTGGCGCGATAGGTAATGCCGAGATTTTGAAGGCTGTAGCAGCTACAGAAAAAACACTGCGTGATTTAGGCATGCTGGTTTGAATTTGAAATTTAACGAATGACCAACATGACAACTAATCAGCAGCAATTGGCCCTTTCCGACCTCACCGAAATTTACACCAGCCGCGCTACCGGGCTTTATGGCTTAACGTTGATTAACCAACAGGCGCATGCCGTACAGTCTGCGCACCATGCGCGCGCACAAGGTTTGTCACCCTCGGTCGTGGTTGCGGCCTTGCTGCATGACATTGGGCACATGGTGCATCAATTGGGCGAACACCCTGCCGCACAAGGCATTGATGATGAACACGAAGTGATCGGTGCCGATTGGCTAGAGCGCTACTTTGGTGAAGATGTCACCGAGCCCATTCGTTTGCATGTCTCAGCTAAACGCTATCTTTGCACGGTGGAAGAAGACTACTTCAGCAAGCTTTCCAAAGACTCCATTGAAAGCTTGGCTTTGCAAGGCGGTCAAATGTCTGCAACCGAAGTAGCCGTGTTTCAAAATTCGGCTTATTGGGAAGATGCCGTTGCTTTACGACGCATTGACGAAATGGCCAAGGATCCCAAGGGCCCCATGCCACCGTTTGAAGATTTCACACCTGAATTATTGAAGACTTTGAAGCCTACTCGTCTCTGAGAACTTCCAGCACATCCGATTTAAATTCACGGCCGTACAAAATCAGCACCACCAGCGCGGTGGCCATGACCAAGGCAATGGGTGAGAAAAACCATGCCATGGCGGCAAATGAAAAATAATAGGCGCGCAGTCCGTCATTGAAGGTTTCTGCAGCCGCACTGACCAAATTGCCTGCGCGTTCTGCAAACTTCACACGGTCTTGACGTCCCTCTGCAAATTCTTTGGGAAAGGGCATGGCACCAATGACCAATGCCACAAAGGTGTACTGCCGCATAGACCAAGAAAATCGAAAGAAGGCATACACAAAAATACCCACCAGCACCAGCACTTTGAATTCAAACACCAGCAGAGGCGTTTGTTCTGCAAAGGGAATTTCTCTGACCAGCTCAGCGGCTTTGTCGGTGGTGCCTAAGAGGGCAAACAAACCACCGATGATGATGATGGAGGTGGAGGAAAAGAAAGACGGCGTGTGCGACAAGTTTTGGGTGATTAAACCGTCCAACATGCGGGGATCGCGAGCGGTGGCCTGCATCATCCACAATTGTCTGTAGTGGTTGGTGGTGGCAATCAAGGTCATGTTGCGCTTGCCATTGACACGGGCAAACCAGGCGTACCCCATCCAGAGTCCAAAAAATAAACCCAAAGCGAGCCAATCGGCCCAGGGTAAAAGCGTCAAGATTTTCATAGAGTCATCCTATCCTGAAACGGCGGTTTTGAGCGATCATTCATGAATAGAATCGATTCATTCACACCTACAATGAATTCTTAAAGTCCTGCCAAGTGATATGACAATTTATTGGGTCATCGCTTACTTCTTGGTGCTAGCACTCACCTTGATATACAAAACGCCCATCGTTCGGGGGCCGTGGCTTTTTTTACTGCGCTCATTTTTCCCCAATTGGAAGTTTTTTCATGCGGTGGGCTATGTGCCTCACCTGTATGCGAGAGCTGGCAGCCTAAGCCAGGATGGCACGCTATTGTGGCAAGACTGGATTCATTTGTATCCACGCACGCAGCAGAATTTCTGGCACTTGTTTCACAACCCCCAAACCAACCTGGGCTTGGCACAGCAAAATTTGATCGATCATTTCTGGGCAGACTTGAACGACTCCGAAGAAGGTTGCGACCCCAGAACTTTCGTCTCTTATCAAATGGTGGCGCATTTTGTGGCGGGCCTACTGAATGACGCACACCCCCAACACACGCACAGTCAGTTTGAGTTGCGAATGCTGATGGACTCACCGACTGAAACTGTTCACACGCACGTCATGATGACGTCACCTGTGTCAGCGCGGGCGCCAGCATGAACTGGACTGCCCCAGAACTGTTGAGCACAGAATCGGCCATTCGCGCCCTAGAAATTCTGTTTGCTTGGAGCGCTGGTATTCAAACCTTGGAGTACTGGCGCATGCGCCCTGCCATGCAAGGCCAAGGGCTATGGGTTTGGACCATCCAAAGTCAAGACATTCCAACGCCTTGGGTGCGTGCTGTTTTAGATGCCTTGTTCACGCCCTCCGCTTTCAGCACTTTGTTAGTCCTGCGCTTCTTGGCCTTATTCAGCTTGGCTTTTCAAGGCAGCCATCTCTTGAACATTGGCTTTTTGTTTGTCAGCAACATAGCCGTCTTGATTCGGTGGCGTGGGGCCTTCAATGGGGGCAGCGACTTTATGACATTGGTCGTGATCACCGGCTTGCTCATTGCCCAAGGGGTGAGTTATTTTGAAGGCCCAGAATTAGGATGGCGCGCAGGATTTTGGTACATCACCATTCAGTCCATCACGTCCTATTTCATGTCGGGTGCGGTGAAGCTGCTCAGGCGCGAGTGGCGCAATGGCAGTGCCATGACCATCTTCTTGAATGCTGCTGTGCATGGTCCCTTAAGTGAAAGGCACTGGCTCCGCAAACCATGGTTGGCCGCGCTAGGCTCTTGGGGCTTTATTGTGTGGGAGTGCTTAGCACCCCTCGCCCTGCTTGATGTACGGTTGGCGGCTCTCTTTTGCCTCATTGCGGCTTTCTTCCACTTCCTGGTGTTTTGGTTCTTTGGGTTGAACCGATTTTTCTGGGCGTGGTTGGCCACGTTTCCGGCTATTGTTTGGTGTGCGGGTCAGATTTAACAATGCCCATGGCATCTGCCCCTTCGATGAATAGCCTGTCAACTTGAAGCAAAATACCGATTACTTTTAGCCACCTCATCACCATGTCATCTTTTAACGCCTCTGCCCTGGTTCTATTTTCTGGCGGACAAGACTCTGCCACCTGCCTGGCTTGGGCCTTAGAACGCTACGAACGCGTTGAAACCATCGGCTTTCAGTACGGCCAGCGACATGTCATCGAACTGGCTTGCCGTGAACACTTCATCAACGGTATCAAGCAACAGTTTCCTCAGTGGGCACACAAGCTAGGTGAAGACCACATGCTAGACCTCAGTCTGCTAGGTCAAATTAGCCATACTGCACTTACAGAAGACAAAGCCATTGAAATGCAAAAAAACGGCTTACCCAATACGTTTGTACCGGGCCGTAATTTGTTGTTCCTCACGTTCGCCGCCACCATTGCATACCGTCGCGAGCTCAAAATGATGGTGGGCGGTATGTGCGAAACCGATTACTCCGGCTACCCTGACTGCCGAGACGATACACTTAAAGCGCTTCAGGTGGCACTGAGTTTGGGCCTCGACACTCGCGTGGTACTTGAAACGCCCTTGATGTGGCTAGACAAAGCACAAACTTGGAAGATGGCAGAGAACTTAGGCGGGCCAGCCCTCGTTGCTTTGATTGAAGAAGAAACCCACACCTGTTATTTGGGCGATCGCACCCACCGCCATGCCTGGGGCTATGGTTGCAACGCCTGCCCTGCTTGCGACCTGCGCCGTACGGGGCATGAGCGTTACAAATTGGAAGCCACTCAAGCCAGTGCTTGAAAAAATCCCACTGCTTCAGACAACTGCCCACCTGCTTTCACAGCCACTGCGCAGTATTTGAATTCTGGAATTTTGCCAAACGGGTCTAACGCAGCGTTGGTCATCAAATTGGCCGCTGCTTCGTAATAAGCAAACGGCACAAACACAGCCCCTTGTGGCGTGCCATCGTCACGACGCACACGCAGACACACCTCGCCTCGCCTTGTGGCCAAGGTGATGGTGTCACCAGCGTTCAATCCTAATGACAACAGATCAGCACCACACATCGACGCTGTGGCTTCAGGTTCAATGGCATCTAGTACGGTGGCACGGCGCGTCATGCTGCCTGTGTGCCAATGCTCTAACTGTCGACCTGTGATCAGCACAAAAGGAAATTGCGCATCCGGGCGCTCGTCGGCAGGAATGATGTCTGCGGGCACCAAATGCACACGCCCATCAGACGTGTCAAAGTGATCTTTAAAGACAGTGGGCTCACCAGGATCTTCCTCTGTCAGGCAGGGATAGGTGACGCTAGAGTCGCGCAGCAATCGATCCC
>JBDLWA010000074.1:0-13481 GCA_039804505.1 Pseudomonadota bacterium
GGCTATTACAGTGTGCGCTCTGGCGACACCCTCACCAAAATTGCCCTAGACCATGGCCAAGCTTGGCGCGACATTGCCAAGTGGAATGGGCTCGACAACCCCAATGTGATTGAAGTCGATCAAGTGTTGCGAGTGGTCCCGCCAGTGTCTGCAGAGGCCAAAGCGCCTGCCACTCAAAGACAGGCCAGCACCCCTCAGGTTGCGCAGGCACAAACTGCACAACAGGTTGCACCTCAGGCCGCCAGCCCTGCCAACACCACAGACGATGGTCTGGCCTTTGCGTGGCCTCATCAAGGTGCTGTGTTGGCGGGTTTTGACGAAGCCAAAAACAAAGGCCTCGACTTTGCAGGCAAGGCCGGTGACCCCGTCATGGCGGCGGCCGATGGCAAAGTGGTCTATGCCGGCTCTGGCCTCAGAGGCTACGGCAACTTGGTCATTCTGAAGCACAACAACACCTACCTCACTGCCTACGCGCACAACCAAACATTGCTGGTCAAAGAAGACCAAGCCGTGCAAAAAGGCCAGCGCATTGCCGAAATGGGCAGCACCGACGCAGATCGTGTGAAGTTGCACTTCGAAATTCGCAAACAAGGCAAACCTGTCGATCCCACCAAATATTTGCCTTCACGTCCATGAGCCAAAAAAGCGATTCTTCACGAGAAGAACAAACACAAGAAATTATTCCAGGTCGATCTGATCTGCCCGAAGGCTGGTTGCACATCGATGCGCTCGACATGGAGGCGCAAGGCATTGCCCGCCGCCCCGATGGCAAGGTGGTCTTCGTCGAAGGCGCATTGCCCTTCGAGATGGTGTCCGTCAACGTACATCGTAAGAAAAACAATTGGGAAGCGGGCGTGGTCACCGCCATTCACCGTGAATCTTCTCAGCGCGTCAAGCCGGGCTGTCCTCATTTTGGTTTGCATGCCGGTGCTTGTGGCGGTTGCAAAATGCAACACCTAGAAGCCAGTGCGCAGGTGGCCATTAAGCAACGTGTGCTCGAAGACAACCTGTGGCATTTGGGCAAAGTCAAACCTGAAAATTTATTGCGTCCCATGGAAGGCCCCAGTTGGGGGTACCGTTATCGCGCGCGCATGTCGGTTCGCTATGTGCACAAAAAGGGCGAAGTTCTGATTGGTTTTCACGAACGAAAAAGTCGCTATGTGGCCGACATCAAAACCTGCCGCGTGTTGCCGCCCAACATCAGCGCCATGCTACTGTCTCTGCGCGAATTGATTTATGGCATGGATGCCCGCGAAACCATTCCTCAAATTGAATTGGCGCAAGGCGACACCGTAACAGCCTTGGTGCTGCGCCATCTCGAGCCTTTAAGCACAGCCGACGAAGCGCGCTTGCGTGCTTTTGCACAACAGCATGCCGTGCAGTGGTGGTTGCAAATCAAGGGCCCCGACACCGTCAAACTGATGGACGAGGGTGGCCCAGAGCTCTCTTACGATTTGCCCGACTTTGGGGTTCACATGCCCTTCAAGCCGACCGATTTCACACAGGTCAATCCGCACATCAACCGCGTGTTGGTCACACGTGCTTTGCGTTTGCTCAAGCCCGAAGCGCATGAACGAGTCATCGATTGGTTTTGTGGGCTGGGCAACTTCACACTGCCCATTGCCACCACCGCCAAAGAAGTGGTGGGCATTGAAGGTTCAGAAGCTTTGGTGGCCCGATCTCGAGACAACTTTGCGCGCAATCAAAGCATGCGAGGTGACGGCAAGCGATTGGCGCCAACCACCTTTATTGCGCGCAATTTGTTTGAGATGACGCCCGACATGCTGATGGCCGATGGCATAGCCGACAAGTGGCTCATTGACCCACCGCGTGAAGGTGCGTTTGCCTTGGCCAAGGCCATGGCCGAATTGAATGAAAGCGCCGAGTTGCGCGGTACTTGGCAATTCCCCAAACGCATTGTGTATGTCAGTTGCAACCCCGCCACCTTGGCGCGCGATGCTGGCTTGCTGGTGCACAGAGCAGGCTATCGTTGCATCAGTGCGGGCGTGGTCAACATGTTTGCGCACACCGCCCACGTCGAAAGCATGGCGGTGTTTGAACGCATTGAATCGGCATAAAAAAAGCACCTGAGTTTTGCAACTCAGATGCTTTGGCTTAGTCTGAATCAGTTTGACTCAGATTGGCTCAGATTGGCTCAGATTAATCGCGCTCGCCGCCCATGATGCCCAGCAAAGCCAAGAGGCTTTGGAACACATTGAACAAATCCATGTACAGCATCAGTGTGGCACTGATGTAGTTGGTTTCGCCGCCATCCAAAATTTGCTTCAGGTCGTACAGCATGTAAGCACTGAAGATACCGATGGCCGCGACTGACAAAGCCATCATGCCGGCTGTAGAGCCTACAAACACGTTGACGATGCCGCCCACCATCAGAACCAAGGCGCCCACAAACAACCATTTGCCCATGCCTGACAAGTCGCGCTTGATGACGCTGGCCAAGCTGGCCATGACAGCAAACACACCTGCGGTACCGGCAAAGGCCGTCATGATGAGGTCGGCACCATTTTTAAAGCCCAACACCATGGCAATCATGCGTGACAGCATGAGGCCCATGAAGAAGGTAAAGGCGAGCAGAACCAACACACCTGTTGAAGAGTGTTTGGTCTTTTCGATGGCAAACATAAAGCCAATGGCGCCGCCAATGAACAGGACCAAGCCAAGGCCACCGCCCAAAGACTGTGTGATGCCCGTCGCAACGCCTAACCAAGCGCCTAAAACGGTAGGCAACAGGCTGAGTGCCAACAACCAATAAGTGTTGCGCATAACCTTGTTGCGTTCAGCGGGGGTACTGGCAACGCCGCCCCAGCTGGGTTGTTCGATGTTTTGAAGATCGCTCATGTGTGAACTCCTGAAATAACACCCGTTATCGGGTAGGCAAATTGTAGGGCTTGTAACCCAAAATACCCTATTTACCAAAGTTTCCAAGGTCTTTTGTGTAGTGACTTGGGTGCATGCAATGGCTTTCGGAGGCTGCGTTATGCTTGGCAGTCATTTTTTGTCATTCTCTTAGAACCATGAAAACTCAATCTAGCCTCGAACTTTCAGACATTCAAACCATTGCTGCAGCCGCACAAGCTGAAGCCCAAAAGAACAACTGGGCTGTCAGCATTGCCATTGTGGATGCAGGCGGTCATTTGTTGCATTTCCAACGTTTGGATGGCGCAGCCCCTATTTCTGCACACATTGCACCTGCCAAAGCCAAAACAGCTGCTTTGGGTCGTCGCGAAAGCAAAATTTACGAAGAAATCATCAATGGTGGCCGTGTGTCCTTCTTGTCTGCCCCCGAAGTGGAAGGCATGCTCGAAGGCGGCGTACCTATCATGAAAGACGGCTTTTGCTTGGGCGCCGTGGGCGTCAGCGGTGTGAAGTCCACCGAAGATGCACAAATTGCCAAGGCCGGTATTGCGGCCATTGGCCTTTGAAGCTCACTTCAAGCTGAGAACCCAAGAGGCCAAAGTTTTGGCCTCTTTTTCATTGACCTGCGGGTTGCTGGGCATAGACACTGGGCCCCACACACCCGCGCCACCTTTTTGAATTTTGAGTGCCAGCTTGTCGACTGCACTTGAGTCGGCCGCATACTTCTTGGCCACGTCTTTGTAAGACGGGCCTACCATTTTGCGATCCATCGCATGACAGCCCATGCAATTCTTCTTGGTGGCCAAAGCTTGATCGGCCATGGCAGCTAAGCTGCATGACAAGGCGAGGGCTGCCAACAGCCCCCACCGCACACTTTGAAAAAGTTTCATTGCAAAGTGCACTCAGTTTGGATCAATACAAATCCAGCACAGCACCTTTGCTGGCGCTAGAGGCATTGAAGGCAAACTTGGCTTGTACACCGCGTGTGTAGCGAGGTGCAGGTGCTGTCCAGCCGGCGCGTCGTTTGGCAATTTCAGCCTCAGGCACGTTCAATTCCAAGATCAGTTTGTGAGCATCGATGGTGATGGAATCGCCTTCGTTCACAAACGCAATGGTGCCGCCAGCAGCGGCTTCGGGGGCCACGTGACCCACCACCATGCCCCAGGTGCCGCCAGAGAATCGGCCATCGGTAATGAGGCCTACGCTTTCGCCCAAACCGGCGCCAATGAGGGCGCCCGTGGGGGCCAACATTTCGGGCATGCCTGGGCCGCCTTTGGGGCCAAGGTAACGCAAGACCATCACGTCGCCGGCTTTGATCTTGCCGTCCAAAATGGCTTGCAAGGCAGACTGCTCGTCGTCAAACACGCGAGCTGGGCCTGTGATGACGGGGTTCTTCAAACCGGTAATTTTGGCCACGGCACCTTCAGGTGACAGGTTGCCTTTCAGAATGGCCAAGTGGCCTTCTGCGTACATAGGCTGGTCGATGGGACGAATGACATCTTGGTCGGCGCGGGGTGCGTCGGGAATGTCTTTCAAGTTTTCGGCCACTGTTTTGCCGGTGATGGTGATGCAATCGCCGTGCAACAAGCCCGCCTTGAGCAAGACCTTCATCACTTGGGGAATGCCACCGGCGCGGTGCAAATCAACCGCCAAATATTGACCGCTGGGTTTCAAGTCGCAAATGACGGGGATCTTCTTGCGCATGCGCTCGAAGTCGTCGATGGTCCACTCAACACCTGCGGTGTGGGCAATGGCCAAGAAGTGCAACACGGCATTGGTCGAACCACCGGTGGCCATGATGACCGCCACGGCGTTTTCAATGGCTTCTTTTGTGACGATGTCGCGAGGCTTCAAATTGTTTTTGATGGCTTCGAGCAAAACCTTGGCCGATGCTTTGGCCGAGTTTTTGGTTTCATCATGGGGGTTGGCCATGGTGGAAGAGAAGGGCAGTGACATGCCCAAGGCTTCAAACGCAGAAGACATGGTGTTGGCCGTGTACATGCCGCCGCATGAACCGGTACCAGGAATGGCGCGCTTCTCGATTTCTTTCAAATCGAAGTCGCTCAAATTGCCCGCAGCGTTTTGGCCCACAGCCTCAAACACGCTGACGATGTTCAGGTCTTTGTTTTGATAACGGCCTGGCAAGATGGTGCCACCGTAAACATAGATAGCAGGCACGTTGGCGCGCAAGATGCCCATCATGCCGCCGGGCATGTTTTTGTCGCAACCGCCCACCACCAACACGCCGTCCATCCACTGACCTTGCACGCAGGTTTCGATGCAGTCAGAAATGACCTCGCGGCTAACCAAGGAATACTTCATGCCCTCAGTGCCCATGGCCATGCCATCGGAAATGGTGGGGGTGCCAAAAATCTGAGCATTGCCACCGGCTTCTTCAATGCCTGCCACGGCCGCATCGGCCAGTTTTTGCAAGCCACTGTTGCAAGGGGTGATGGTGCTGTGCCCGTTGGCCACGCCCACCATGGGTTTGACAAAATCACCTTCTTCATAGCCCATGGCGTAGTACATGGAGCGGTTGGGCGCCCGTGATTTGCCTTGGGTAATGTTGGCACTGCGACGGTTGCTCGGGCCAGCAGGCTGAATAGGAATGATTTTTTCGCTCATGGTTTGATGGAGGTTTTAGGGTCAACAGAACAGAAATTGAAAGCGCAATAAAGCCGGATTGAATCTCAAGCTTAATCTCAAGCCGACCATTTTAAGGATTCTAAGGGAGACTCAGGAAGAACCCCTAGAACTTAGGGCATATAAGGGTGCATCGGGGTCCCTGATCAGGGCACAATCTGACCCCATGCTGATTCACCCCCAAATTAACCCTGTGGCCCTGCAATTGGGTCCCCTCGCTGTTCATTGGTATGGCCTGACCTATTTGGCGGCCTTTGGCCTGTTCTTCTTTCTGGCCACGCGTCGCTTAAAGCATTTGCCTTTCGCCAACTTGCCGCAATGGCAGGTGAGAGATGTGGAAGACATTTTGTTTGCGGGCGTCTTGGGCGTGGTGTTGGGGGGGCGCATTGGGTATTGCTTGTTTTACCAACCCGCTTATTACTTGGCTCACCCCCTTGAAGTGGCCTATGTTTGGCAAGGCGGCATGAGTTTTCACGGCGGCTTGCTGGGCGTCATTGCCTCGATGTTTTGGTTTGCCAAATCTCGTCAACGACCCTTTTTACAAGTGATGGATTTTGTGGCGCCCTGCGTGCCAACAGGCTTGGCAGCGGGCCGCATTGGCAATTTCATCAACGGTGAATTGTGGGGACGTCAGGCTGACCCAGATTTGGCTTGGGGCATGGTCTTTAGAGGGGCTGGTGATTTCCCTCGTCATCCTTCTCAAATCTATCAATTCTTACTTGAAGGACTGCTGCTGTTTGTGGTGCTGTGGCTCTTCGCGCGCAAAGACAGACCTGTGGGGCAAGTCTCGGCCGTGTTTTTGATGGGCTATGGCAGCTTGCGTTTCATCGCCGAATTTTTCAGAGAGCCCGATGCACATTTGGGTTTGTTGTCGATGGGCCTCAGCATGGGGCAATGGTTGTGTGTACCCATGATTTTGTTGGGTGTCGGTTTGTACATTTCAAAAAACAGAGGAGACAAGCATGAAAATTTCTAATGAAGGCATTCAGCGCCGTTCACTGCTGCAGTGGGCTGTCGTCTCGTCGGCCGCACCGCTGGTGCCAGCATGGGCACAAGCCAGTTGGCCCACCAAGCCCGTCAGCATGGTGGTGCCTTTTCCTGCGGGCGGTGGCACCGATGCCTTTGCCAGACCTTTGTCTGCGGTCTTTTCAAAGCAAACGGGCAAACAACTCATCATTGACAACCGCGGTGGCGCGGGCGGCACATTGGGGGCGGGCATTGCCGCCAAGTCTGCGCCAGACGGCTACAACTATTTCATGGGCGCAGTGCACCACACCATTGCACCTAGCATGTACCCCAAGCTTGATTACGATTTAGAGCGCGATTTGGTGCCCTTGATCTTGGTGGCGGCGGTACCTCAGGTCTTGGTGGTCAATCCCAAAAAAGTCACGGCCAACACCCTCAAAGAGTTTGTCGACTTCGTGAAGAAAAATCCAGGTCGATTGAACTATGGCTCGGCGGGCGGCGGCACCTCACACCATTTGGCCGGCGAGTTGTTCAAGCTGCAAACTCAAACCTTCATCACCCACATTCCTTACCGCGGTGCGGGGCCTGCCTTGCAAGATTTGATCTCTGGCAATGTTGACATGATGTTTGATGGTTTGGGTTCTTCGGCTGCGCACATCAAGGGCGGCAGAATCAAGGCACTGATGGTGTCGGGCACCAAACGCAACCCAGCGTTCCCCGATGTGCCTTGCTCATCGGAGGTAGGTTTGCCCGATTACACCGTCAGTACTTGGTACGGCCTTTGGGCTCCTAAGGGAACACCTGCCGACGCGCAGGCCAGAATGATTGAAGAAGTTCGCAAAGCTTGTCAAAGCGACGACGCCAAAGCTGTCTGGGCATCACAGGGCGCTGAGTTTCCAAATTTAACGGGCGCACAATTTGATGCGTTCATCAAAGCTGAATTACGCAAATGGAGCCAAGTGGTGAAAGCCTCTGGCGCAAAACTGGATTGAAGATGGCACAAGAGAATTTGTTTGCAGCCCTCCGCGCTGCTTTCCCCTCCAACTTAGATGCGGTAGCGCTTGAAACAGACCAAGGCCTGATTTACTCCTGGCGTGACCTGGACCGCGCCAGTGCCATGATGGCTAACTTGCTCGATGGTTTGAAACTGCCCAAGGGCAGCCGCATTGCGGTGCAGGTGGAAAAGTCAGTTGAGGCCATGATGTTGTATTTGGCCACGCTGCGCGCAGGCTACGTGTTCTTGCCTTTGAACACAGCGTATCAAAGTGCAGAGATTGAATACTTCATTGGCAATGCCCAACCTGCTGTGGTGGTTTGCACAGGAGCTAATTTCGGTTGGGTCAGCAAGATTGCTTTCAAGGCGGGCACACAGCATGTGTTCACCTTGAACGACGATCGCACCGGGACGTTGCTGGAGCGCGCTGTTCACCACAAAGATCAGCACACAACTGCGCTGAAACAAGCCGATGATTTGGCGGCCATTTTGTACACCAGTGGCACCACCGGCCGCAGCAAAGGCGCCATGTTGACGCACGGCAATATGCTGAGCAATGCGCAAACTTTGAAGTCGTATTGGGGCTGGAAAAAAGGCGATGTGCTGATTCATGCCTTGCCCATTTTCCACGTGCACGGCTTGTTTGTGGCCATTCACGGTGCGCTCATCAACGGCAGCAAAATGATTTGGATGGCCAAGTTTGACCCCAAATTTGTCATTGCCAAAATGCCAGAAGCCACTGTGTTCATGGGCGTTCCCACGCTTTACGTACGCCTGCTGCAAGAGCCCGGGTTGAATAAGCAAGCCACGCGCAATATGCGCCTGTTCATTGCAGGATCAGCGCCACTGTTGATTGAAACCTTTACGGAATGGCAGCAGCGCACTGGCCACACCATCTTGGAGCGTTACGGCATGAGTGAAACCGTGATGCTCACGTCCAACCCTTATGCCGCGGACAAACGGCATGGCGGCCAAAGTGAACGACGCGGCGGCACGGTGGGCTTTCCTTTGCCAGGTGTGAAATTGCGCGTGCAAGGCGACGATGGCAAAGCATTACCTGTGGGTGAAATTGGCAACATTCAGGTCAAAGGGCCCAATGTGTTTCATGCCTATTGGCGCATGCCCGAAAAAACCAAGGAAGAGTTCACCTCGGATGGTTTTTTCAAAACCGGCGATGTGGGTAAATTTGACGAACGTGGCTATGTGACCATTGTGGGACGCAGCAAAGACTTGATCATCAGTGGGGGCTACAACGTGTACCCTGCAGAAATTGAGGGCTACATCAACGAGATGCCTGGTGTTGCTGAGAGCGCTTTGGTGGGCGTGCCACATCCAGACTTTGGGGAAGTGGGCGTGGCCATTGTGATTGCCAAGGCTGGCGCACAATTGGATGCGGACAAGATCATTGCGACCTTGAAATCCCAACTGGCCAATTTCAAGATACCCAAAAAGTGTATCGTGGTGCCAGAGCTGCCACGAAACACCATGGGCAAAGTACAGAAAAATTTATTGCGCGATCAGCACAAAAATTTGTTCTTAGCGTAAGACCAACACGGGCACGTGGCAGTGCGTCAGAACTTGCTGCGTCTCGCTGCCCAAGAGCAAGCGCTTGATGCCTTTGCGGCCGTGCGAGGCCATGACCACCAAGTCGGCCTTTTGTTTTTTGGCTGCAGCAATGATGGCATCGGACACGATGTCGGAGCGAACCACCACGCCTTTGGCTTTCACGCCCTTGACCTCGGCCAGCTTTTTGACGGCATCCACAGCAGCTTGCGCTTCCTCTGACCATTGCGCTTCAATGCGCGCCACGTCTTTGGCATTTAGAGGAATGCTGCCTTCAAAGTAAGCCTGTGGGTAGCGGGGCACCACTTTGAGTGCGATCAGTTCGGCGCCGCAGGTGGCTGCTAAACCAATGGCATCGGCAACCGCTTTTTTGGAAAGTGATGAACCGTCGGTGGCAACAAGAATACGTGCATACATGGTGAGCTCCTTTTGGTAAATCGATGAATCGATGGAATGAGCTTAAAACTCTCAATCCCGAGCGCCTTGATCTGGATCAAGTTTCATGCAAGCTTGTTCCCTTATCTTCAGGGCATGTCAAATCAAGCACTTCTTCCCGATTTCGAGGCCCTGTCCTCGAAGTGGGCCTTGCTTGATCAAGCCCAAGAGTGGTCTGATTTCAGTCAGGCCAGCGAGCAACAACCCACGCAGTGGACGTCTAGCGTTGTCTTTGAAGGCATGCATTGCACCGCTTGTGCCATCAACATTGAAGAGGCCTTGATGTCGGTGCCGGGCGTTCAGTCGGCGCAAATCAGTGCGGCCAGTCACCGCGGCAGAGTGGTGTGGTCGTCCGAGCAAACGCAGCCCTCCGATTGGATGAAGGCTGTTGCCCAATTGGGCTACCGAACTTTGCCCGCCAACGATGCTTTGGCCAATGAAGTGCGCCGAGAAGACGCCCGCAAAATGCTGTGGCGTTTGGGGGTAGCGGGACTTTGCATGATGCAAGTCATGATGTACGCCACACCGGTGTACATGAGTGAACCGCAAGACATCGCGCCCGACATGGTGCAGTTGTTGCGCTGGGCTTCTTGGGTCTTGTCTTTGCCGGTTTTGTTTTTTTCGTGCATGCCGTTTTTCAAAACAGCCTGGCTCGATTTGAAGCAAAGAAAAATCAGCATGGATTTGCCGGTGACCTTGGGCATGTTGGTCACTTTTGTGGTCAGCACGCTGGGGACCTTTGAGCCACAAGGCGCCTTTGGGGCTGAAGTTTATTTTGATTCCTTCACCATGTTTGTGTTCTTTCTGCTGATGGGCAGATGGTTAGAACTCAGACTGCGCGATCAAACAGCGGGGGCATTAGAAGCCGTGATGAACCGCTTGCCCGATGCTGTGCATCGCAAAGCTCAAGACGGCACGTGGGAGATGACCACGCTGCGCCATTTGCGCTTGCAAGATGTGATTCAAGTTCGCCCCGGCGAAGCCTTTGCGGCTGACGCAACCCTTGTGGCTGGACAAACGCAAGTGGATGAGGCACTGCTCACCGGCGAGTCCAGACCATTACCCAGAGCCTGTGGAGAACGCGTGTTAGCAGGCAGCTTGAACCTGACGACTACCGTAGAAGTAACAGTGACCTCCTTGGGCCAACAAACACGATTTGGTCAGATGGTGGCTTTGATGGAAAGCGCCTCGGTTTCCAAACCCAGCATGGCTTTGTTGGCCGATCGCGTGGCGAAACCCTTCTTGTGGGCTGTGCTGTGTTTGGCTGCATTGGCGGCCGTTTGGGGCTGGCAATACAGCCCTTCGCACGCTTTGATGGTGGCGGTGTCGGTGCTGATCGTGACGTGCCCTTGCGCTTTGTCCTTGGCCACACCCGCGGCCATGTTGTCTACCGCAGGGGCGTTGGCCAGAGCGGGGGTGATGCTGAGAAGCCTGCAAGCATTGCAGACTTTGGCCAAAGTTGACACGGTCATTTTTGACAAAACTGGAACTTTGACTCAAGAAGATTTCAGTGTTCAACACATTGCAACGCGAGAGGGCGTCGCACCCGAACAGGCCCTGGCTTGGGCTGCCGCTTTGGCGCAGCATTCTTTGCATCCCGTGTCCAGATCATTGGTTCGAGAGGCTGCTCACTTGTCAGGTGCACCCTTAATCTTGGAGAACATTCAAGAATTTGCAGGGCAGGGCGTACAAGCCACCTTGCGAGAAGTCGTCCGAAGTTCCGGTGATGAACAAAGAAAAGAGCTGCGCTTAGGCTCGGCGGTATTTTGTGGTTTACCACCCCTGCAGGGCGAGGTCTTGCATGCGTGCCTCAGCGATCAAGCGGGTTGGCTGGCCACGTTTGATATTGCTGAAACACCGCGCGAAGAGGCTGCCGACACCTTGCGCGCGCTAGAAAGCATGGGCTTGCGAATTTTGGTTTTGTCGGGCGATGGACAGGCTTCTGTTTCTCAGTTGGCTTCGCGCTTGGGCATTGCCAACGCCAAAGGGGGTTGCTCTCCCGAAGATAAATTGCAACACGTCCAGCATGAGCAAGCCCAAGGTCACTGCGTGGCCATGGTGGGCGATGGCTTGAACGATGGTCCTGTGTTGGCCGGCGCCGATGTGTCCTTCGCTTTAGGCCAAGCCTTGCCCTTGGCGCAATCGAAGGCCGATTTTGTGTTCATGGCCAACGATCTCAAGCCCTTGGTGGCCACCTTCCAGTTGAGTCAAAAAACGCTGCGCATCGTGCGGCAAAACCTCATCTGGGCTGCCATTTACAACTTCGCTTGCGTGCCCTTGGCCATGCTGGGCTATTTGCCGGCTTGGTTGGCAGGTTTGGGCATGGCCTGCAGTTCTTTGGGCGTGGTGCTGAATGCCATGCGTTTGTCCAAAACCCTTCAATTTGATGTGAAAGGACGTGCCTGATGGACATCCTGTACTTGTTGATCCCTTTGTCGGTGGCCTTGGTGTTTTTCATCTTGGCCGGCCTTTGGTGGGCCGTGAACCGCGGCCAGTTTGAAGACATTGAAGCAGAAGGGGAGCGAATTCTTAGAAATGATTGACTTAAGTCAACCTAAGCATTCCCCCTAACTGCGACACTAGATTTGTATTTTTAGAAGAGGTGAAAATGAAATTTGCCAACGAACAGGCAAGCGTCTACAGCGATACCGTTGTTAGACAATTTGCCATCATGACGGTGGTTTGGGGTGTGGTGGGCATGCTGGTGGGCGTGATCATCGCGGCCCAATTAGCATGGCCAGAGCTCAACTTTGGTATTCCATGGCTCAGTTACGGCCGCTTGCGTCCTTTGCACACCAATGCCGTGATTTTTGCCTTTGGCGGTTGCGGCTTGTTTGCATCGGCCTACTACGTGGTTCAGAGAACGTGCCACGTTCGCTTGTTTGCCGAGAAGTTGGCATCGTTCACCTTTTGGGGCTGGCAGTTGGTCATTTTGGCCGCCGCCATCTCCTTGCCTTTGGGTTACACCAGCGGTAAAGAATATGCCGAACTCGAATGGCCCATTGACATCCTGATCACCTTGGTCTGGGTGTCTTTTGCCATTGTCTTCTTTGGCACCGTGGGCACCCGCAAAGTGCGTCACATCTATGTGGCCAACTGGTTCTTCGGTGCCTTCATCATTGCGGTGGCTTTGCTGCATTTGGTGAACAGTGCGGCCATGCCTGTGGGCTGGATGAAGTCTTACTCTGCTTATGCCGGTGTGCAAGATGCCATGGTGCAGTGGTGGTATGGCCACAATGCAGTGGGCTTCTTCTTGACGGCTGGTTTCTTGGGCATGATGTACTACTTCATCCCCAAGCAAGCCGAGCGTCCTGTCTACAGCTACCGCTTGTCTATCGTGCACTTCTGGGCGCTCATTTTTACCTACATGTGGGCAGGTCCTCACCACTTGCACTACACCGCTTTGCCCGACTGGACACAGTCTTTGGGCATGGTGTTCTCGCTCATTTTGTTGGCACCCAGCTGGGGCGGCATGATCAATGGTGTGATGACCTTGTCGGGCGCCTGGCACAAATTGCGTGACGACCCCGTGCTGCGTTTCCTGATTGTGTCTTTGTCCTTCTACGGTATGTCCACCTTTGAAGGTCCCATGATGTCGATCAAAACGGTCAATGCTTTGTCGCACTACACCGACTGGACCGTGGGCCACGTGCACTCTGGCGCTTTGGGCTGGGTGGGTCTGGTGACCATGGGCTCCATGTACTACCTGATCCCCAAGCGGTTCGGCAAAAAAGAGATGTACAGCGTCAAGGCGATTGAGATTCACTTCTGGACAGCCACCATCGGCATCGTGATTTACATCGCTGCCATGTGGATTGCCGGTGTGATGCAGGGCCTGATGTGGCGCGCCATCAACGCCGACGGCACCCTGACCTACACCTTCGTCGAGAGCGTGAAGGCCACGTTCCCGTTCTATCTCATCCGCCTGCTGGGTGGTGTGCTCTACCTGGCTGGCATGTTGGTGATGGCATGGAACACGGTGATGACCGCGCGCAACGGCAAG
>JBDLWA010000075.1:0-4604 GCA_039804505.1 Pseudomonadota bacterium
TCTTTTTTGCGTTTTTCCATGGACGCTTCAGAGGTTTTGTCGTCCATGCGAGTGGCGCCGCGTTCGCTGACTTCGGCGGCCAATGTTTCAATCACAATTTCTTCAGGGGTGGCCGCTGTGCTTTCCACAGGGCAGGTGCAGGTGATGTCGCCCACGGTGCGGAAGCGAACATCGCGAACTTCAATCTGCTCGCCATCTTTAGGCGGCGTGAGTTCTGTGACCGGCACCAACAAACCGCGGCGATCGACCACTTCACGCTTGTGTGTGTAGTAGATGGAGGGTAACGCAATGTTTTCGCGGGCAATGTACTGCCACACATCGAGTTCGGTCCAGTTGGAAATAGGGAACACGCGGAAGTGTTCGCCTGGTTGAAGCTTGGTGTTGAACAAGGACCACAACTCGGGGCGTTGTGATTTGGGTTGCCATTGACCAAAGCTGTCGCGGTGGCTAAAGATGCGTTCTTTAGCGCGCGCTTTTTCTTCGTCGCGGCGAGCACCGCCAATGAGGGCATCAAACTTGAATTCTTCAATGGCTTCAAGCAAAGTGACCGATTGGTGCACGTTGCGCGATTCGCCGGGGTGGGCCAAGCGCACAGTGCCACGTTTCATGGAGTCTTCCACGCTGCGAACAATGAGGTTGGCGCCCAATTCATTGGCACGCAAATCACGGAATTCTGTCACTTCTTTGAAGTTGTGACCCGTGTCGATCATGAGCAAGGGATAAGGAATGCGACCGCCTTTTTGTTTGTCCACAAAGGCTTTTTCGGCGCACTTCAGCATGACCAGTGAGTCCTTGCCGCCAGAAAACAGCAGGGTGGGGCGCTCGAAGGCGGCAGCGACTTCGCGCAAGATGAAGATGGTTTCCTCTTCTAGGGCATCGAGGTGGGCGTTGCTGAGGTGATGCAAAAGTTCGGGTTCAGTGCGTGCGTTCATGGTTCTTCTCTGACTTATTTCTTAGCGTGCAAGCCACATTCCTTGGCGGCTTCGTCTTCCCACCACCAACGGCCAGCGCGAAATTCTTCGCCCAAGCTAATGGCGCGAGTGCAAGGGGCACAGCCAATGCTGGGGAAAAACTGATCGTGCAGTGGGTTGTAGTCAACGTTGTGGGTGGCGATGTAATGCCACACGTCACCCCAGGTCCAGTTGGCCAAGGGATTGAGTTTGATGAGGCCCTTGGTGGCTTCTTCTGCTCTGTCGATCAGCGGCACGTCGGCACGGTTGGTCGATTGTTCACGGCGCAAGCCAGTGACCCAGGCGCGTTGACCTTTGAGGGCTTCTGCCAAGGGTTCTAGTTTGCGAACTTGGCAGCAGGCTTTGCGCAGCTCTAGGCTTTCGTACATGGCGTCTTGACCCTGTGTTTTGACGAAGGCAATGACTTTTTCTGTAGAGGGGCGATACACCTTGACGGGGGCAGCTGAATGCGCCTGAGTGCGTTCGAGCAGTGCCAAGGTTTCGCGGTGCAAGGCGCCGGTTTCCAATACAAACACAGGAATATTCAGCGCGTTGTGGTTGATCAGGTGTGTGATGACCACATCTTCTGCGCCCAAGCTGGAAGCCTGTGTGAGGGGGCTGAAATCAGTGACGGCTTGCTTTAACAAAGCCACTGTCTCGGCCACCTTGGCAGCGAAATCAGCACTGGGTTTGGCGTGCAATGAAATGGCGCTGGGCGTGTTGCCCTTTGCGCCCTGACTCAAAGACGAAACACTCATGCCGCAGCCTTTGCAAACAAGGGCTGCGTGTCGATGGCGGAGCCTTGGTAGAAGGCAGGGAAGCGATCAAACTGTCGCTGCGCAGCGCTGGCATCTAAGCCTTCACGCAACACGGCAACATCAAAGCCAGTGCGGGCCATTGACACCAGTTGGTCAATGAGCACATCGCCAGTGGCGCGAATTTCACCTTTGAAGCCCAGACGGCGGCGCAGCAAGAAGGCTTGGCTGTAGGCACGGCCATCGGTAAATTTGGGGAAGTGCAAGTCGATGCGTGTCACGCCATCCAGCGAGACGGTGCGTGGATCGACATCGTTGGCGATGCTGACCGTGCTGGCATCTGAGCTAGGCGTGTGATCGTTGAAAGACAAAATTTTCATAACAGTGATTCCGAATTCAAGCCAGCGATGCTTCTGTGTGACGCGCAGCATTGGCGGCCAATTTGAAGGGGTCTTGGCCCTCGCGGCGCAAGGTTTCGATAAAGTATTCAGCACGGCCTGCGCTGTTGCCTGAATTATTCTTGGCGGGCAAGCGCAGTTCTAGATACTTGTTGATCACTGCTTCAATCACTTCGGGCACTTCGGATGCCGAGAAAGAAGGGCCGACCACTTTGCCAGGCACCGCGGTGCCAGATATTGCGGCGCCATCAGAGCCGCCCAATGTGACTTGGTACCATTCCTTGCCGTCTTTGTCGACGCCCAAGATGCCGATGTGTCCACTGTGATGGTGACCGCATGAATTGATGCAACCACTGATGTGCAAATCGATGGGGCCAAGGTCATCCAGCTCGTCGAGGTCTTGATAACGTTCAGAGATGGCCGCCGCTACGGGAATGGCGCGTGCATTGGCCAAGGCGCAGTAGTCGCCGCCTGGGCAAGCAATCATGTCGTTGAGCAAGCCAATGTTGGGACTGGCCAAACCTAAGGCCTTGGCTTCTTGCCAGAGGTCAAACAATTGGCTTTCGGGCACCCAAGGTAACACCAGGTTTTGTGAGTGAGTGACACGAGCCTCACCGCGCGAGTACTTGGCCACCAATTGTGCAGACGCTTCAAGCTGTTCTGCCGTGGCATCGCCGGGTGCTAAGCCTAAGCGCTTGAAAGACAAAGTGACAGCGCGCAAGCTTGGATTTTTGTGAGCCACCACGTTTTGATGCAACCAACGTTGAAACGCTGGGTCTTGCGTGTTGCCATTGGCCGCTGTGTTACTCGCTGTGTTGCTGTTTGCTTTAGGTTCTACAAAGCATGCCGCCACACGATCGAACTCTGCTTGCGTGATGGTGTGAGGGCCACCATCTTTGTTGACCACGTCGTTGAACTCGGCTTCTACTTCGTCGATGTAACGCTGGCCTTCAGCCTTGACCAAAATTTTGATACGCGCTTTGTACAAATTGTCGCGACGGCCCCAGCGGTTGTACACACGCACAATAGCTTCGAGGTAATTCATGATCTGTTGCCAAGGCAAGAATTCACGGACTAAGGTGCCAATGATGGGCGTGCGGCCCATGCCGCCACCCACCCAGACTTTGAAGCCCACTTCACCCGCAGCGTTCTTGACCAGTTGCAAGCCCACGTCATGCCAGCCAATGGCGGCGCGGTCTTCTGTGGCGCCAGTGATGGCAATTTTGAATTTGCGGGGCAAGAAAGCAAACTCTGGGTGCAAGGTGCTCCATTGACGCAAAATTTCTGCATAGGGGCGGGGGTCGACCACTTCGTCAACCGCCACACCTGCCAACTCATCGGTGGTGATGTTGCGAATGCAGTTGCCGCTGGTTTGAATGCCGTGCATGTCCACAGTGGCCAACAGGTCCATCACATCAGCCGATTTGTCCAAGGGAATCCAGTTGAACTGAACGTTTTGACGTGTGGTGAAGTGGCCGTAACCTTTGATCAGACGCGGTGATTTGCCGGGCAACAAGTCTTGTTGGGCTTGGGCTTTTGTAAAAAGTTCTGCATCGGGTTGGTCGTACTCTTTGGCAATCTTGGCCAACACACTCAGTTGTTTGCTAGAGATTTCGCCATAGGGTACGGCCACGCGCAGCATGGGGGCGTAGCGTTGGACGTACCAGCCATTTTGCAAACGCAAGGGGCGAAACTCTTCATCTGCCAATTGGCCTTTTTGCCAGCGTTCGAGTTGGTCACGGTGTTGTGCCGCGCGAAGTTTCACAAACTGGCGGTCAAATTCTGTGTATTGGTACATCTGAAATAGGGGGTAAAAGCTTCGGACTTTTCCGATTGAAGGCTGAACTTTATCGGCTCTTTATGACTAAACAAACTATTTATTCGTTTTACATATATGCGTTTTGATCATAAGCATTGGCCTGAAAGCGTCTATTGTCTCTAATTGTCTCCAACGCGACTGGCTATTCACTTGCTGATACAGTTTCGTTTTTCCTGGAGATTGACATGACGTCATGGGTTCGCAATTGTGTTTTGATCGTTTCATCGTTGGCTGCTTTGTCGACAAGCGCCCAAACGCCTATTCGGATTGGTGAAATCAACAGTTATTCCGCCATGCCGCAATTCACCCAGCCCTACAAACAAGGCTGGCAGTTGGCGGTAGAGGAAATTAACGCTGCAGGTGGTTTGCTAGGCCGAAAGGTTGAGGTGATTGCCCGTGACGATGCCGGCAAACCTGAAGACGCTTTGCGCCACGCCATTGAACTCACCAGTCAAGAAAAGGTCGATGTTTTGGCGGGTGGCTTTTTGTCGAACGTCGGCTTGGCGTTGGCAGACCATGCCGCTAAAAACAAGCGTTTGTTTGTGGCCAGTGAGCCTTTGACCGATGCCTTGGTTTGGGACAAAGGCAACCGATATACCTTCCGTTTGCGCCCCAGCACTTACATGCAAGCTGCCATGTTGGTGGAAGAAGCGGCCAAGTTGCCTGCCAAACGTTGGGCCAC
>JBDLWA010000076.1:0-3972 GCA_039804505.1 Pseudomonadota bacterium
GCCGCCAAGGGCTGACGCGCTTGCTGCCAGTACTTCAAGGCATCTGCAAATTTTTCGTGCGAGTACGAGGCACTGCCCGCCATCAACAAAGCACCATAGTTCTGCGGATCACGCTGCAAAATTTCACGAATGACGTTCCAGGGCTCACCCTCAAAGTTGCCTCTAGACTTCATGGCCAGAACTTCTACGCGCTCAAGTTTCAAGTCATCATCTGCCGACAACTTCAAAGCACGGTCGTAAGCAGAAACAGCCGCATCAAAATTCTCTAAGGTGCGATAGGTTCGTCCCAACATCACCCAGCCTTGCAGGTTGTCAGGCTTCTCATTCAATTTTGCGGCCAAGTTTTCAGCCATTTTGGCCAATTCAACTTGATCCGCTTTTTCGGGCGCTTTCACAGCCAGGGGATTCAAAGCTTCGGGCTCACCCACCCACAAATACATGCCCATCGATGCAATTGGCAATGCTACCGCCACAATGACAGCCGTCCACAGGGCTGGCTTCTCTTGCTTCGCCGCAGGATCGTCTTGCGCCGACGTGTCTTCGAGCAATCGCATGCTCAATTCGTCTCGCGATTGTTGCCACTCAGCATCGCTGATGTGGCCACTTTCGTGCTCACGGTCTAGATCCAAAATTTGATCGCGATACACCTTGGCATTGGCCTTGGCTTGGCTGGCATGATTGACCACAGGGTGCTTGCGCAACATCACCCACAACAAAACAGCCGCCACACCCAGCACCATGGCCAGCGCCAAAATACCAAACCACAGATTGGCATTCATGATGCATCTCCAGATTTCAGAATTTCTTGAACCTTGCGTCGATCTTCGTCACTCAGTTGTTCCTTCACAGGCATTTCTTTTTGACGTTGACGTAAATACAAGGCCATGCCTGCAATGCCGAAGACCAAGAGCAAGAAGGGGCCAAACCACAACACCCAGGTGAGCGGTTTGACTTCGGGTTTGTAGAGCACAAAATCACCATAACGTGTGACCAAATACTCTTTGATTTGTGAATCACTCTTGTTGTCACGAATGAGTTTTCTTACCTCTTCACGCAAATCGTTGGCGAGCTCGGCTCTAGACGAAGCCAACGATTCGTTTTGACACACCAAGCAGCGTAGTTCTTCGGAGATGTGAATCAAGCGTTTTTCGACCAAAGGATCTTCGGCCAAGGGCGCTGCTTCTTTGGCATGCACTGACGCGAAAGAAGTCATCAATGCCAAGGCGATACCCGCCAGCAGCTTGAGACATTGAACATTCAATTTCATGAGATCTTTCAGGGCGCCTTAGGAGGCATTCAATTTTTGCACCAAGGGCAAAATGGTGGACTGCAACAAATCGGGTGTAACCACACCCACACGCTTGTAGCGAATCACACCTTCTTTATCAATCACATAGGTCTCGGGCACACCGTACACACCGTAATCAATGCCCACACGGCCATCCAAATCAAGCACAGACAAGGCGTAAGGGTTGCCATGGCGCTTGAGCCACAACTCGCTGCGTTCACGCGCCAGCTTCAGTTTTTCTTCTGGCGTGAACTTGCGGCCGGCAGGTTCGTCTTGGGCTTGCACTTCTTTGTAGCTCAAGCCCACAATGGGCAATTGGTTGGCCTTGGAAAATGCCACCAACACAGGATGCTCCTCACGACACGCCACACACCAAGTCGCCCAGACGTTCATCATCCAAACTTTGCCCTTCATGTCTGCAGGACCAAACTTGGGCGCATTGGCATCCAAGGTGTAGAGCTCAAACGCAGGGGCTGGTTTGCCCACCAAAGGTGAGGGAATTTCACGCGGGTCGCGATTCAAGCCCACCGCCAAAAAAGCCACCAAGCCAAAGAACAGCGCCAAGGGAATTAAAAACTTTTTCAAAACGATTCTCCCTAGGCTTAGGCGATGCTATTGGCTGATTTGCGATAGCGTCGATCACTGACGGCCAACAAACCACCCAAGACCATCAGGATAGCGCCGTACCACAGCCAAGCCACAAAGGGTTTGTAAAACACGCGAACACTCCATTGAGGCTTGTCGCCTTCAATGGCTTCACCCAAAGACACATACAGGTCGCGGAACAAACCAGAGTCAATGGCCGCTTCTGTCATGGGCATGGCAGAGGAAAAGTATTTGCGCTTCTCAGGATGCAACAGCTCCAAAAACTCACCATCTTTGGTCACAGAAAATTCTGCTCGCAGGGCTTTGTAGTTAGGGCCATCCACACTGGACACCCCCGTCAACTCAAAGTTGTAGTTCTCAATGCTGACGGTGTCGTTCAATCCCATGCGTACATCGCGCTCTACCTCATAGCCTTTGACCAAGGTAATGCCCACCACCACCACAGCAATGCCCAAGTGCGCCAAGTGCATGCCCCAAAACGAAGGTGGAATGCGGCCCGGCTTTTTGAGACGCACCACAATTTGCAAGATCAAACCCACCACCACCCAAGTGGCCAAGGCCATGCCCATGGCGCTGAGCCAATTGCCCTTTTCAGTGAAGGCCCAGATGTACACAGCTGCCGCGAGAGCAGCGATTGCAGGAATACGCATGGCTGTGCCCAATTCTTTCCATCGCGCCTCGCGCCAATGGGCAATGCCGCCTGGCACCATGAGGAACACCACGGGCACCATCAAGGGCACAAACACCGCATTGAAATATGGCGCCCCCACAGACAACTTACCCAAATTCAGCGCATCCACAATGAGTGGGTAAACGGTCCCCAACAAGACAGCACCCGTCGCCACCACCAACAGCACGCTGTTGATCAGCAACATCGACTCGCGTGACACCAAACCAATCTTGCCGCCCAATGTGGCCTTGGGTGCGCGCCAAGCAAAGAGTGTGAGTGAGACCCCCACCACAATGGCCAAGAAGATCAAAATGAACACACCTCGTTTTGGATCGGCGGCAAATGCGTGGACGGAGGTCAACACACCAGAGCGAACCAAAAATGTTCCCAGCAAAGACAATGAGAAAGCACCAATGGCCAACAACACTGACCACGCCTTAAAGCCGCCGCGCTTGTCGGTCACCATCAAAGCGTGAATGAGTGCGGTGCCAAACAACCATGGCATGAGCGAAGCGTTTTCCACGGGGTCCCAGAACCACCAGCCGCCCCAGCCCAGTTCGTAGTAAGCCCACCAAGACCCCAAGGCAATGCCCGCTGTCATAAAGACCCAAGCCACCACGGTCCAGGGGCGAGACCAACGTGCCCAAGCGGCATCCATGCGGCCCGACAACAAGGCCGATACAGCAAAAGCAAACGCGACAGAGAAGCCCACGTAACCCATGTACAGCATGGGCGGATGAATCACCAAACCTGGGTCTTGCAAAAGAGGATTCAAATCGCGACCGTCGGCGGCCGCAGGCAACAAGCGCTCAAACGGGCTGGAGGTCACCAAGATGAACATCAAGAAGCCGGTGGACACCAAGCCCAAAATACCAATGACACGCGCCACCATGGCCAAGGGCAAGGTGCGCGAGAACAAAGCCACCGCTACCGTCCAACCCGACAACATCAAGACCCACAACAACAAGGAGCCTTCATGGCCACCCCATACCGACGCCAGTTTGTACTGTGACGGGAGCAAAGAGTTGGAGTGCGCGGCGATGTACTTGATCGAGAAATCATCGATGAGCGCCGCATTGGCCAGCACACCAAACGAAAACGCAATCAACACAAACTGCACGATGGCAGCGGGCCTGGCCAAAGCTTGCCAGCGCTGAACATCATTCACCGTACCCGCGAGGGGCAAGACGCCTTGAATCAGAGCCACGCAGGCTGCCAAGATCAAGGCAAAGTGGCCAATTTCTACAATCATTCCAGACTCTTTTCTATAGGTGCCGTCAAGGCTTCACAGATTGCGCTGCTTTGGCAGCTGCTGCCTGATCCAAAGCATGCTTGGCTTCGGGGGGCATGTAGTTTTCGTCGTGTTTGGCCAATACCTCTGAGGCGGTAAATTGACTGTCATCAGACA
>JBDLWA010000077.1:0-4178 GCA_039804505.1 Pseudomonadota bacterium
TTTTGCAGCGTGATCCGCAGAACTATGGTGCTTTGTTGATGGCGGGCAGTGCCTCGTACTCGCACGAAAAATTTGCAGATGCCTTGAAGTACTGGCAGCAAGCGCGTCAGCCCTTGGCGGCTGACAACCCCGATGTGCCTAGCTTGGACGAAGCGATCGAATCGGTGCAGAAAAAACTGGGCTTGCCTGCTTCTCCTAAAGTTGCAACTGCCCCTGCACAAGCTTCTGCACAAGCCACAACACAAGCCACAACACAAGCTTCAAAGCCGGGTGCTGACAAAGGCACTGCTGCAAATTCTGGTTTGACCGTCTCTGGCCAAGTTTCGATGGCGCAGGCACTTCAGGGCAAAGCAAAACCCAGCGACGTGGTCTTCATTTACGCCACGCCTGCCAATGGCGAGCGCATGCCCTTGGCGATCTTTAAGACCACTGTGTCTCAATTGCCCATGGCCTTTACCTTGGATGACACCACAGCCATGACGCCCGAGCGCAAGTTGTCGAGCGCTGGCGAGGTGTTGGTCAAGGTGCGCGTTTCCAAATCGGGCAATGCCATGCCTCAGTCGGGCGATTTGTCGGGCACTTTAGGGCCTGTGAAAGTGGGCGCTAAAGGGTTGGTCTTGGAAATCAAGGACCAAATTCCTTGAAGTGAAGAACCTTGACTAAGGTTCTTCGCAAGGGAGGACGTTATTCAATCGCGATCTTGGCGTCACGAATCACGCGAGCCCACTTGTCGGTATCGCGCTGCGTCCAGGCTTGAACTTCTTCGGGCGAGCCTGCTTGGAGTTCAGTGCCAGCCGCTTCAATTTTGGCGACCAAAGCAGGGGCCTTCAGCGCTTTGGTCAGGGCCGCGTTGATCGCATCGACCACTGGCTTGGGTGTGGCCAAGGGTGTGTACATGGCATACCAAGTGGTGTATTCAAAACCAGGCAAAGCTGTACCAACCAGGGGGAATGATTTGGTGGCGTTTGATTTGCTAGGCGCCGTAGCGGCCAACACCTTGACCAGGCCTTTATCGGCCAAACCCTGAAGCGAAGGCAGGCTGCTGAACATGGCACTCACCTCGCCCGAAATCAAATCGTTGACAGCGCCTGCACTGCCTTTGTAGGGCACATGAATGACATCAGTTTTCGAAAGTGCCTTGAACATCTCCATGCCCAAATGCGCTGTGCCGCCTGTGCCGGCCGATGCAAAGCTGACTTTGCCTGGGTTGGCGCGTGCATAGTCGATGAGTTCAGGCACATTTTTGACGGGCAATTTGGCCGATACCACCAACACGTGAGGACCTGTGGAAATGGTCGACACGGGTTTGAGCTTGGCCACCAAATCTGCGCCGCCTTTTTTGCTCAGCATGGGTTGCAAAACCATGTTGCCAAACGCAGCCAGCAACAAGGTGTGACCATCGGGTTCGGCGCGGGCCACCACGCCTAAAGCGGGCACACCCATGCCACCGCCTTGGTTTTCAACGGTGACGGGTTGCTTTAAGTCGGCAGAGAGGACCAAGGCCAGTTCACGTGCCACCACATCGGCTGGGCCACCCGCTGCGTAGGGCACCATCAACTTGACGGCTTTAGAAGGCCAAGGTGCCGCATTGCTTTGAGCGAATGCCATTGGAAAGCTCATGGCCAGGGCCATGGCGAAGGTGATCTTGTTGAGTTTTCTTTTCAGCATGAGTGTCTCCAGGGAATTAGGGTTGGTAGCCGTACGCTTGGATCAGGGCTTTGGCTTTGTCAGTCTTTAAAAACGCCAGCAATTCTTTAGCAGCAGGATTGTTCTGACCCGCGTTCAACAACACGGCGTCTTGCTGAATAGGGGCATGCAAATGGCTAGGTACCCGCCAACCAGAACCTTGCAGCAATTTGCCTTCAGCATAGACCTGCGACAGCGCCACAAACCCCAGTTGTGCATTTTCAGTGCTCACAAATTGGTAGGTTTGGGCAATGTTGTCACCTTGAACCAGCTTGGGTTGAAGCTGTTGAAGCAAGCCCAATTTTTGAAGTGTCTCTAGCGCGGCTAAGCCATAGGGGGCAAGCTTGGGATTGGCCATAGCTAGGCGCTGAAATTGTCCTGTTCTCAGAACATCCGCTTTTTCATCAATGAAGCCAGGCTGTTTGCTCCACAAAATTAATTGGCCTGTGGCGTAAGTGAAGCGGGTACCTTTGACCGCAAAGCCTTCTTTTTCCAACTTAAGGGGGGTTTCATCATCGGCAGACAAAAGGACATGGAAGGGGCCCCCGTTTTTGATTTGCGCATAAAACCCGCCCGTTGAGCCAAAAGCCAACACCATCTTGTGCCCCGTGTCTTTCTCAAACAAGGGGGCTAATTTCTGCATGGGTGCCGTGAAGTTGGACGCGACCGCCACAGTGACTTCGGCCGCATGGGCTGTGGCCCAGCACATCAACAAGGCAAAAATAAACTTTAAATGGCGAAACATGTGTGTCTCTATTTTTGAGGCTCATCTTATCAGCGCCCAGCTTTTGGCATAATTCAGCCCATGCAAAACCTTCGCAATGCCAAATTCATCACCCGCCTCGTGCTGGTGTGGTTTGCTTTGTTCTTGGGTTCTGCCATTGCTTCCTCCATTGTGAACCCCGGCAATTTGCAAATGGTGTGTTCGGTGGGCGGAAGTATGAAGCTGGTGGATTCCTCCGATGGCAGTGAAGACCTCAACGTGAAGGCCAATTTAGATTGTCCTTTGTGTGCCTCTGTCACCGCCCCGCCACAAGCCAACACGGTTCACTTCTTAAAACCATCTCCTCTGGCGCATGCCCTGCAACCTTTGCAGGCCGCACACATTGCGTCTGTCACATCGCCGCCCCTGCCTTCGCGCGGCCCGCCCGTTTCTCTCTGATCCCAAGTTGTTAAGCCTGTGCTTTGCACATGCTTATTTTTGCTGAAGCAAAACTGATTCAGTTTGCTTTGGCTGGCTTAGTCAGGAGAACTTTGTGAAATTGAATTCACGCCTTCGTTACTCGCCCATCGTGTTGGCTTTGATGGGTCTTTTTTCTAGTCATGCAGCGTTTGCTCAATCGGATACTGTGGTGGTTTCAGGTTCACGTGCCGAGACCAAGTTGTCCGAAACCCCTGTTTCTATTGGCTCTGTTAACCGCAATCAGTGGGATGAAGACAAAGTGAAATCGGTGGGAGAGATCATCAACCGCATTCCGGGTGTCTTCTGGAATGACTTGGGCAATGAACAGCACAGCATGTCCATTCGCCAACCCATCAGCACCAACGCGGTGTACCAATACTTAGAAGATGGTATTCCCATTCGGCCTTTGGGTGTGTTCAACCACAACAGCCTCAATGAAGCCAATATGAATGGTTCGAGTGCCGTTGAAGTGGTGAAGGGCGCTGCATCGTCTTTGTACGGTAGCAACGCAGTGGGTGGCGCGGTTAACTTCTTGACACAAAAACCGTCACGCAATGCAACGGGATACTTTGGATTTCGTCAAGACAACACCGATGGTTTCTACCGTTTTGACACCGGTGCCAGCAACAGTTGGGGCGACTTAGGCTTGCGTTTCTCGCACTACACCTCAGAGCGTGATCACAACAACTGGCAACAGTACAGTGGTGGCAAAAAAGACTCGTTCACTTTGCGGAGCGATTACGAACTCAGTGCCAATAGTTGGCTGCGCGCTTCTTTGGTTCATACCAACTTGGAGGCCGACATGACTGGCAGTCTGTTCGAAAATGACTACCGCATCAACCCCAGCAAGAGCATCAACACCTTCACTTGGCGAAAAGACAAAACCACTCGTGCCACTGTGGCTTGGGAAGGTGAAACAACGCGCAAGGGTGTGACCACCGTCACATTCTTTGCGCGCAATAACGACCACGGTCAATTGCCTGCCTACACCATCAGTGGATGCGCAGGTACCACCTGCCGTGGCACCATCAACAACAACCATGTTGAATCATTGGGCATTGATGTCAAGCATGTTCAAGGCTTAGATGTATTGAATGCACGCTTGGTCTCTGGCATCTATATCGACAGAAGTCAAAACGGCTACGTGTCTGACAACTTAAAAGTGACACGTGATGCTGTGTCTGGCGTCTATCAGTCGTATGTGCTGAACAATATTGCCAGTCCTTCAGGTGTTAGAAATTACGGTGCCGGCATTTCAAATGATGCACTTTTTGCACAGCTAGAGTTCACCCCCGCCAAAGACTTTAGG
>JBDLWA010000078.1:0-2663 GCA_039804505.1 Pseudomonadota bacterium
GTGATCACAAGGCCTGCCACCAAGACGGCCAGGCCGCCTAAGGCGTTCAACACCCATCTGTAGAGCCAAGGCATCTGGGCTTGGCGCCGAAACTGAAACGCCCCCCAAGCCGTGATGCCAAGGGACAACACCAGCGCAGGCATCACAAAATTCAACACATGCCATAAGACATCGTCCCAACTCATCTATTTCCTTCACAAGCAACACAAAGTTTTATAATTCAGCCCATGGCAGTCTGGGCATTGGGGTTAAACCACACAACAGCTCCGCTCGATTTGCGCGGGCGGTTTGCGTTTGCCGTGGACCAATTGCCCCCCACCCTGCATCAGCTCCGTGGCAACCTGGCCACTTTCACCGCGCGTGAACCCGAAGCCGCCATTCTCTCCACTTGCAACCGCACAGAGATTTATTGTGCCGCAGATCAGCTGGCCGTAGAAGGCACTTTGAACTGGTTGGCCCAAACAGGCGGCGTTTCGGCACAAGAACTTCGTGCGCACACCTACTTGCTAGAAGAAGGCCATGTGGCCCGGCACGCATTCAGGGTGGCCAGCGGGCTCGACTCCATGGTCTTGGGCGAGGCGCAAATTTTGGGTCAGCTCAAAGACGCCGTTCGCGCAGCCGAAGAGGCCGGCGCGCTGGGCAGTACGCTCAATCAATTGTTTCAACGCAGTTTTGCTGTGGCCAAGGAAGTGCGGTCCACCACCGAGATTGGCGCGCACTCCATCAGCATGTCTGCGGCCGCCGTGCGTCTGGCCAGTCAGTTGTTTGAGGACTTGTCCAAAATCAAAGTGTTGTTTGTGGGTGCCGGCGAAATGATTGAACTGGTGGTGACGCACTTTGCCGCCAAAAACCCGCGCAGCATGGCCATTGCCAACCGCAGCATGGACCGCGGCGAAAAATTGGCCGCCCAGTTTGGCGCAGAGGTGATGCGACTGGCCGAGTTGCCCGATCGCTTGCATGAGTTTGATGCCATCATCAGTTGTACCGCCAGCACCTTGCCCTTGATTGGCCTTGGCGCTGTAGAGCGTGCCCTCAAAAAGCGCCGCAACCGCCCCATGTTCATGGTCGACTTGGCCGTACCGCGCGACATCGAGCCCGAGGTTAAAAACTTAGAAGACGTTTACCTTTACACCGTCGACGATTTGGCCAGCGTCATTCAAACGGGCCAAGCCCACCGCCAAGCCGCTGTGGCCGAAGCCGAAGTGATCATTGATGCGGGCGTTCAAAGCTTCATGCACTGGCTGGTGCAGCGCGGCACCGTGCCCCTCATTCAACAACTGAATGCGCAAGCAGACCAATGGCGCGAAGCCGAAATGGCGCGTGCTCGCAAATTGTTGGCCAAAGGCGAAGACCCAGAGAAAGTTCTGGAGAGCTTGTCCCGTGGGCTGACGCAAAAAATGCTGCATGGCGCCATGGCTGAATTGCGCGAAGCCGATCCAGAACACATGGCCCAGGCTAGCCACGCGGTACAACGACTGTTTTTGCGCAAAGAGCGCTAGCGACCGCCGCTGCTGCCCTGCTTGCGCCGCATTGAGCCTTCAATGCTTCGTCCCCCTTTTTAGCCTGATCCCATGAAACCATTTTTGCGCCATCAACTTGAGCGATATGCCCAGCGTCTAGAAGAGCTAGATTTTTTGCTGTCGCGCGAAGACATCATGGCCGATATGAATCAGTTCTTGAAACTGTCGCGCGAACATGCCGATGTCAGTGCCGTTGCCAAACGCTATGTTCGCTACCAAGAAAGAAGCAATGACCTTCAAGCTGCCAACGCCCTGCTGGAGACCAGCCTAGAAGACGCAGACATGAAGGCAATGGCCGAGGAAGAAATTCAAAGCGCCACCCAAGAAATGGACGAGCTGGAGGTTGAGTTGCAACGCATGTTGTTGCCCAAAGACCCAGACGACGCGCGTCCCGCTTATTTAGAAATTCGTGCAGGCACAGGGGGCGACGAATCCGCTTTGTTTGCTGGCGACCTGCTGCGCATGTACACCAAGTTTTGTGAACGCAAAGGGTGGCGCATCGAAATCATGTCAGAGTCACCCAGCGAGTTGGGGGGCTACAAAGAGGTGGTCATTCGCATGGAAGGCGACAACGTGTTTGGCACCATGCGATTTGAATCTGGCGGCCACCGGGTGCAACGAGTGCCGGCCACCGAAACGCAGGGACGCATTCACACCAGTGCGTGCACCGTGGCCGTCTTGGCTGAACCCGATGAAGCGCAAGCTGTCACCATCAACCCCGCTGACTTGCGCATCGACACCTACCGCGCCAGCGGTGCGGGGGGACAGCACATCAACAAAACGGATTCGGCGGTTCGCATCACGCACATTCCAACGGGCATCGTGGCCGAGTGCCAAGACGATCGAAGTCAACACCGCAACAAAGCCAAAGCTTTGCAAGTTTTGTCGGCGCGTATTCAAGAAAAAGAGCGCAGCGAGCGTGCGGCCAAAGATGCTGCCTTGCGCAAGGGCCTCATTGGCAGCGGTGATCGCTCTGACCGCATTCGCACTTATAACTTTCCGCAGGGCCGCCTTACCGATCATCGGATCAACCTCACCTTGTACAAGCTGAGTTTCATCATGGAAGGTGATTTGGAAGAAGTCACCCAAGCTTTGCAAAATGCCCGGCAAGCAGAGCAATTGGCTGAGCTGGAATCGAGTTTG
>JBDLWA010000079.1:0-6422 GCA_039804505.1 Pseudomonadota bacterium
CGCATTGCGCGTGAGCGTTATCGTTGAAGTGGGTCGAAGGAAAAACCTTCTTTGAAATGACGAAAAATGACACTGCTGCGCGTGATGCGGCAGTGCCATGTTTCGACATTGAGCTTTTTGTGCATCGTTAAAGCCTGGGGCGCCAGTACTGCAGCGCATTGACCTTGAGGTTGGCGGCTGGAGGTGTAGGCAATCCAATCGATGTTGAGTTGTCTGCAATCGGCGGCCAATGCTTGACATTGGGTGTAGCTGTTGCGGTCTTGCCATTGATGGGCCAGCTGTTCCCAAGGTGCGCTGCTCAAGTTGATACACCGCCCTGTGACTTTGGCTTGAAACAAACTGTGTTCGGTTTGTAATTCGCCAGTGCTCAGCGACGAGCTGTCCATAAAAAATCGCCAGCGCCAGTAGCCCACTTCGGTGCAGGCGGTTTGACGATCAAGGGCGCCGTACCAAACACCAGGCTGATGTGCTGCTCTAAACCGAGAGGCATAGGGCGATGCGTAGCGAAAGGGCGTTGACAATAAATAGTGCTGCCCCACAGCTGCGGGCGGCAGCGGTGGTTTGTTGGCTTCTAGCAGTTGTTCTAGTAAAAACTGTTCGTCAAGCGTGTCGACCAAGCGCATGGTGGCGTTGAGGTGCTGGGCTTCTACGGCGCGCCAAAGAAGTTGTTCGGACGTGTTGGCGCTGTTGTTGATCCAGTCTTCTTTTTGCCAACGATGCATCAGGTTAGACCTTTGCACGCATGCTGTCGAGATAACTCACAACGCGCACCAGGCCTTCTGTTTGGGTGATGAGTGATTTGGGGCTGGCATTGAAGGCTTGGTTGAAGCCGTTGAGCCACAGCTCGCCTTGGCCAGGTTGGTTGCCAACCAGCGCATCGAGTGAGCGGTACAAGCGCACCAGCAACAAGGCCAACTCGCCTTCTTTGGAGTGTGGGTCAATGGTGCGATCGCCCGAATTGATGCGTGAAACAGTGGCTTCGCTAACGCCGATGGTTTGTCCCAGGCTGGCGCCCTTGATGCCCAGAAACTCGGCGGCGCGAAGCGTGGCTTTGGTCAGGACCAGCGCGGGATCGGCTTGAGTGACTTTGGCAACTTGGTCAACTGCTTTCATGGCGTTCTCCTGAATATTTGAAAGTTTAACATTCAAATCTTGCAAATGAAAGCGATGAGGGGTTTGGATGGAGAAAGAAGAGTTCACCCCTTCGAGAATACGCCCCAAACACAAAGGCCATCTTGCGATGGCCTTGCGTTTGCTCACAAAGGAGGCCTAAAGCCCCGCTTGAATGGGTGATTACATGCGCTCAAAAATAGCGGCAATGCCTTGACCGCCGCCTATGCACATGGTGACCAAGGCGTAGCGACCATTGATGCGTTGCAATTCGTGCAAAGCTTTGACGGTAATCAATGCACCCGTGGCACCAATGGGGTGGCCCAAAGAAATGCCTGAGCCATTGGGGTTGACCTTGGCGGGATCCAAACCTAAATCGCGAGTGACGGCGCAAGCTTGTGCAGCAAAAGCTTCGTTGGCTTCGATCACATCCAAATCATTGACTGTGAGGCCCGCTTTTTTGAGGGCCAACTGGGATGCTGGTACGGGACCAATGCCCATGTATTTGGGATCAACACCGGCGTGGGCATAGGCCACCAAACGCGCCAAAGGTTTGGCGCCTCGTGCTTTGGCGGCACCGGCTTCCATCAACACCACAGCGGCGGCTGCATCATTGATACCAGACGCATTGCCGGCAGTGACGGTGCCATTTTCTTTGACGAACACAGGCTTGAGCTTGCCCAATTCTTCCATGGTGCAACCGGGGCGAAAGTGCTCGTCTGTTTCGTAAGCCACTTCGCCTTTGCGTGTTTTGAGCATGACGGGCACGATTTGGTCTTTGAAGTAACCGGCTTGCGTCGCACGCTCTGCGCGGTTGTGGCTTTCAACAGCCAACTTGTCTTGGTCTTCGCGCGTAATGCCCCACTTGGCAGCAATGTTCTCGGCCGTCACGCCCATGTGGTTGGTGTGGAAGGGGTCGTGCAGTGCGCCCAGCATCATGTCTATCATTTTGGTATCGCCCATGCGTGCACCAAAACGATTGGTGTTGACGGCATAGGGCACACGGCTCATGTTTTCTGCGCCGCCGCCAATCGCCACATCGGCGTCGCCCAACAAGATGGACTGGCTGGCCGAGATGATGGCTTGCAAGCCAGAACCGCACAGGCGGTTGACGTTGAAAGCGGGTGTGCCTTCTGAGCAACCACCGTTGATGGCGGCTACGCGCGACAAGTACATGTCTTTGGGTTCGGTGTTGACCACATGACCAAACACCACATGACCCACATCTTTGCCATCGGTGTTGGCGCGCTTGAGAGCTTCGCGTACAACTTGCGCGGCCAATTCGGTGGGGGCAACGTCTTTTAGGCTGCCACCGAAGGTACCAATGGCGGTGCGCACACCGCTGACAACAACAACTTCACGGCTCATCTGGGTCTCCTTAAATTTGAATTTGAATTAACTACAAAGTCTGACGAGGGAAGGCTACAGGGGGCTGACAACTTGGCCTTCAACGGCTAGCGACTTTGAGTGAAATGTATCTACGCGTCTCGCACGTCACTGACGGGGTTGGAGCCAAAGTCAGGGCGTGCCAGGTAGTCGAGAATTCGCTTGGCGGCATCGGTTGGGGAGGTGAGCATGCCAGTGGCCTTGAGCTGCTGGAAACCACCTTGATCTGGGAATTTTTCGGCTGTGGCACCGCGCAGCTGAGTTTGCATATCGGTGTCGATCACGCCCGGTGCCAATGAAGTGACTTTGGCACCATTGGGTTTCAGGGCTTCGTCCAATGCCAAGCACCGTGTGAAATGGTCCATGCCTGCTTTGGCAGCGCAGTAACCCGCTTGAGAGGCCATGGCGCGGCGGCCAAGGCCAGAAGAAATGTTGACCACTTTGCGAGGCATCTGCCAGTGCTCGGTGGCCCCTAAAAACGCAGCACACAACTGCATGGGCGCTTCCAAACCCACGCGCAAAGCCATGGCCAAGTTGTATGGGTCGGCTTGACTCAAAGGTCCGATGTTGGGAATGACGCCTGCATTGTTGATGAGGGTGGCGCTTTGAAAAGACTGTGACGATTGTTTTTCAAGCCATGATTTCAAAGCCAAACTGGCTGAGGCACCGTCTGCCAAATCGTGTGTCCATTGTTCTAGTTGAACCCCAACTTTTTGGGCTTGGGTGGTCAAGCTGGCTTGTTGGTTGCGAGAAATACATATGAGAGTGTTGCCGGTTTGCAAAAGTTGTTCTGCAATGGCCAAGCCCATACCGCGTGAACCGCCAGTGAGAACGAAGAGATGTTGTGTCATGAATCACTTACCTTGTTAAAACGGAACTGCAGTCTCAAATGATAGCCATTCCTGCGTTTGCGGGTTTTGAAATTTCAAATGTCGCGCATGCAAAAGCAAGCGCGGGGCACGCGCGCAAACTTCGGGGCTGGCATACAGGGCATCGCCCAACATGGCATGGCCGATGGCCATCATGTGCAAGCGCAATTGATGTGTACGACCCGTGATGGGTTGAAGCTCAACGCGGGTCGTGCCTTCTGGTGTAGCGCCAGACTTGCAGCGCCACCGCGTGTGGCTGGGTTTGCCATGTTCCCAGTCCACCTTGCTTTTGGGGCGGTTGGGCCAATCGATGAGCAAGGGCAATTGAATGTCTTGCCAGCCTCCATCAGCTTCGTCAGCTGAGGCGCTGAGGGGCGGCGTGCCGTCCACCACGGCTTCATACAGTTTGTGAACTTCACGGCGCGCAAAAGCTTGGCTGAGTTGGCGCTGAACCTCTGGCCCCCGTGCCACGACCACCAGGCCTGATGTGGCCATGTCTAAGCGATGCACAGTGAGGGCGTCGGGCCAAATCTGCTGAGCCCGCGCAATGAGGCAATCTTGCTTGTCTTCCCCTCGGCCCGGCACACTCAGCAAACCGGAAGGTTTGTTGAGCACCACCAGAGACGGGTCTGCATAGATCACTTCTAGGTTCATCCCTCAAAGATAACGCCAAAACGCCATCTTTCTAGGGGAGAAAGACTTTGAAACGCCGTTTGCGGTCAGATCAGGCGACAATCTAGGGTTCTGTGAACCCCTTTTGACCAAAATATTCGTTATGTCCGATTTTGAAGTTCGATTCGCCACCAAAAAAGAAGCCGCTGATGTGGCGCAATTGCATTTGATTGCCAGCCGCGCAGCTTACGCAGGCCAAGTGCCCGAGGCGCATTGGGATGCCACGCCCATGGCCAAACGTGTGTCGTATTGGAAAGAAGCCATTGAGTATGGTGAACCCCAAGTGATGGTGGCCCTTGAAGGCGGCAGCATTGTGGGTTTTGTGGGCTTTGACCGCTCACGCGATCCCAAATCAAAAAACACCATGGGTGAAATTTGGGCCATTTACGCCGATCCCGACCGTTTGGGTGAGGGCGTGGGCTTGGCGTTGTGGGATGCCGCCCGAGAAGGCTTGTTGGACGAAGACTGCACCGATGTGAGCATTTGGGTGCCCTTGCTCAACGAGCGCACCGTGCGATTTCATGAGTTGGCAGGCTTCAAGCGTGAGATGAACACAGCCCGCACCGTGCCCATTGGCAATGTGAAAGTGGAAGAAGTTCGCATGAAGCGTTCTTTGTCGTGAACCACCAACGCTGCTAGATCATTTTCTGAGGCGCTAATACCCGCATGCGAATATTGCTAGCCCCCATGGAAGGGTTGTTGGATCACAGCCTTCGAGACACGCTGACGCGGGTGGGCGGCATTGATTTGTGCGTGTCCGAATTCATTCGGGTCACCGATGCCGTGCTGCCCAAGCGCGCGTTTTATCGTGTGGTGCCTGAACTGTTGAACGCTGGAAAAACGGTGGCAGGTGTGCCTGTGAAAGCGCAATTGCTGGGCTCTGATCCGCAGGTGTTGGCCGACAATGCCGCCCGTTTGGCCAAACTCAATCCTGCGGGCATCGATTTGAATTTTGGTTGCCCTGCCAAAACAGTCAATCGTCATCGGGGCGGCGCAGTGCTGCTGGACGAACCCGAACTCATTGGCCAAATTGTGTCTGCCGTACGTCGCGCGGTGCCTGCCAATGTGCCTGTCTCGGCCAAGATGCGACTAGGCTTCAACGACGATTCGCGGGCAGAAGATTGCGCGCAGGCCATTGAAGGGGCGGGCGCCAATGAGTTGGTCGTGCATGCGCGCACCAAAGCCCATGGCTACAGACCGCCCGCTTATTGGGATCGCATCGCCGATGTGCGTCAGTGCGTCAAATTGCCCATGGTGGCCAATGGCGAAATTTGGACGGTGGCCGATGCCGTGCGTTGCCGTGAAGTGACGGGCTGCCAAGACTTGATGATTGGCCGCGGCATGATCAACAACCCCGGACTGGCTTTGGAAATTAAGTTCCATGATGCGCAAGCTCAAGGACTGTCTGTGGCAGATCTACCCAAGACGTTTTCATGGGAACAGCTGTGGCCTTTGCTCAGCGTCTTTTGGAAGCGCATGAGTTTGCATGTCGCACCGCGTCACCGCGCTGGGCGCTTAAAGCAATGGCTCAATTATTTGCGTCGGCATTACCCAGAAGCACAGCAAGCCTTTGACACCTTGCGTTTGGTGCACGACCCTAAAGTGATGGACGCTTGGTTGCAACAATCGCCGCTGGGATTGCCCCTGCACGCGCAGCACAACACGCCTGATTCATCGCTTATGCCTGCTGCTGTCGCTGCCATTTAACTTCTGCCAACAAAACACCTAAGTTGTTGAACAACAGGGCGCTGGCGCTGAGTGCCGCCATTTTTTCTTCAGAGGTTTGAATGTGCTTGCACAGTGATTCTGTCTGTGTAATTTCAGCCACCAAATGGTCTTGACAAAAAATCGGTGCAAAGCCTTTGAGTTGGTGCAATATTTTTTGCAGGACTTCAAAATTTTCTGTCGCGATGGCCGTCTCAATGCGTGGCGCATCGTTTTCAAGCGTCCCTTGTAGGGTGTTCAACATCTGTTGTGCGCTGGCGGCATCACCCAGGTACTGAATGGCCTTGGCCATCGACAAGAAAAGGGCGTGGCTCATAGAGGGCTGTGCAACAAAGCTTCCAAACCACCTTCGGGCTCAAAGCGTT
This sequence comes from Pseudomonadota bacterium, assembly GCA_039804505.1. Lineage (GTDB taxonomy): Bacteria > Pseudomonadota > Gammaproteobacteria > Burkholderiales > Burkholderiaceae_C > Limnohabitans_A. The sequence goes on from JBDLWA010000079.1 coordinate 6,128, forward strand.
TGTTTCTAAAGTGCAAGCGGGTAGGGCCGGGTAGGGCTCTTTGGCTGACGGGATGTTTGGGATCGCCGGGATAACAAATGACGCGCATGCCTTCTTGGTCAAAAGGCTCCGGCATGATGACAGGGGGCGTGCGCTGTGCGGCCTCTGTCATGGCGTGCTCAACCGAGTTGAACAAACACAAATGCGAGAGGCTCATGATTTGTGGTGGCGCCAACACAATGTGACCTTGCCAATATTGAATGAGTGCATTGCGCGGTGTGGCCCACAAAATTTCGGTGGTTTCGTGGTTGTCGTG
>JBDLWA010000080.1:0-2631 GCA_039804505.1 Pseudomonadota bacterium
GGTCACCGTCAGCAGTTCACCGAACTGCAAATCGGTGCGATCTCTGCCTGAGGAGAATAGGTCATGGCACAGAAAAAAGGCGGCGGCTCTACGCGCAACGGTCGTGATTCCAAGCCCAAAATGCTCGGCGTCAAGGCTTTCGGTGGCGAACTGATCAGCGCAGGCTCGATCATTGTTCGTCAGCGTGGCACCAAGTTCCATGCAGGCAACAACGTCGGCATTGGCAAAGACCACACTTTGTTTGCCCTGGTGGATGGCCACGTGTCGTTCTCGACCAAAGGTGAGCTCAGCAAACACATGGTGAACGTGACCCCGGCTGTCTAAGCCTGTCGCGCCCCCATGGCGATGAGGAGCCCCGCAAGCCGGGGCTTTTCGCTTTTTGGCCCGTTCGTATTTTGATGTCGAACCCCAAGCTACACTGGAAAACTCATGAAGTTCGTTGACGAAGCCTACATTGACATCTCCGCAGGTGACGGCGGGAACGGCTGCGTCTCGTTCCGCCATGAAAAGTACAAAGAGTTTGGCGGGCCCAACGGCGGTGATGGCGGCCGGGGCGGCCATGTCTATGCTTTTGCCGACATCAACCTGAACACCTTGGTGGATTACCGCTATTCCCGCCGCCATGAAGCCAAACGCGGCCAGCACGGCATGGGCTCCGACATGTTCGGCGCCATGGGCGACGATGTCACCCTCAAAATGCCTGTGGGCACCATCATCACCGACGCCGAAACCGGCGAGGTTTTGTATGAGTTGCTACAGCCAGGCGAAGTCATCATGATTGCCAAAGGCGGTGATGGTGGTTTTGGCAACATGCGTTTTAAAAGTGCCATCAACCGTGCGCCCCGTCAAAAAACACCGGGCTGGCCTGGTGAGAAAAAAGAACTCAAGCTTGAATTGAAAGTGCTGGCCGATGTGGGTTTGCTGGGCATGCCCAATGCGGGCAAGTCCACCCTCATTGCCGCCATTTCCAATGCGCGCCCCAAAATTGCCGACTACCCCTTCACCACCTTGCACCCCAATTTGGGTGTGGTGCGTGTCGGTCCTGAGCAAAGCTTTGTGGTGGCCGATGTGCCCGGCCTGATTGAAGGTGCTTCCGACGGTGCTGGCTTGGGCCATTTGTTCTTGCGCCATTTGCAGCGCACCCGTTTGTTGTTGCACATCATCGACTTTGCGCCGTTTGACGAAGCGGTCGATCCTGTGGCGCAAGCCAAAGCCATTGTGGGCGAACTCAAAAAATACGACAAAGCTTTGTACGACAAGCCGCGTTGGTTGGTGCTCAACAAGCTCGACATGGTGCCCGCTGAAGAGCGCGAAGCCCGCGTCAAAGATTTCATCAAGCGCTTCAAATACAAAGGTCCCGTGTTTGAAATTTCGGCTCTCACGCGTGAAGGTTGCGAGCCCCTGATCAAGACCATTTTCCAGCACATCAAAGCGCAACAAATCAAAGAACAAGAGCCGGTCTATGTGGACCCTCGCTTTGTTGAACAACCGCCCCAATAATTGAACGCTCCCTCGGCGTTTTTGGTCACCCCTTTATTTAGATTGCCATGAGTCAGCCCTTCACATCCACTGTTTTGCGCGATGCACGACGCATTGTGGTCAAGGTGGGCTCTAGCTTGGTCACCAACGAAGGGCGTGGTTTGGATGAGGCTGCCATTGGCGAGTGGTGTCGCCAAATGGCTTTGTTGGCACAAGAGGGCCGTGAGGTCATCATGGTTTCTAGCGGTGCCATTGCCGAAGGCATGAAGCGATTGGGTTGGACCACACGCCCGCAAGAAATTCACGCACTTCAGGCCGCTGCGGCAGTGGGTCAAATGGGCTTGGCCCAAATGTACGAAACCAAATTGCGCGAGAACGGTTTGGGCAGTGCGCAGGTGCTGCTCACGCATGCCGACTTGGCCGATCGCGAGCGTTATTTGAATGCCCGTTCAACCTTGCTCACCTTGCTGCAACACAAAGTGCTACCGGTCATCAACGAAAACGACACGGTGGTTAACGACGAAATTAAGTTTGGCGACAACGACACCTTGGGTGCGTTGGTGGCCAACTTGGTCGAGGCCGATGCCTTGGTCATATTGACCGATCAAAAAGGTTTGTACACCGCCGACCCTCGCAAAAATCCAAGCGCCGAATTTGTCCACGAAGCCCGCGCTGGCGATCTTGCCTTGGAGGCCATGGCGGGTGGTGTGGGCTCTAGCATTGGCAGTGGCGGCATGATCACCAAAATTTTGGCGGCCAAGCGCGCAGCCGGTTCGGGTGCGTCAACCGTCATTGCCTGGGGCCGTGAACCCGATGCGCTCATTCGTTTGTGCAAAGGCGAAGCCATTGGCACGTTGTTGGTGGCGCAAACGCAAAAACAACAAGCTCGCAAACAATGGATGGCCGATCATTTGCAATTGCGCGGCGCGGTCATCATTGATCCGGGTGCTGCTTCAAAACTGCAAGCCGAAGGCAAAAGTTTGCTGGCCATTGGCATGACCCATGTCGAGGGCGATTTCTCGCGAGGCGACGTCATTGCCATTCGCGATGTGAGCGGTTTAGAAATTGCGCGGGGCTTGGCCAATTACGCCAGCGCCGAGGCCAGGCTCATTTGTCGCAAATCTTCCGCCGAGTTTGAAGGTTTGTTGGGCT
>JBDLWA010000081.1:0-8959 GCA_039804505.1 Pseudomonadota bacterium
ACCGCCAAGGCTTCGGGCACTCTCTCAAATGAAGTGGCACCCTGCCCTTCTACATCAAAGCCGCCAATGTCGTAGCCTGCACAGAACACCGGTTTGGGCTGGCCTTGCGTGTTGGCTGTGATCACCACCACTCGAACTGTCTGGTCATCGTTGACTTGATGGAAGTGTGACAACAAAGTTTGCAAGTCTTCGTTTTCAAGACGATTGCGCTGGGCGGGCCTATTTAGCGTAATGGTGGCAATGCCTTCTGCGATGTGAAGAACAGGTGGGCTGGCAGTGTGAAGTATTTCAGTCATACATTGAATTGCAAACTAACTCAGATAAGGCATTGATCAATATAGTGCAATGATTGCACAATAGCAAAGGTGCAATTTATGAGTGATTTTTTCTTTCCAACCCTGCTAACTGTCGCGGCACTCAAGCCTTGGGTGATCCGAACAGTTTGGAAGACCGGCGAAACACTGGATGTCGATCTTGCGAACATCATTAAACGCAAAGCTTTTTCGGAAATACGGCAAGCAGATGTCTTCCCATTGGTTCACATTCAAAATGGCAGCATTGAATGGTTTGACACTGAACTTGGCGCGGACAATGTCTATGCTTGGGCCAAAGAACAGCTGGGTGAGGTCAGTCATGAAATGTTTGATTCATGGATCACACGCAATGATCTTTCACTTACTACAGCAGCCGCTGCGTTAGGCATTAGCCGCCGTATGGTCAGTTATTACAGAACAGCAACCAAACCCATTCCACGAGCCATTTGGCTAGCCTGCCTAGGCTGGGAAATTACCAAACCCACTCATTCACTTCCCAGAGAATTACCTTCCGCAAGGGACTATGCCGCCCTCAGAACGGCTTGAATCATTTAAGGGCACTGGGTCAGCGATAATCTAGCCTTGCATCAACGTCCTTTATGGGCGCATACCCCTCTAGGATCTCTCGATGAAAAAAAACTTCCCCCTGCAAATTGAAGGCAAAAACCCCGACCGCGTGTTGGAAGCCGTCAAGCACGACATTCGCAAATACTTCAAACGCGAACGCAATCGTGTACTACCCAAAGAAGTTGATTTCTGGGACTTTGATTGCAAAGTCGGTACGTCAGCCGATACAGCAGAGGTTGTCAAAGTGAGCGCTGTAATTGAAGCTGTCGATGCAGTGGCCAAAGAAGGCACCTCGTCGGTTTATGTCGAAATATTGAGCAAACACGGCATCCGCGTGATCAACCCAGACAACGATCCAGTGATCATTGAGCGCGTTGACGACGCTGGCTTTGCCAACCGATAAATAGCCCAGCCCCAATCACGATGGTGCAGCCCAAGAGCATCGGCACATCTAGCTGTTCTCCAAAAACAAGCACACCAATTGAGATGCCAAACAAAAGGCGCGAATACCTGTAGGGCGTTACCGCGCCAATCGACCCTGTGCGCATCGCTGACATGAGCGCCGTGTAGCCAAACACCCCAGCGACCAAGGCGGCCGCCATCATCAAGCCTTGCGTCAACCCCAGTGACACAAAAGCTTTGCCATCCCACAAGGCAAAGCATGCACCCGCAATGGCCATGGTGCTAAAGCCATAAAAACCAAGCACTTCTTTGGTCAACGCAGGCGGCGCGGTCCGGGACAACAAATCACGCCCCACAAACCCAAGCGTCCCCACCACAGCCAGCAATGACAACGCAGAGAAATCGTCAGCCGAGGGACGAAGAATAATCATGACGCCCAATAGACCCAACAAAATGGCGATCCAAGTTGGACCCCCTACTTTTTCGCGCAAGAATATACGCGCGCCGATGACCACAAACAAAGGCGCAGCCTGCAAAATAGCCGTGGCAGATGAGATGGGTGTGAGGGCAATGGCCAAGATATAAAACAGGCGGCCAAAGAATTCAAACACGGCCCTGTAAAGCATGCGCTTGGTAAAGACTTGCGGATGAAACAAGGGGGCACCAACGCGTCGCGCCATCAGCGCAAAGACGCATAAACCACCCGCACCAAACATCATCAACACTTGCCCCACTGGCACTTGCTGGGTGACTGTCTTTAGGAACGCATCCTCAATGGCAAACCCCGCCATGGAGGCAATCATCCAAGCAATACCGATGAGGTTTGCTCTTTGTAGGTTGGCAGGTGATTGCATCCATGGAGTTTACAGGCTAGTAGGGCCGGGTCTTATTGCTTAACAGCCTGTGCAAGTGCAGCCCAAGCCCTCAAAGTCATGGGGTGTGTAAATCCTGCGCCAGCCACTGGGTGAGACGCCAATTTCACCACCACCATTTCAGCTTTGGGGTTGATGTGAATCATTTGGCCATGAATACCAGAGGCTTCATAGGCACCATCGGCGTTGTGCAACATCCACCATTGGTTGCGATAGCTGTAACCGGGTCTGAAAACCATGCCGCTTGCTTTGAATTTTTCTGGATCGCCACCTTTGACAAAGGTATCGTCCAACACTGCTTTTGCAAAGATGCGTTGGCCGTTAAATTCACCACCTCGACGCAACATTTCACCAAAACGAGCCAAGTCGCGTGCCGTGGCATTCAGACCTGCACCCTGCAAAGGTGTGCCCACAGAGTCCACAATGACATGTGCGTCCTCTTCCATCCCCAACTTTTGCCAAATGGTTTCACTCATGAGATCGGCCCAATGCTTGTTGGTGACACGGCTCACAATCCAACCCAGCACTTCAGAATGCACAGTGCGATAAACAAAGCCCGAACCGTGCTCGCCCTCTTTTTGCAAGGTTTTCAAGAAGTCGTAGACATTGGTTTTGCCTTGATAGCCCGGGGGTTTGGGCAACAAGCCACTGGCCCAGCTGTAACCGAAAATTTCTGTGGTGGGATCGGTGTACACCTCGCGGAAGCGCACAGCCCCCGTCATGTCCATCACTTCGCGCACCTTCATGTCACCCCAGGCACTGCCTGCAAGCTCGGGCACGTATTGCGTCACCAGAGCATTAGGATCAATTTTTCCGTCATGGGCCAGTTGTGCCGCCATCAAACCTGTAAATGATTTGGTAACAGAAAATAACAAATGAGGCGTAGACGGCTTCATTTGATTCTCATAACGCTCATACACAATTTTGCCTTTGTGTAGTACCACTACCGCATCGCTGTAACTGTTTTTGAACCACTCGTCGACGGTCGTTTTGTTGCCCTTGTCATCGTCAAAAGCAAAACTGCCAATGGGCTTGCTAGCCACCGGCAGATTTGAAATGGCCACGTTTCCTCTACGGATGTTGTGCGTGGGATTCAATTCACGAACGTGTTGCATCACCCAACGCAGTTGGGGGTACTTGTAGGAATTGCTCAAGTCAACGCGTTGTGCATCAGTGGGCGGAAACGTGCTCATCAAACCGAGCTTCTCCAGCGACACAGCCTCTGGAGGCGGTAATGTTTGAGCTTGAAGACTCAGTGACACACACAAACTAGCAGCAACTGCAACAACAGAGCGAACAGAGCGCATGAGATTCCTTTCAAGTGGGGGAAATGCCCCGTAAAGAAATCATTGTCTTCACATGCGGGTTGGAACATACTCAGGATAACCCTTTGTCGTGTCGCCTAAGTAACCTAAGCACCTACCAGCAGACGTAAGGGCTCAATGCAGACGAAGCCAATGCGCTGTTTGGTAAAACGCAAAACTGACCAGCCACGCCACGCACAAAGGCCACACCACAGACAATGCCGTAAAGGCCCAGCTTTTGGTTTCATTGCGAATGGTGGCAATGGTAGAAACACAAGGTGTGTAAATCAAGGCAAACAACATAAAGCTGTAGGCGCTGATCCAATCAATATTCTGCGCAATGACGTCCATCAAGGCTTGGCCTTCATGGCCATAAATCACTGCCAGCGCCCCAATCACCACCTCTTTAGCCACAAAACCAAAGACCAAGGCAATGGTCAATTGCTCATTGATGCCTAGCGGTTTGAGAAGGGGCGACAGCCACGAGCTGAACTGACCCGCCCAGGTGTCTAAACTTCCTGGCGCGGCGCCCTGTGGGAAATTGGTCAACACCCAAATCAGGAGCACGCCCAACATGATGAAGCGCGTGGTTCTGGAGAGGAAGTGCCTCACTTCTTGCCAGCCCTTTAAAGCCATTTGACGCAAAGTCGGCAAACGATAGGGTGGGATTTCTAAAACAAATGCGTCAACATTCACGTATTGTTTTTTGAAAACGATCGACGTGAGCATGGCCATCAAGATGCTGATCAAATACAAGGAAAACAAGACCCAAGGGGCCTGTGCTGTAGTGAAGATCGCGGCAATGAACAACACAAAAACCTGCAAGCGCGCCGAACACAATGAGAACGGAATGGTGAGCATGGTGAGATAGCGCAGGCCTTTCGATCGAATCACGCGGGTGCCAAGCAGCGCTGGCACATTGCAACCAAAGCCCATTAGCAACATCACAAAACTACGGCCATCTAAACCAAACTTGGACATGAGCGCATCCATGAGGAAAGCGGCACGAGACAAATAGCCCGTGTCTTCCACAATGCCCAAGAACAAGAAAAACAAAATGATCAAGGGCACAAAGCTGGCCACGGTGCTAATGCCGTTGTACAAACCATCGAGCAACAAACCTTGCGCCATAGCGGGTAGTCCACTGAGCAAGGGCGCCAGCGCTTCGGTTCTTAAAGTTGTGAACAACCAACTCATGCCGTCTTGTAGCGGCTTGCCAATGGCAAAGACGCCTTCAAAGAGTAACAGCATCACTGCAAAAAAAATGGGCAAACCAAACCAAGGGTGAAGCAGTACTTTGTCAATTCGCTCTGTGAGTTGGTGCGAAGCTTGCGCGGGCACCATCACGCTAATTTTGAAGGCCGCTTCTACTTCTGCGGGCGACAATGCCTGAGTTGGCTCAGCCTTCAAGCCTTCTCGCATATATTTTTGCAACTGCTCTGTCCCCTGCCCGTATTTGGCAGATAACAAACAAACAGGCAAACCCAAGTTCTGACTCAGCAGGTCCTTCTTGATGGTGATCCCTAGTGCACTGGCTTCATCGGCCATGTTCATGACCATCACGACGGGAATGCCTTGAGCCGTCACTTGCGACAGCAAATTCAACTGACGGTCCACCTGCGAGGCGTTCATCATGAACAAAATGAGATCGGGCTTTTGCGTTTCTAAATAAGTGGTGACCACTCTTTCGTCTTCAGAGTAGCCATTCAAATCGTAAATACCGGGCAGGTCTATGAGTTGCGCCATTTGATCGCCCACCAGCAAACGTGCGGACAGCAAGGACACCGTAAGACCAGGCCAGTTACCCACCTTGGCATGCGCACCCGTCAGTCGGTTGAGCAAGGTGGATTTGCCCGTATTGGGCATGCCGATGAGGACGATTTTTTTCATGCGGTTGAGGATGTGAATTCAGGTGCCGCTATTCAGCTACCCAGCGGCACAGCGGCACAGCAATAATTCGCTTAGCTTCATTCAGGCGCATGATCACCTCGGTGGTGCCAATTCGTACATGCACGGGTCCGCCAAAACTAGCCTTTCGAAGCACCTGCACGGTAGCCCCTGCCCTCAAGCCCAGGGCCGCCAAGCGTTGCTTTAAGTCGGTGTCGGCTTGAAGGCTGGCGATCTTTCCTTGCTCGCCCACTTGAAAATGATCGAGCGTCAAAGCCTCATCTGCCAAAGCAGAAGCCGAGGGGGTGGAATGAGGCAAATGTGACAATTTTCTAAATGAGAATAATTCTTGTTTAGATTCTAACCCATATCAATTTCCCCAAAACCTCGGAATTCACAAAGTTTGAGCTACCTCAAGAAATTAGGCCTAGTTCAGTCAGAGCCCCTTATAGTGATCGAACTTCCATCAAAGACACGTGGCATATGAATCTCGTTCGTATCAATGACCTCACGGCCCCAGATATACAAGCCATTTGGCAATTGGCCACAAATGCCATGTCGCCCTTGCAAGGCAATGTGGCGTGGTCCTTTGAAGGCAACGGCATTCGCACACGGACCACGTTCATTCAGGCGTTTCGAGAGCTGAATCTCAACTTTGTCGAACTGCCTAACTTGCTCAAAACTTCAGAACGAACCTGCGACCTGGCCGGCTACTTAGACCCGTTCTATGACATCTACGTCATTCGCGAAAACAACCATGAGCGCCTGACCGAATTTGCCAAAGCCTCGCACCGCCCTGTGATCAATGCCATGACTGCGTTAGGTCATCCCTGCGAAGTTCTGACCGATGCCTACTCGATTGAAAAAAGCGTTGGCAATTTGGCCAACATCCGCATCACCCTCTGGGGTCCCACCACCAATGTGTTCAAGTCGTGGCACGAGTTGGCACAAGTACTAGGCTTGTCGATAGTTCATGTGTGTGATGCGCGCTTTCACGAGCCACTAGACCATGTGCGATTTGTGGAAGCAATAGACAGCGCCACCGATGTGGTGATCACTGACAGCTGGCCAAATGGTTTTGAAAATACCGCATGGTCATTGACGGCCGATCATCTTGCCGCTTTGGGCCAGCCCAAACTGCTGGCAACGCCGCCGTTTCACATTGGGCAGGAAGTGGCAATTGATCCTTTGCAGTACCCAGGCTTCATGGGCTACATGCAGAAAGTAGATTTGTTGCCAGTGCAAAAGGCCATCGTGAGTTACTTGATGACCCGTTAAGTCTCGGTGCGAAACAAGCGGACTCAGTGCAAGTTGCGTTTGCCTGATTCGTTGCTGAGTGCATCCAAGACAAACATGGGAATGTCGACGTCAAACTTTTCACCATCTTCAGCCACGCAGAAGTAGCTGCCGTGCATGGTGCCAGTGGGCGTTCTTAAACGTGTACCGCTGGTGTATTGAAACTTCTCGCCGGGTTGCAACAGGGGCTGATAGCCCACCACACCTAAGCCTTTGATTTTTTCGTGAAGGCCATTGGCATCGTTCACGCTCCAAGACCTGGAGATCACTTGGGCGGCAATGGTGCCGGTGTTGGTAATGGTGATGCTGTAGGCAAATGTATAGAGATCGCCTGCAGGATCTGACTGTTCAGGCAGATACTGAGGCGTGACTTCAACTTGGAGTTTGTAATTTGGCATGGCGTGATTTTGATCGAATGGCCCTTGCAAGTTTTAACCGATCGATCGATCTCCTTCAATTTGAATGGGATCCGGATCACATCAGCACGCGTGTGGTAATTTTTAAATAATTAAGGTATATTTTCTACTCATACCGGATTTTGAATTTGATGAAAGCAAAAGCCTTTCAAATTTAGGCAAGCACGGTATCGATTTTGAAGAGGCACAAGGGCTTTGGAACGACCCCTTACTTTTAGAAATTCCTGCAAACGTTGATGACGAGCCAAGGTACTTGGTAATTGGCATTTTGGGGCAGCAGTATTGGTCTGCCGTGATTACTTACAGAGGCTTCAACATCCGCATCATTTCAGTTCGACGCGCTCGCAAAGAAGAAATCGCCATTTATGAAAGCTAAAAAATTCGACCAAGCATTTGATGAAGGTTTGGACATCACATCCAATTTAAACCTGAGCAAAGCTAAACGCGTTCAGCAAGCACCGAAACGAGTCAACGTCGACTTTCCAGCCTGGATGGTGGAATCTTTGGATCGAGAGGCCAACAAGTTGGGTGTCACCCGGCAATCCATCATCAAAGTTTGGCTTGCAGAACGATTGGCCGCAAGCAATACATCGCAGCTCTCTTGAGCTGGATGTACACCTGACTTTTCTTTAGGCAGTCAGCGGCAGCGATCTGTAGCGTTGACCTGAAAGTTTAAACATAGCATTGCTCACGGCAGCGGCCAAAGGCGGCACTGCAGGTTCACCCACACCTTCAGGCGATAGCGTGCTAGGCACAATGTGCGTTTCAACTACGGGTGATTGAGCCAAATTGACCAAGGGGTAGTTGGTGAAGTTGGTCTGTTGCACCACACCCTCTTGAATATCAATCTTGCCAAACAAAGCAGCGCTCAGTGCAAAGTTGACGGAGCTTTCAACTTGCTGAGCCACCGTACCGGGGTTGACCACCGTGCCGCAATCGATGGCGCACACCACACGATGCACACGAGGACGTCCGTCCTGAATGGAGACTTCGGCCACCTGCGCCACAATGGATCCAAACGATTCATGCAAAGCCACGCCCATCGCATGACCTGTTGGCAAAGCAGTACCCCACTTGGCTTTTTCAGCAGCTAGCTTTAAGACAGCGGCATAACGCGGCGCTTGCTTTAACAAAGCCAAACGAAATGCCACTGGATCTTGCTTGGTCTCAAAAGCCAGTTCATCAATGAAGCTTTCAGAGAAGAAGGCGTTGTGTGAGTGTCCCACCGAGCGCCAAAATCCAATCGGTACACCCATGCGCGTGGAGACATGCGCCATGTGTTGGTTTGCAAAACCATAAGGCAAATCGAACAAGCCTTCTGCCGTTGTTTTGTCGGGCGCATCAACAGGGCCAGACAAATTGGGCAACACACGCGACATCCATCGGGGCGAAATAGCATCGCCAGCAGATTTAATGCGCAAGCTTTCCACTTCACCTTTGGCATTGATGGCAGCACTCAGTTGCGCCACATGCATAGGACGATAAAAGTCGTGCGTCATGTCTTCTTCGCGAGACCACACCAATTGCACTGGCGCACCATCAAGAGCCATGGCAATTTGAGTGGCTTGCACCACAACGTCGGCTTCTAATCGGCGACCAAAACCACCGCCCAACAGCGTGACATTTAATTTGACTTTGTCTTCCGACAAGTTGGCCACTTTGGCGGCCGCAGTACGCGCCAAACCAGGTACTTGTGTGGGTGACCAAATTTCAAGCGCACCGCCCTTGAACTGGGCTGTGCAATTCATAGGCTCCATGGTGGCATGGGCCAAATAGGGCGCCTTATATTGCGCCTCAATCATGCGCGCAGCGCCCGCCTCGGCTTTGGCAGCATCGCCTTTTTCGTAAAACGCAAATCCTTTTTCAGATTTGAGCTTCTCTTTGAGTTCAGCTTCAATGCG
>JBDLWA010000082.1:0-4520 GCA_039804505.1 Pseudomonadota bacterium
GCCATCGGTCACATTTGCAGGCGTCAATCCACCACTCAAAACGAGGTGAGCGTTGACGTTTGGAGGAAGCTGTGACCAATTGAATGTTTTCCCGCCACCGCCATAACCGTCAACATGAGCGTCGAGCAGAATGGCCTGGGCATTTGAGTAATCTTGGGCGAATTTTACCAAGTCAAACGAGGCCGTGTTGTCGGTGGGAATTCGAGCCGCGCGCCAGTAAGGGCGTTGCACGGCTTGAGCCAAAGCATCGCATTCTGCGGGTGATTCGTCGCCATGAAACTGGAGCAGGGCGTGAGGCACCGCTTGGCAGGCCGCTTGCACCTCTGCCAAGTTGGCATTCACAAACAAAAGCACCGGGGTGATCGTGGGTGGCAACAACTTGGCCAGGACGCCTGCCCGTTCGGGCGACACGTATCGCGCGCTGTGGGGATACATCACAAAGCCAACGGCATGGGCACCTGCCGCCACGCAATCGAGCACGTCAGCCTCTCGTGTGAGGCCACAAATTTTGATGAAGGTGCTGTTTGAGACCGTGTTCATGGCAACCAATGAAAAGGTGGCGTGTCGGTGGGCAAGCCCCATTGGGGGTCGTACACCGGGCCCTGAAAGTACAAACCATCGGGTGAGAAGGTGGGCGCCGCGGCGTCACGTCGCTTGCTTTCTATGACCTGTGCCATCCACTCTGGGGGCTGAAAACCTTGGCCGATGGTCACCATGCAGCCCATGATGTTGCGAATCATGTGGTGCAAAAAGGCATTGCCTTCAAATTCAAAACGCCAGTAGGGTCCGTGCCGACTGATCTCAACACGCAACATGGTTTTGATGGGCGACAAAGCCTGGCAACTGCTGGCCCTGAACGATGTGAAATCGTGTTCGCCTAAAAGGTGCTGTGCTGCCTGTCGCATGGCTTGCTCGTCTAAGGGGCGATACACCCAACCTGCGCGGCCAGACTCCAAGCTGGGGCGCACAGGCGATTCCAACACGATGTAAACGTAGCGCCGAGACAGGGCACTGCCTCTGGCATGAAATTCAGGAGAGACCTCTTGGGCCCATTGAACAGAAATGTCATCGGGCAAATAACGATTGGTGCCGCGCACCCATGACCCCAGGTCGCGCTCAAGCGGGGTATCGAAGTGAACCACTTGCATCAAGCCATGCACACCCGCATCGGTGCGGCCAGCACACAGGGTGGTGACTTTCTGAGTGGTGAAGTTCTGCAGGGCCTTTTCCAATTTGTCTTGGATGGTGAGGCCCGTACTTTGGCTTTGCCAGCCTTGATAGGCCTGACCGTTGTAGGAAATGCCCAATGCAATTCTCACGGACGATTCTCAGGGTTTGAAGACGACTGAAAGGGACCCGAAGTCAGCGTGCCTTGAGAATTTAAATTCAAATCCAAAGCAGTGATGTCTGCGGGCAACTCTAACTTCACCGCGCGTTCTGGTGGGGGGTGTGCTTGGTTCAAATCTGCGGCGCTCATGAGCGTGCTCAAGGCCTGTGATGATTTTCTGCCTTGTATTCTGATGCCGGCCCAAACCGCCAAGAAGCCTAGCAAAGCTAATGCAAGCCAGAGGTAGGCGTTCTTGTGTGAAGCATCTAGCAATCGGTCCAAATTGAGCCAACCGGGTCCAGCAACTTTGGCCGTTGTATCGGCAGTTGTGGTGCCGACAGCGATAGGCGTGGGCGCAGGCGCTGTCAATTTGACCAATTGGTTCACATTGTCTTGTAAGTGATCCAACTGTTTTTGGGCATCTTGCAAAGCGCGTTGTGCCGCCAAACGCGATTCAGCATTTTGTTTTTCAATTTTGGCTTGCGTCAGCTTGAGCTGATCGATGGTGCTCTCTGCGGTCTTGAGGGCCTCTTCTTGTCCCACTTTGCCTGTCATTTGACGTGAGGGTGCGGCACCCTTGATGAGCTGTGTACTTTGAGAGGCTGCCTGAGAAAAAGCGAGGAATTCTTTTTGCTGTGCCACTAAAAATTGGCGCGCTTCATCGGGATCAATGGCCCGAACGGCGGTGGCGCTCGGTGCTTTCAGGACCGCACCGGCACGCAACAAATTCACATTGCCTTCAATGAAAGCTTCAGGTTGATTTTTAAGCAAGGCCACCAGCATTTGCTGCGTGCTCATGCCTTCGGTTAACCACTTCTGAATAATTTGACTGGCGCTTTCGCCTTGTTGTACCACGTGTTCTTCAGGCACTTCTGCGCTGGGTTTTAAAGGCATCGTGGCCATGGTGGCCAACTGAACCGGTGCTTCTTTTTTCGCGGGCGCCGGTTTGAGCATCAGCGTAAAAGCTTTGACCCATTTGCCAGAAGCAGTTTGAGCCTCTAACAACACATCGACAAAGTTGTCAGAAAAATTTTGAGGTCCAAAAATGCGAATGCGCTGGCTACCGTCTTTGGCTTCGTAGAGCTCGGTCTGAAGTTGCCCCACGGCAGCTGTGTAGACCAAGCCCAATTGAGCGAAGCGCTCGGCACTGGCAACCTTGACATTCAATTGACCCCACTCCTCGGCAGTGGCGCTGACCACTGAAACCTCAGCTCGCAAGGGTTCGCCCTTGTGTGATTGCACCTCCATGCCAGCCAGGGTTAGAGCATGCGCGTTGAAGCTCATGCTGACCAAGCCCAAGAGGCTGACAAAGAAGTGAAACAGAGGCTTCATGCGTGGGGTCAAATGGCCTTTATGCGTCCAGCAAAATGCGCAGCATGCGGCGCAGTGGCTCGGCAGCGCCCCACAACAATTGATCGCCAATGGTGAAGGCGCCCACATACTCTGGCCCCATGGCCAATTTGCGAATGCGGCCCACTGGAATGGTCATGGTGCCGGTGACGGCCACAGGTGTGAGATCTTTCAAGGTGGCTTCACGTGTGTTGGGCACCACTTTGACCCACTGATTGTCAGCAGCGATCATGGCTTCAATATCGGCCACGGGCACGTCTTTTTTCAATTTGAAAGTGAGCGCCTGGCTGTGGCAGCGCATGGCACCAACGCGAACGCAGAAACCATCGACAGGAATAGCAGGCTTTCCAAAGTCATCGCCCAGACCCAAAATTTTGTTGGATTCGGCCATGCCTTTCCACTCTTCTTTTGACATGCCATTGCCCAGATCTTTGTCGATCCAAGGAATGAGTGAGCCGCCCAGGGGCACGCCAAAGTTGGCAGTTTCGTCGCCTGTCAGCGCGCGCTGTTTGGCAATCACTTTGCGATCGATTTCCAAAATAGCGCTTTTGGGATCGTCGAGCAAAGCTTTGACTTCTGAATTCAAGGTGCCGTATTGCGTGAGCAACTCGCGCATGTGTTGAGCGCCGCCGCCTGAGGCTGCTTGGTAAGTTTGGGTGCTCATCCACTCGACCAAACCGGCTTTGTACAAAGCGCCCACACCCATCAGCATGCAGCTGACGGTGCAATTGCCGCCCACCCAATTCTTGCCGCCGCTTTTCAGGGCAGATTGAATGACGGGCATGTTGACCGGATCCAAAATGATCACGGCATCTTTTTCCATGCGCAGTGTGGAAGCTGCGTCAATCCAATGGCCGTTCCAACCTGCGGCGCGCAACTTGGGAAAAACTTCGGTGGTGTAGTCGCCGCCTTGTGCGGTGATGATGATGTCGCAACGCTTCAAGGCCTCGATGTTGAAAGCATCTTGCAGCGTCGTTTCATTTTTGGCCATGGCGGGCGCTTTGCCGCCAGAGTTGGAGGTGGAGAAGAACAAAGGTTCAATCAAACCAAAGTCGCCCTCGGCCTGCATGCGGTCCATCAAAACGGAACCGACCATGCCGCGCCAGCCTACAAGTCCTACCAATTTCATGTCATCACCCTTTCAATTTAATTTTGAGATTCCGACTCGTCGAGCCGGAAGGGCATGACGAGTTTTGAGCGATCAGCTCTTTGTCGTTTTCGTGATGGCTTTCACAACGGCTTCACCCATTTCGCGGGTGCTGACCTTTTGAGTGCCATCAGACCAAATGTCCACAGTGCGCAAACCGGAAGCCAAAACAGACTTCACAGCCGTCTCAATGCGATCGGCAGATTCGGCTTGGTTCAATGAAAAACGGAGCATCATGGCAGCAGACAGTATTGTAGCCAATGGGTTTGCAATACCCTGACCAGCGATATCGGGGGCGCTGCCATGGCTAGGCTCGTACAAGCCTTGGTTTTGACTGTTCAGGCTGGCTGAGGGCAGCATGCCAATGGAGCCTGTCAACATCGAGGCTTCGTCGGACAGGATGTCGCCAAACATGTTGCCCGTGACCACCACGTCAAACTTCTTGGGCGCCTTGACCAATTGCATGGCCGCGTTGTCCACATACATGTGCTCAAGTTCCACATCGGGGTACTCTTTGTGCACATCGGTGACCACATCTTTCCAGAATTGGAAGGTTTCAAGCACATTGGCTTTGTCGACGCTGGTGACCTTTTTGCTGCGCTTGCGGGCGGCTTGGAAGGCCACGTGGGCAATGCGTTCAATTTCGGGACGCGAATAGCGCATGGTGTCGAAGGCTTCTTCGGCGCCAGGGAAGTG
>JBDLWA010000083.1:0-8122 GCA_039804505.1 Pseudomonadota bacterium
TCAACGTCTGCACCCAGTTCACCAAAGTACTGCACGATGTTGAATGTGAAAGAGTCGTAGTTGTCGACCATCAACAGTTTGATTTTTGCCATGTTGATTACTCCAAACCTTCTTCCACCAACTCACTGGCACGCAACAAGGCGCGCGCTTTGTGTTCGGTTTCTTTCCATTCCAACTCGGGCACCGAGTCGGCCACCACACCTGCGGCGGCTTGCACATACAAAGTTTGGTCTTTGATGACCGCTGTGCGGATGGCAATGGCCACGTCCATGTCACCGGCATAACTGAGGTATCCACAAGCGCCGCCATACAGGCCGCGCTTGGTGGGTTCGAGTCGGTCAATGAGTTCCATGGCGTGCACTTTGGGTGCGCCTGTGAGGGTGCCCGCAGGAAAAGTGGCTTTGAGCACATCCATGTTGGTCATGCCATCGTTCAAGATGCCTTCCACATTGCTCACAATGTGCATCACGTGGCTGTATCGCTCCACCACAAAAGCTTCGGTGACTTTGACAGAACCAATTTTGGCAATCCGGCCAATGTCGTTGCGCGCTAAGTCAATCAGCATGACGTGCTCTGCACGCTCTTTGGGATCGTTGATCAACTCCAATTCGGCCGCTTTGTCTTTTTCGGGTGTGGCGCCACGCGGACGCGTACCGGCCAAAGGGCGGATGGTGACTTTGACGCCCTCTTCGGTTTGTTCTTGGCGCACCAAAATTTCGGGACTGGCGCCCACCACATGGAAGTCGCCAAAATTGTAGAAGTACATGTAAGGGCTGGGGTTCAAAGACCGAAGCGCGCGGTACAAAGACAAAGGGCTTTCTGTGTAGCGTTTCTTGATGCGCTGGCCCACTTGCACTTGCATAAAGTCGCCCGCAGCAATGAGCTCTTTGGCTTCTAACACTGCCTTTAAGTAATCTTCTTTTTTGAAGTCGCGCTCGGCAGGGTGGGTTTGCGTCGAACTCACCACGGGTGCGCTGACGGAATACTTCAACAAATCTTTGAGTTCGCGCAGCCGTTTTTTGGCTTTTGAATAAGCTTCGGGCACACCTGGATCGGCATACACAATCAAATAAAGTTTGCCCGACAAGTTGTCGATCACGGCCAACTCTTCACATTGCAACAGCATGATGTCGGGCGTGCCCAAGGTGTCTGGCGGGCAAGACTTCTCTAGCTTTTTTTCGATGTAGCGCACCGCGTCGTAGCCAAAGTAGCCTGCCAAGCCACCGCAAAAACGCGGCAAGCCAGGACGCAAAGCCACTTTGAATCGCTTTTGATATTGCTCAATGAAGTCGAGAGGATTGCCTGCAGCCGTTTCCACCACCACGCCATCTGTGACCACTTCTGTTTTGGCTTCTGCACCAAAGCCACTGGCTTGCAACAAAGTTTTGGCGGGCAAACCAATGAAGCTGTAGCGACCAAAGCGCTCGCCACCCACCACCGACTCCAGCAAAAAGCTGTACTTGCCGCCATCTTTGGCGTGGGCCAGTTTTAAATAAAGCGACAGCGGTGTTTCTAAATCGGCAAACGCTTCCAACATGAGTGGAATACGGTTGAAGCCCTGTTGCGTTAGGCTTTTGAATTCAAGTTCTGTGATCACGATCGGGGGCTCCGTTCAGGATGGTGGGCCGGGTACGCATTCTTTGCGTCAATTAATCAGGGGCCAACCGGTTCATTCATTTGTTCACACGGCAGGGCATGAACACTTGGGTGGCAGCCGATGGGCTGCCGGTTCTAGGCAAATTAGGCTGGCTGACGCCAAGACCAGGCTCCCCGGCCACCAACGGCCGGCAGTGCAACTGCGAAGAATGAATGAATTTGGATCATGTGGGCCTTAGTGTAACAAAGCTCTGAAGCCGTCTCACAGCAAAATGGCCGCCAAGGAATCTAAATGCGCATGCGCTGGCACGTCTCGAACGGGTTGACCGTGGTTGTACCCATAGGTGAGCAACACCACTTTGCTGCCCGCCGCATGGGCCGCTTGCGCGTCATTGCTAGAGTCGCCCACCATCATCACTTGGTGCGGGGCAAAGCCCAAAGCCTCGCATGTTTTGACCAAGGGCAGGGGGTCGGGCTTTTTCCGTTCAAACGAGTCGCCCCCAAACACCAAGCTGAAAAAACGGTCTAAGCCCTTTTGCGCCAGCAGTGTTTGCGCCAAATCTCGGGGCTTGTTGGTGAGGCACGCCATAGGCAAACCTCTGTCTGCCAAGCCTTGCAAGCCTTCCTGAACGCCAGGATAAACCTCGCTGGCTTGACCATTCACACGGCCGTAATGCCCTTGGTACAACTGCCAAGCTTGCGCCAATTGTTCTGGCGAAGGTTGAATGCTTTGCTGGGCTACCAAAGACATTTGGCGCGTTAAGACACATTGAATGAGGTGCTCTGAGCCCTTGCCCACCATGCCTTCTAGAGGGGCGCGTCCCATGATGGGCAAGCCGAGGTCTTGCAACATGAGGGTGACCACGGCATCGAAGTCGCCCATGGTGTCGACCAAGGTGCCATCCAAATCAATCATGCAAGCCGAAACCTGCACACCGAGCAGATTAGCCACCGCTCAATTCCTTGCGCATGGCCTGAATGACCGCCGCGTAGTCGGGCTTGCCAAAAATAGCGCTGCCGGCCACAAAGGTATCGGCTCCCGCATCGGCCACTCGGCGAATGTTGTCTACCTTCACGCCGCCGTCTACTTCTAGGCGAATGTCTTTGCCAGACTTGTCAATCCACTTGCGTGCCAACTCAATTTTGCGCAACGCACTGTCGATGAAACTTTGGCCGCCAAAGCCAGGGTTGACCGACATGATGAGGATGAGGTCGATGTCTTCAATGACCCATTCCAACACATCCAATGACTCGGCCGGGTTGAACACCACCCCGGCTTTGCAGCCTTTGGACTTGATGGCTTGCACACTGCGGTGCACATGGCTTGAGGCGTCTGGGTGAAAACTAATCAGGTCAGCGCCCGCATCGGCAAATGCCGCAGCCAAGGCATCGACGGGCTGCACCATCAGGTGCACATCGATGGGCACATCTTTGCCATCG
The DNA here is from genome assembly GCA_039804505.1 of Pseudomonadota bacterium. Taxonomy (GTDB): domain Bacteria; phylum Pseudomonadota; class Gammaproteobacteria; order Burkholderiales; family Burkholderiaceae_C; genus Limnohabitans_A. The sequence goes on from JBDLWA010000083.1 coordinate 3,037, forward strand.
GCTGTTTTGGCGTGTGGCTTGAGCGCCTGGCAAATCATGGGGCCAAACGTGAGGTTGGGCACGTAATGGTTGTCCATCACGTCGTAATGAATCCAGTCGGCGCCGGCGGCAATGACATTGCGAACTTCTTCACCCAATCGGGCAAAGTCGGCTGACAACAGTGAGGGGGCGATGCGGTAGGTGGTCATGCCCGAATTGTCTCATTTTGCAGGCTGCATTTTGCGATGGCCGATTTGTCATCTGCGTCTGACGGCCTCTTGCTGTACTTCCCAGCACTTGAGGTTATGCTCGGGTTTATGGGTGAGTTTGATCTGATTGAAAAATTCTTCAAGCGACCAGCGCGGCATGCCACGTTGGGGGTGGGCGACGACTGCGCGTTATTAGGCATCACGCCGGGTCAGCAGTTGGCCATCTCCAGCGACATGCTGGTAGAAGGCCGTCACTTTCTGAGCACTGTCCATCCGCGCTTGTTGGGCCACAAAGCCTTGGCGGTCAACTTGAGCGATTTGGCAGCCTGTGGCGTCCAGCCCAAAGCTTTTATGCTGGCCCTCTCGCTGCCGCAAGTTGACCCCGAATGGTTGTCTGAGTTTTCGAAAGGCCTCTGGGCTTTGGCAGACGAACACGACATTGACCTCATTGGGGGGGACACCACCCGTGGACCTTTGAACATTTGCATTACCGCACTCGGTGAAGTGCCGTCTTCACAAGCCTTGCTTCGAAGCGGTGCACAAGTAGACGACGATATTTATGTCAGTGGCCATTTGGGCGATGCCCGCTTGGCCTTGGAAGTTTTTCGCGGCTCGATACAGGTACCCGCCGGTATTTTTGAAAGCGCACGAAGTCGCATGGAAGCACCCACACCCCGGGTGTCTTTGGGCTTGGCTCTGCGTGGCATTGCGCATGCGGCGGCCGATATCAGCGACGGTTTGTTGGGTGACTTAGGTCATATTTTGAAAGCCAGTGGTGTGGGTGCCAACATTGAAGCCTCGCAAGTGGTTAGCACCTTGGCCTGCATGTCTAACAAGCAATCTGTTGATTCAATTGATTTTGAAAGACAGTTGGCACTGACTTTATCGGGTGGTGACGACTACGAGTTGGTCTTTACAGCGGCACCGCAGCAACGTGAAGCTGTACTCGCAGCCAGCCAAGCCAGCAAAACGCGCGTCACGCGCATTGGCAAGATCACAGCTTCGGCTGGGGTCTTGCTGCTCGATGCGCAAGGGTCGGAGCTCCCCAACACCTTCCCTTCTTTTGATCACTTTAAGACCCCATGAAACCCACCGCAGGCTTTATGGCTCGACATCCTGCGCATTGGATTGCGCTGGGGTTTGGTTCAGGTCTTTCGCCTAAAGCACCTGGCACTGTAGGAACACTTTGGGCTTGGGCCAGTTGGTGGGTCTTCAGTGATTTGTTCAGCCCTGCTGAATGGGGCTGGCTCATTTTGGCGTCCACAGCTGTGGGCTGCTGGGCTTGCAAAGTCACCGCAGAAAACATGTCGGTATCTGACCCTGGGTCGATTGTTTGGGATGAAGTGGTTGCCTTTTGGCTGATCCTATGGCTACTGGCGCCCAGCTCTTTTGCAACGCAACTCTATGCGTTTGCTTTGTTCCGGTTTTTTGATGCCGCTAAACCTGGGCCCGTTGCGTGGGCCGATCAGCTCTTCAAAGGTTTTGGCTGGCGGGGCGCCTTCGGCATTTTGTTCGATGATTTTGTGGCGGCGTTTTGCACGCTGCTTTGCTTTGCACTTTGGAGAGCTTGGTGAATTCTGATATTCAGCAACATTGCGAAATTTTGTCACTGGCTTTGTTACAGAAAAAAGCCTGCATGGCCACGGCAGAAAGTTGTACCGGCGGCATGATTGCAGCCAGTTGTACCAACTTATCAGGTTCCAGTGCTTGGTTTGAGCGCGGTTTTGTGACCTATTCCAACGACGCCAAAACCGACATGCTGGGGGTGCCTGCAGCGCTCATTCAACAACACGGCGCCGTCAGCGAAGCCGTGGCGAAGGCCATGGCACAAGGCGCACTGGCACATTCAAAAGCAGACTTCAGTGTGGCTGTGACAGGTATTGCGGGCCCAACCGGTGGAACGGCAGAAAAGCCCGTGGGCACTGTATGGCTGGCCTGGGCACAAAAACACCCTGCGCGGTGTGTGGTGTTGCAAAAAATATTTCCAGGCGATCGACAGAGCGTGCGGGAAGCCACCACTGCATTGGCTTTGGCTCAGCTCATTGAACTGGTGAACCAAGCCTAAAAAACGCCTCTATAAACGCCCAAAAAAAATGCCCACCGAAGTGAGCATTTTTTCAACTAGCAAGCAAAAAGATTTGCTGCTTCATTTGGTTGCGGGGGCCGGATTTGAACCAACGACCTTTGGGTTATGAGCCCAACGAGCTACCAGACTGCTCCACCCCGCGGTAAAAACGAGAGTATACCTTGTTATTCAGCTTTAATACTTAAGGTTTTAAAATTAAAACTAAATAAAAGCAAAATTAAGCGGCAGGCGCTTGATCGGCCACATCGGGACGATCCACCAATTCGACCAAAGCCATAGGCGCATTGTCACCCACGCGGTAACCCATTTTCAGGATGCGTGTGTAACCACCTGGGCGCGCATTGAAGCGGGGGCCGAGGTCGTTGAACAATTTGGTGACGCTGTCGCGATCGCGCAAACGGTTGAAAGCCAAGCGGCGATTGGCCACTGTGTCCACTTTGGCCAAAGTGATCATGGGCTCGATCACGCGGCGCAATTCTTTGGCCTTTGGCACTGTTGTTTTGATCACTTCGTGCTCAATGATGGAATTCATCATGTTTTGCAGCATTGCCAAGCGGTGTGAGCTTGTGCGATTGAGTTTACGTAGTCCGTGTCCGTGACGCATGGTGCTAATCCTTTCTTTATTAATCAAGCAGCCGTATCAGGTACTGCCCGTGCACTGCCCACCTTAGGAACTCAAGGTGGGACTTTTTATAGAGCCTGCTATTTTAGCCGACTCTGTGAGGGAGCCTGAAAGAAAGACCTTCAGGCTCGTCTCAAATTAACGCTTTTCCAAACCGGCAGGAGGCCAGCTCTCGAGCTTCATGCCCAATGTCAAACCGCGTGAGGCCAAAACTTCTTTGATCTCGTTGAGTGACTTGCGACCCAGGTTAGGGGTCTTGAGCAATTCGTTTTCGGTACGCTGAATGAGGTCGCCGATGTAGTAAATGTTTTCTGCTTTGAGGCAGTTGGCAGAGCGAACGGTGAGTTCGAGCTCGTCCACTGGGCGGAGCAAAATAGGATCGAAGCTGCTGGCGCCACCGCGTTGTGCAGGTGCGTCGAATGCAGACAATTCGCTGCCTTCGAGCTGTGCGAACACAGCCAATTGCTCAACCAAAATTTTGGCAGAAGAACGAACGGCATCTTCTGCGCTGATGGCACCATTGGTTTCCATCTCAATGACCAACTTGTCGAGGTCGGTACGCTGCTCAACGCGAGCGCTTTCAACGGTGTAGCTCACGCGCTTCACAGGTGAGAAAGACGCGTCCAACACAATGCGACCCACAGATTTTGTGGGCTCATCGGCAAAACGACGCATAGTACCTGGCACATAGCCACGGCCTTTTTCAACCTTGATCTGCATGTCAAGTTTGCCGCCTTGTGACAGGTTGGCAATGACGTGCTCAGGGTTGATGATTTCAACGTCGTGCGGTGTTTGGATATCGGCCGCAGTCACAGGGCCTTCGCCATCTTTGCGCAAGCTCAAGGTGACTTCGTCACGGTTGTGCAGTTTGAAAACCACACCTTTGAGGTTCAACAAGATGTTCACAACATCTTCTTGCACGCCATCGATAGAGGAGTATTCGTGAACAACACCCGCGATGGTGACTTCAGTAGCGGAATAACCCACCATGGAAGACAACAACACGCGGCGCAGCGCATTTCCCAGGGTGTGGCCATAGCCACGCTCGAAGGGCTCCAAAGTGACCTTGGCGCGGTTAGGGCCGAGTTGTTCAACTTGGATGGCTTTGGGTTTCAACAGATTGGTTTGCATTCAGACTTCCTCTCAATACCCCCGGTACGTTACACCGGTAAGGCTGATGAAGCACCCAAACCGCGATGCATCGCGGTAAGGGAACGATTGAAACAAGATGGGATTAGCGTGAATACAATTCAACGATCAAAGATTCGTTGATGTCAGACGCGAATTCATCACGATCAGGGGCCTTCTTGAAGACGCCTTCTACTTTTTCGATGTTGACTTCAACCCAAGCTGGCATGCCAACTTGTTGAGCCAATTGCAAAGCTTCCAAAACACGTGTTTGTTTCTTAGACTTTTCGCGAACTGCCACGACGTCGCCAGCTTTGACGAGGAAAGAAGGAATGTTCACTGGCTTACCGTTGACGGTCACAGCCTTGTGAGAAACCAATTGACGTGATTCAGCGCGTGTTGAGCCGTAGCCCATGCGGTAGCAAACGTTGTCCAAGCGTGACTCGAGCAGGCTCAACAAGTTAGAACCTGTGTTGCCCTTGCGGCGGTCAGCTTCAGCAAAATAGCGGCGGAATTGTTTTTCCAACACGCCGTACATGCGTTTGACTTTTTGTTTTTCACGCAATTGCAGACCGTAGTCTGATGTGCGCTGACCTGAAGTACGACCGTGTTGGCCGGGCTTGGTGTCAAATTTAGACTTGTCCGCAATAGAGCGACGCGCGCTCTTCAAGAACAGGTCAGTGCCTTCACGGCGGGAAAGTTTGGCCTTAGGGCCTAGATAACGTGCCACTTGATCTTCCTTTTCTGTCAACTACCGCACAAGACATGCGGGAGCCATTGCCAACACGGCAATGGCGGTGGGCTTTGTAAATTAGATACGGCGACGCTTTTGAGGGCGGCAACCGTTGTGGGGCATGGGTGTGACGTCTGCAATCGAAGTGATGCGGATGCCCAAGGCGCCCAATGCACGAACTGAAGACTCGCGACCTGGGCCTGGGCCTTTGATCTCGACGTCGAGGTTCTTGATGCCTTGTTCAATGGCAGCACGGCCAGCCACTTCGGAAGCAACCTGCGCTGCAAACGGTGTGGATTTACGTGAACCCTTGAAACCTTGACCACCTG
>JBDLWA010000084.1:0-5543 GCA_039804505.1 Pseudomonadota bacterium
AAGCCAACGTGCAAAGCATTGAAACCAAAGTGCTAGAGGCCTTCATTGCACAGCATTACCTGAACATCCCCATCCCCGCGGCCTTGATTACCAGCGAAAAAATCAATGCCCATGTGATGGCCGCTATTTCGTCGCAATCGGGTCAAAAGGTCACAGCCGTGCACAACCCGCGGGAACAGCGCAGAGCTTGGCTTGAAATGGCTGAGAAAAATGCGGCCATTCAACTGGCCCGTTTGCTGGCTGAGGAGGGCTCGCAGCAAGCCAGAACCCGCGCTTTGGTGGAAGCCTTGGATTTGGCCCCCGACGACATTGATGCACTGCGCATGGAGTGTTTTGACATTTCCCACACCTCGGGTGAGGCCACACAAGCTTCTTGCGTGGTCTTTCAAAACCACAAAATGCAAAACAGCGAATACCGACGCTACAAAATTGAAGGTATCACCCCGGGCGACGATTACGCCGCCATGCGTCAGGTCCTGCTGCGTCGATACGGCAAAGTGGCGGAGGCCATGAAGTCGGGCGACGCCGATACCAAAATTCGGATGCCCGACGTGGTTCTGATTGACGGCGGTAAAGGCCAAGTCTCAATGGCCAAAGAAGTGTTCGAAAGCTTGAGCCTAGATTTGTCCCTCATCGTGGGTGTTGAGAAGGGGGAAGGGCGCAAGGTGGGTTTAGAAGAGTTGGTATTTGCAGATGGCCGAGAAAAAGTCTATTTGGGCAAAGACTCGGCGGCCCTGATGTTGGTGGCGCAAGTGCGGGACGAAGCACACCGATTTGCCATCACCGGCATGCGCGCTCAGCGCGCCAAAGTGCGCGTTGGGGGCGGACGTTTGGAGGAAATTGGCGGCATTGGACCCAAAAAACGGGCCAAATTACTTCAACGTTTTGGCGGGGTGCGTGGGGTAGAAGATGCCAGTGTGGAAGATTTGATGTCCGTCGATGGCATCTCCAGAGAATTGGCAGAAACCATTTACCAAGCTTTGCATTAACCCTGATGGCCATGTCGTCAGCTAAATGCGCTCAAGCCATGCCACAATAAGCACCATGTTTTTCACCATACCCACCATCATGACCTGGACGCGCATTGTCGCGATTCCATTCATTGTGGGTGTGTTTTATTCCGATTTGCCCCTTGAGTCACGCAACTTTTTGGCCACCACCATGTTCGTGATTTTTGCCATCACCGATTGGCTGGATGGATATTTGGCTCGTAGATTGAACCAGGCTTCCTCATTTGGTGCTTTCTTAGACCCCGTCGCCGATAAGTTTTTGGTGTGTGCCTCATTGCTGGTGTTGGTGCACTTGCACCGGGTCCATGTCTTGGTTGCGTTGATCATCATTGGCCGTGAAATTGCTATTTCTGCTTTGCGCGAATGGATGGCGCAAATTGGCGCCAGCAAAAGTGTGGCGGTCCACTTCGTCGGCAAACTTAAAACCACCGTGCAAATGGTGGCCATTCCTTTTCTTTTGTACCACGGTCAACTCTTTGGCGTGATCGACACGCATCTATGGGGCACGGGGCTTATTTGGATTGCTTCCATATTGACCATTTGGTCCATGATTTATTACATGCAAAAGGCACTGCCTGAAATTCGTGCGCGTGTGAAATGAAGCTTCGGCCCAAGATCTGAGCTGTCATGAATTCAAACAATGGTTCACAAGCGTGGGTGCGCTACATGCCGGCCGTCTTTGTGCTCATTTGGAGTACAGGCTTTATCGTGGCCCGATTTGGCATGCCGCATTCCCCGCCTTTTTCATTCCTGTGGTTTCGCTATCTTTTCTCCATTGCTTGCTTTGGCATTTGGATTCGCTTGGCCAAGGTGAAGTGGCCTCAAAATCCGCGTGAATGGTTTCACCTATCGGTGACGGGGGTACTCATGCATGCTGGTTATTTGGGCGGTGTTTGGGCCGCTGTCAAAGCTGGCATGGGCTCAGGCTTGTCGGCGCTCATTGTGGGGTTGCAACCTGTCTTGACGGCTATTTGGCTCTCTTCTCATGGCGCGCAATCTGAGAGCCAAGTCAGCCGTCGCCAATGGATGGGGTTGTTGTTGGGCTTTCTGGGTTTGGTGCTAGTGGTCTGGCGAAAACTGACCCAAGGCAGCGCCATGGACCATGTCACCTTGGTCAATTTAGCCTTTGCCGTCACGGCACTTTTCGCCATCACATTGGGCACGCTGTACCAAAAAAGCTTTGTCAAACCGTGCGATGTCAGAACCGCCAACACAGTTCAATTGATGGCGGCCATGATCGCCACCACGCCTTTGGCGTTGCTTGAAACAGAAACCATGCAATGGACCCCTGAGATGATGGGCGCCATGGCTTGGTCTGTTTTGGGCCTGACTCTGGGCGGTAGTTCATTGCTCTACATGTTGATTCAAAAGGGTGCTGCGGCATCGGTCACCAGCTTGATGTATTTGGTGCCGCCGTGCACCGCCTTGATGGCCTGGTTCTTGTTTGACGAACCCATTACCATCGTCACTTTGATGGGCATCGCGCTAACGGCCTGGGGTGTCAGTTGGGTCATCCGACCTGCCAAAATTCCTGAAGGAAATAAGTTATGAGTCAAAAACGCATTGCAGTGATTGCCGGCGATGGCATTGGCAAAGAAGTCATGCCTGAAGGCCTTCGTGTCATGGAGGCTGCGGCCAGCAAATTCAATTTAGATTTGAAGTTCGATCACTTTGATTTTTCAAGCTGGGATTACTTTGAGAAGCATGGAAAAATGCTGCCCGACAACTGGAAGGATCAGATCGGTGGGCATGACGCCATTTACTTTGGCGCAGTAGGTTGGCCCGACAAAATTGCCGACCACGTGTCATTGTGGGGATCGCTTCTGTTGTTTCGTCGAGAGTTTGATCAGTACATCAATTTGCGTCCGGCCCGTTTAATGCCCGGCATCATTGCGCCCGTGGTGCGCCGCGATGGCACCCCCCGTCAGCCTGGTGAAATTGACATGTACATCGTGCGTGAAAACACGGAAGGTGAGTACTCCAGCATTGGCGGTCGTATGTATCCAGGCACCCCCCGCGAAATTGTGATGCAAGAAACCGTCATGTCGCGCATTGGGGTTGATCGTGTGTTGAAGTTTGCCTTTGAGTTGGCGCAGTCCCGCCCCAAAAAGCACCTCACCAGCGCCACCAAATCCAATGGCATTGCCATCACCATGCCTTACTGGGATGAGCGTGTTGTGGAGATGGCTAAAAACTATCCCAACATCAACGTCGATAAATTTCACATTGATATTTTGACGGCGCACTTTGTGCAGCGCCCCGACTTCTTCGATGTGGTGGTCGCCAGTAATTTGTTTGGTGACATCTTGAGTGACTTAGGTCCGGCATGCACCGGCACCATTGGCATTGCACCCAGCGCCAATTTAAATCCCGATCGTACGCATCCCTCTTTGTTTGAACCCGTTCATGGTTCAGCGCCTGACATCGCTGGCAAAAACATTGCCAATCCCATTGGGCAAATTTGGTGTGGTGCCATGATGCTGGAATTTTTAGGCTGCAAGCCTGCGCACGACGCCGTGTTGGCTGCCATTGAAAAAGTTTTAGCGCCCAATAGCGGTGCGCCGCGAACCGCGGATATAGGGGGTTCTGCTAATACGCAGGATGTTGGCAAAGCCATTGCGGCTGCTTTATGAGAACTTTGTCAGACTAGTTTCTATATTTGAAAATTTTTTTAAGTCAAGACCTTGTCGCCAATCAGTTTGCGTCTAGAATTCGTTCCGCACTGCGGTTTCTAGACGCAAAATCATTTGACAGGCGCTGTTTGTCTGGTTAAATTGAAGTCGAAAAATTCATTGCGGAGACAATGCGTTGTCTTTGAAGTTCTAAACAGCTTCAACCCAAATTTTTTTTACAATGTTGAGTACTCGAGTTTCGAGTGCTCTATTTTTTTCTAAGGCTCTTTGTATGAACAAGACAGAATTGATCGAGCACATTGCTAAACAAGCAGACATCTCTAAGGCTGCTGCTGGCCGCGCATTGGAAGCCACCATTGGCGCCGTTCGCACCACATTGAAAAAGGGCGGCACTGTTGCTCTGGTGGGTTTCGGTACGTTTGCCGTCACCAAGCGCGCTGCTCGTACAGGTCGCAATCCACGTACTGGTGCTGCCATCAAGATCAAATCTGCCAAGGTGCCTAAGTTCCGTCCAGGCAAGGCCCTCAAAGACGCTTTGAATTAATCTTTGACGAAGGGGGTGATTAGCTCAGTTGGTAGAGCGGCGCCCTTACAAGGCGTAGGTCGGCGGTTCGAGCCCGTCATCACCCACCACCCCTCAGCAAAGGCGAACAACTTGTTCGCCTTTTCTGTTTTCAAGACTTTGTCCGCGCAACTTTTCTGAGAGTTCTCACATGTTTGATTTTGTCCGTAACAACACCAAGATCATGATGGGCTTGTTGTTCTTGCTCATCATCCCGTCCTTTGTGATGTTTGGTATTGAGGGTTACAGCCGATTCAACGACGGGGGTGTCGTGGTTGCCAAAGTCAATGGCAACAAAATTGTGCAAGCCGAGTGGGATGCCGCACACAAACGTGAAGTCGATCGCATTCGTGCATCGATGCCCAACGTTGATGTCAAAATGTTTGACACACCTGAAGCCAAATACGCCACCTTAGAGCGTTTGGTTCGAGAGCAAGTGATCGCCGCTGCTGCTCAAAAATTGCATTTGGTCGCTAGCGATACACGCTTGGCCCGTGAATTACAACAAAGCCCCTCCATTGCTTCATTACGCTCAGCGGATGGCAAATTGGACATGGAACGTTACAAACAAATGGTGGCCTCCCAAGGCATGACCCCCGAGATGTTTGAAACACAAGTTCGTGCTGACCTTTCAAACCGTCAAGTGATTCAAGGTGTGCAAGCCTCGGCTTACGCCACACCCGCACAAACACAAACTGCTTTGAATGCGTTCATGCAACGTCGTGAAGCTCAAATTTTGAATTTCCCCGCTGCAGATTTTCTGAACAAGGTGAGTGTCAGCGATGCAGACCTCAAAGCTTATTACGACAAAAATTCAGCGCTGTTTCAATCGCCAGAATCAGCCGACATTGAGTATGTGGTCCTCGACATTGAGTCGCTGCGTCAAACGGTCACGGTCAATGAACAAGATTTGAAAACTTACTATGAACAAAACTTGCAACGTTTGTCTAGCAAAGAAGAGCGCAGGGCCAGTCACATTTTGATCACTGCAGCCAAGGATGCGCCCGAAGCTGAAAAGAAAGCCGCGCGTGCCAAAGCGGAAGACTTGTTGAAGTTGGTCAAAGCCAAGCCAGCCAGCTTTGCTGAAGTGGCCCGTAAAAATTCTCAAGATCCCGGCTCAGCAGTGAAGGGCGGCGATTTGGATTTCTTTGGTCGCGGTGCCATGGTCAAGGCTTTTGAAGACGCTGCTTTCAGCCTGAAAAAATCTGATATCAGTGACGTGGTGGAATCTGAATTTGGTTATCACATCATTCAACTGACCGACATCAAATCGCCCAAAGCTCAAAGCTTTGAGTCATTGCGTCCTTCCTTGGAAGCCGATTTGAAAAAGCAGCAAGC
>JBDLWA010000085.1:0-9831 GCA_039804505.1 Pseudomonadota bacterium
AGAGTAAGCTAGTAGGTTCCCCTAGCAAGTTTGTGATTTCAATGGAGAACTCCCTCCCATCTATTCCCGCCAAGCGCTACTTCACCATTGGTGAAGTGGGTGAGCTTTGTGGCGTCAAGCCACATGTGCTTCGTTATTGGGAGCAGGAATTCACACAACTCCGCCCAGTGAAACGACGCGGCAACCGTCGTTATTACCAGCACCACGAAGTGCTCATGATTCGGCGCATTCGCGATTTGTTGTACGAGCAAGGCTTCACCATCAGTGGCGCTCGCAACAAGATGCAAGAGTTGGCACAGTTGCAAAAAGGTGCTCGTAAAGAGTCGGCCCCAGCCTTGGACATCGAGAGTGATCTGGCAGACGACTGGGATGCAGACGGCGAGGGGCACGACGATGAAACCATCCCTCAGAAGTTGGCGACTGAAAGTGCACAACGTGCCACGCCACTTCAAGCCAACAGCAGCTTGCCTAGCTTGCGACGCGAATTGATGGATATTCGAGACTTGCTTTCAAATTAAGCTAATTCTCAAGCTATAATTTAAAGCTTGTCGGCGTGTAGCGCAGCCTGGTAGCGCACTTGCATGGGGTGCAAGGGGTCGCGAGTTCGAATCCCGCCACGCCGACCATTAAACAAGAGCAAAGCCCTTGAGAATTTATTCTCAAGGGCTTTTTTCTTACTCCTCGACGGGTTTGCCCGCGTCTGCAGACTGGATGTTGATGGCCATGGGCCCCTTTGGGCCATCGCTCAAGTCAAAAGAGACTCTGGCTCCTTCTTTGAGGCTTTTAAAGCCTTCCATGGTGATGGCTGAAAAGTGGGCAAATGCGTCTGGGCCGCCATCTTCTGGCTGAATAAACCCAAACCCCTTGGCGTCATTGAACCATTTGACTGTTCCGTTGGGCATGCTTGTCTCCGTCGTTTTAAAGCTGTATGGGACATTTAAAGCACTCCCTGCGCAGTTGTCAATTCAAGGTTTACCCGACTCTGCCAAATTGTTGCACTGCCACATAAGGACTTTCTTCAAGTCAAGTGCGTAACTGCCTCTAGCCTCGATAGAATGAAATCATGGCAACAGAGAAACCAAAAAATCCAAATCATTCGAAACCGCCCGGATCCCAAGGGGATCCTGTGCGCAGCCCAGGAAATAGTGATTCTGTGGTTTTAGAAAGACGACCTGCAAAGGTCGGGCCGCCACAGATGTATCAAGTGGTCATGCTGAATGACGATTACACACCCATGGAGTTTGTGGTGTTGGTGCTGCAAGAGTTCTTTAACAAAGATCGCGAAGCCGCCACTCAAATCATGTTGAAAATTCATTTGGACGGCAAGGGCGTTTGCGGCGTGTTCACCCGCGATGTCGCTGCCACCAAAGTGGATCAAGTGTTGGATGCCGCCAACCAGGCGGGCCACCCTTTGCAATGTGTCAGTGAGCCTGTTGCATGAGTGTTGCAATCTTCTTGCAAGAATGTGGCATAAAGCAGTTGAAATTCAACAAATCTACCCAACCTAATATTTTTCACCTCCGCAAGGCATTTAAGGAAATCACATGATTGCCCAAGAATTGGAAGTCAGTTTGCACATGGCCTTCGTTGAGGCGCGTCAGCAGCGTCACGAGTTCATCACCGTAGAACACTTGCTGTTAGCACTGCTGGACAATCCCAGCGCAGCCGAAGTGTTGCGTGCGTGTTCAGCCCAAGTCGACGATCTGCGTCAATCGCTGTCGTCGTTCATCAAAGACAACACGCCACAAGTGGCGGGTACAGAAGAAGTTGACACGCAGCCCACTTTGGGTTTTCAGCGTGTCATTCAACGTGCCATCATGCATGTTCAATCGACAGGCAGTGGCAAAAAAGAAGTGACCGGCGCCAATGTGCTGGTGGCGATCTTTGGTGAAAAAGATTCACACGCTGTTTACTACTTGCACCAACAAGGCATTACCCGTTTGGATGTGGTCAACTTCATTGCGCACGGTATTCGCAAGAGCGATCCACCCGAAGCCAGCAAGGGCAGCGATGCCGCGCCTGCACCCGAAAGCGAAGAGGGCGGCGGTGGCGGTGAGCGCAATGAAAAGGCCTCACCCCTGGAGCAGTTCACACAGAACCTGAACCAGATGGCCAAAGAAGGCAAGATTGATCCGCTCATTGGCCGTGAATACGAAGTTGAGCGAACCATTCAAATTTTGTGCCGTCGTCGCAAAAACAACCCCTTGTTGGTGGGTGAAGCCGGCGTGGGCAAAACAGCCATCGCCGAAGGTTTGGCATGGCGCATCACGCAAGGCAGCGTGCCCGAAATTTTGGCAGAAGCTGTGGTGTACTCACTCGACATGGGCGCTCTGCTGGCTGGTACCAAATACCGTGGTGATTTTGAACAGCGTCTCAAAGGGGTGTTGAAAGCCTTGAAAGACAAGCCTCACGCCGTGTTGTTCATTGACGAGATTCACACCTTGATTGGTGCGGGTGCAGCCTCTGGTGGCACCTTGGATGCGTCCAATTTACTGAAGCCAGCTTTGTCTAGCGGTCAACTGAAATGCATTGGTGCCACCACCTTCACTGAATACCGCGGCATCTTCGAAAAAGACGCCGCCTTGTCACGTCGTTTCCAAAAGGTCGATGTGGTCGAGCCGACGGTGTCTGAGACCGTGGACATCTTGAAGGGCTTGAAGTCGCGCTTCGAAGAACACCACAGCGTGAAGTACGCCAACGCAGCGCTGCAAGCGGCTGCCGAGCTGTCTGCTAAGTTCATCAACGACCGTCAATTGCCCGACAAAGCCATTGACGTGATTGACGAAGCCGGCGCTGCACAGCGCATCTTGCCGCCATCCAAGCGCAAGAAGACCATTGGCAAATCTGAGATTGAGGACATCGTGGCCAAGATTGCTCGCATTCCGCCAGCCAATGTGTCCAACGACGACCGCAGCAAATTGCAAACCATTGAGCGCGATTTGAAGAGCGTGGTGTTTGGCCAAGACAAGGCGCTTGAAGTGTTGGCCTCCGCTGTCAAAATGGCGCGCTCAGGCTTGGGCAAAACAGACAAGCCGATTGGTGCGTTCTTGTTCAGCGGCCCCACAGGTGTTGGCAAGACAGAAGCGGCCAAGCAGCTGGCCTACATCATGGGCATTGACCTCATTCGCTTTGACATGTCAGAGTACATGGAGCGCCATGCGGTCAGTCGCCTGATTGGCGCGCCTCCAGGCTATGTAGGCTTTGACCAAGGCGGTTTGCTGACTGAAGCTGTGACCAAGAAACCGCATTGCGTGTTGCTGCTCGACGAAATTGAAAAAGCACACCCTGATATTTTCAATGTGCTGTTGCAGGTCATGGACCATGGCACTTTGACGGACAACAACGGCCGCAAGGCGGACTTCCGCAATGTGATCATCATCATGACCACCAATGCCGGCGCCGAGACCATGAACAAGGCTACCATTGGCTTTACCAACCCGCGTCAAGCAGGCGATGAAATGGGCGACATCAAGCGCTTGTTCACCCCTGAGTTCCGCAACCGTTTGGACGCCATGGTCAGCTTCAAAGCGCTGGACGAGCAAATCATCATGCGCGTGGTCGACAAGTTCTTGCTGCAGCTCGAAACACAGTTGTCCGAGAAGAAAGTGGATGTCACCTTCAGCGACAAGTTGCGCAAGTTCTTGGCCAAGAAGGGTTTCGACCCTCTCATGGGTGCACGTCCTATGCAGCGCTTGATTCAAGACACCATTCGCAAGGCTTTGGCCGACGAACTGTTGTTTGGCCGTTTGATCGATGGCGGTCGTCTGAGTGTTGACTTGGATGACAAAGACGAAGTGCTGTTGGACATCACGCCTTTGCCGAAAAAAGAAGGCCGTAACTCGAAGTCTGAGCCGCACGAGCCTGAAGAAGCCACCACCAATTAAGGTGGGTGCCAAACGCTCTCAAAAAGCCGGATTCGTCCGGCTTTTTTTTGCCTGAAACTTGTCAGGCGGGTCTATCAAAAATGCTCAGCGTTTTCGGCCACCCAAAATACCGCCCAAGACACCCCTCACAATTTCACGGCCCACGCTAGAGCCAATGGTTCGCACCGCCGACTTAACCATCGCTTGCGCCAGTCCATCGTGCTTGGCGCCCCTGGGCCCTGTGCGACCGAACAAAACCTCTCCCAGGCCGTTTAAAAGCGCGTTGCCACCGGGCTCCGAATTGCCACCTGCATCCTTGGCCGCTGTTGCATGGGCGCCTTTCAGCACTTCATAGGCCGACTCGCGGTCAATGGTTTTTTCGTAGACGCCGGCCACCAAAGAGTTGTCGAGCAAGGCTTGGCGTTGGTCGGGGGTGATGGGGCCCAACTGACTGCCGGGCATCAACACATAGGCTTGCTCGGTGACACCAGGGCGACCTTTTTCGTCCAAGAAGCTGATCAGGGCTTCACCCACACCCAGTTCGGTGATGGCTTTTTCAATGTCCAAGTTGGGGTTGGGGCGCATGGTTTGCGCGCTGGCTTTGACCGCTTTTTGATCGCGGGGTGTAAAGGCGCGCAGGGCATGTTGCACGCGATTGCCCAATTGACCCAAAACCGTTTCTGGCACGTCCAATGGATTTTGAGTCACAAAATAAACGCCAACACCTTTCGAGCGAATCAGGCGAACCAGCAGTTCCATGCGCTCTATGAGAACCTTGGGGGCTTCGTTGAACAGCAAGTGTGCTTCGTCAAAGAAGAACACCAGCTTGGGCTTTTCGGGGTCGCCAATTTCTGGCAATTGCTCGAACAATTCTGACAGCAACCACAGCAAGAAGGTGCCGTACAGCCTGGGGGCGTTCATCAGATCGCTGGCACACAGTAAATTGATGACGCCTTTGCCTTTGGCATCCGTTTGCAAAAAGTCTTGGATGTTGAGCATGGGCTCGCCAAAGAACTTATCGGCGCCTTGGCTTTCGATTTCTAACAAACCGCGTTGAATTGCACCCACGCTGGCCGCACTCACGTTGCCGTATTCGGTGGTGAACTGGCTGGCGTTCTCGCCCACGTGTTGCAACATGGCGCGCAAGTCCTTGAGGTCCAGCAGCAACAAGCCTTGGTCATCGGCAATTTTGAAGACCAAGTTCAAAACACCTGCTTGCGTGTCGTTCAAGTTCAACATGCGGCCCAACAACAAAGGGCCCATGTCCGACACGGTGGCACGCACCGGGTGACCTTGCTTGCCAAAAACGTCCCAAAAGGTGGTGGGACAGCTTTGGGCGGCAGGCTCGTCCAATTGGCGGTCTTTCAAAATGCCTTTAAGTTTGTCGCTGAGGTGGCCTGTTTGGCTGATGCCTGCCAAATCGCCTTTGACGTCAGCCATGAAAACGGGAACGCCTTGATTGGAGAAATTTTCAGCCAAAGTCTGCAAACTGACCGTTTTGCCTGTGCCAGTGGCACCCGTGATCAGGCCATGCCGGTTAGCCATGCCCATCAAAAGGTGGCAATCTGTGGTTTTATTGCGAGCAATCAAGAGCTGATTTGTCATGGAAAAGGGGACCCCCATCTAGAAAAGTAAAATCTCACCCAGTAGATTAAATCAACATCAAGGAATTTGAGATGGCTGGCCACAGTAAATGGGCAAATATTCAGCACCGCAAGGGCAGACAAGACGAGAAACGCCAGCGCATTTGGACCCGTGTGGTCCGAGAAATCATGGTGGCCGCCAGAACCGGTGGGGGAGATCCAACCGCCAACCCTCGTTTGCGCTTGGCCATTGAGAAAGCCAAGGCTGCCAACATGCCGGCCGACACAGTTAAAAGAAACATCGACAAAGCCACGGGCAATTTGGAAGGTGTGACGTACGAAGAGATTCGCTATGAAGGCTACGGCATCGGTGGCGCGGCCATCATTGTCGATACCATGACCGACAACCGCGTACGCACCGTGGCTGAAGTGCGTCATGCGTTTAGCAAGCACGGCGGCAACATGGGCACCGAGGGCTCGGTGGCGTTTCAGTTCAAACATTGTGGTCAATTGATTTTTGCACCGGGTACTTCTGAAGACAAAGTAATGGAAATCGCTTTGGAAGCCGGCGCTGAGGATGTCATCACGGACGAGGAGGGCGCGATTGAGGTCCTGACGTCGGCTGCCGATTTTGAAGTCGTCAAAAATGCACTTGAAGCCGCAGGCTTAAGTGCTGAGATGGCCGAGGTCACCATGCGCGCCGAGAACAGCATTGATTTGGTCGGCGATGATGCCGCCAAGATGCAAAAACTCTTGGACATTCTTGAAGACTTGGACGATGTGCAAAACGTCTTCCACAACGCAACCATTTCTGAATAAGGTTTGATCGATGAAAGTATTGGTAATTGGCGGCGGCGGACGTGAACACGCGCTGGCCTGGAAGTTGTCGCAGTCTGAACGCATTCAAAAGGTTTATGTTGCCCCTGGTAACGGCGGCACCGCCCGTGATCCCAATCTTGTCGATGTTCCCATCACCGATGTGAAAGCATTGCGAGAGTGGGCGCAACAAGAAAAAATTGAACTGACCGTTGTCGGCCCCGAAGCACCATTGGCTGCGGGTGTTGTCGACGAGTTTCGTGCCCATGGCATGCGCATCTTTGGACCGACGCAAGCTGCTGCACAATTGGAAAGTTCGAAAGCATTCTCCAAAGCGTTCATGCAACGTCACGGTATTCCAACCGCTGTTTATGAGACGTTCACGGACCCTGTTCAGGCACATGCCTACATCGACAAGATGGGTGCACCCATCGTGGTCAAGGCCGACGGTTTGGCCGCAGGCAAGGGCGTGGTGGTGGCCATGACGGCAGCCGAAGCGCACGAAGCGATTGACTTCATGTTGCTAGACAACCAACTCGGTGTGGTTCACAACGCAGGCGCAGACGGTGCTGCTGTGCCCCGTGTGGTCATTGAAGAATTTTTGCAAGGCGAGGAAGCCAGCTTCATTGTTTTGTGTGACGGTCAAAACGTGGTGGCTTTGGCCACCAGTCAAGATCACAAACGTTTGTTGGACCACGATGAAGGCCCCAACACGGGCGGCATGGGCGCTTATTCTCCGGCGCCTGTGGTCACGGCCCAAGTGCATGCGCGCGCCATGCGTGAGGTCATCATGCCCACCATCAAGGGCATGGAAAAGGACGGCATCCCCTACACGGGTTTCTTGTATGCCGGTTTGATGATCGATGCACAAGGTCTGCCCAAAACGC
The DNA here is from genome assembly GCA_039804505.1 of Pseudomonadota bacterium. Lineage (GTDB taxonomy): Bacteria > Pseudomonadota > Gammaproteobacteria > Burkholderiales > Burkholderiaceae_C > Limnohabitans_A. Next base: position 7,150 of record JBDLWA010000085.1, read on the forward strand.
TAGAGTTCAACTGCCGCATGGGCGATCCCGAAACGCAGCCCATCATGATGCGTTTGAAAACTGACTTGGTTGAGGTGATGTTGGCCGCAACCAGTGGCAAGCTCGATACCCTTGAACTTGAATGGGACCGTCGTCCAGCGTTGGGTGTGGTGATGGCGGCCGCAGGCTACCCCATGAATCCGCGCAAAGGCGATGTGATCACGGGCCTGCCCAAGGACGAACTCGATGCCATGGTGTTCCATGCGGGCACAGCAGCTGTCAGCGGTCAAACCGTGACGTCGGGCGGTCGCGTTTTGTGTGTCACGGTGTTGGCTGATTCTGTCAAGCAGGCACAGCAAAAAGCCTATGAAGTGGCCAAGGGCATTCACTTTGATGGCCAACAATACCGCAAAGACATTGGCTACAGGGCAATCAAATCGTGAGTGATTTAAATCCCAACAATTTGCCGCAGCCTGAAGTCATTTCAGGCCCTTATCCCATTCAATTCAAGGGCCATGCTTGGGCCGCTTGGTTGTTAAAGCTGATTGGCTGGAAGGTTGATTTTCAGGGGCTGCCTGGTTTGCAAGGGATTGCCATCGTTTATCCGCATACCAGCAATTGGGATTTCCTCACGGCGATGTTGTGCAAATGGACGATGGGTTTGCCTGTGCATTTCTGGGGCAAGGACTCTTTGTTCAAATACCCTTTGTTCGGACGCTGGCTGAAATGGATTGGCGGCTTGCCCATTGACAGATCCTCATCCCGCGGCGTCGTGGGCGCCATGACAGAGGTGTTTGCAGAACACCAGCGGGACGGTAAATTTTTGTGGTTAGGTCTCTCGCCAGAAGGCACGCGAAAGAGAACAGAAGGATGGCGAAGCGGCTTCTACCAATTGGCCGTCGCTACCCATCTGCCATTGGCCGTTGTGCGCTTTGATTACGGACAAAAAGTGTTGAAGTTTGAAGGCTTTATCAAACTCACAGGCAATGTCGAAGTGGATTACGCCTACCTTCAAAAAATGTACGAAGGTGTGGCAGGTTTTCATGTGAATCAAGCGGCGCCGATTCGTCCCTTGCCAAACAAAGAACCTCAAAAATAACCCTTGCCAAGTCATCCAAAGAAAGTCAAAGCATGAAGGTGCAACAAGCGCAAACAGTTCGTGATTACTTGATTCAGTTGCAGTCGAACATCACGAAAGCATTGCACGAGGTGGATGGTTCAGCTTTTGTGGTCGATCCCTGGCGCAAGCCTGAGGGCGAGATGCTTCAAGGCGATGGGATCACGCAAATCTTAGAGGGAGGCGCTGTGTTCGAAAGAGCAGGTTGTGGCTTCTCTCATGTCAGCGGCCCTAAGTTGCCACCCTCAGCCACTCAGCATCGCCCTGAATTGTCAGGTGCACCTTTTGAGGCCATGGGCGTATCCTTGGTCTTTCATCCTCGCAACCCTTATGTGCCCACCGTGCACATGAACATTCGAATGATTGTGGCCAAGCCTGAGGGCAAAGAGCCAGTGGCCTGGTTTGGCGGCGGTATGGACTTGACGCCTTATTACGGCTTCGAAGAGGATGCGGTGCATTTTCATCAAGTGTGCAAAGACGCTGTGTCGCCCTATGGTGCAGAGTTGCATCCACGCTTTAAAAAATGGTGCGACGACTATTTCTTTTTGAAGCATCGCAACGAAGCGCGCGGTGTGGGCGGTATTTTTTACGACGATTTTTCGGAGCTGGGCTTTGACAAAGGCTTTGCCATGATGCAAGACGTAGGCAATGGTTTGCTCAAAGCCTATATGCCCTTGGTCATGCGCCGTAAAGACACGCCCTACGGGGAACGAGAGAGAGACTTTCAGTTGTATCGCCGTGGACGCTATGTGGAGTTCAACTTGGTCTGGGACCGCGGTACGCATTTTGGATTGCAGTCAGGCGGACGCACTGAATCTATTTTGTTGTCCATGCCGGCTTTGGTCAGTTGGTCTTACAACCGAGTGGATGCACCCGATTCGGCTGAAGCACAGCTGGCCCAGCAGTTCTTAAAACCAAGGGATTGGGTTTGACACCTCAGCGCATTGGCATCTTGGGCGGGGCGTTTGACCCGCCCCACAATGCCCATGTTGCCATGGCCGAGGCGGCCTTGGCACAGTTTCATTTGGATGCCTTGCACATCATCCCGACAGGGGATGCGTGGCACAAACCTAGGAGCTTGAGCGAAGCCGCGCATCGCGCAGAAATGGCGCGCTTGGCCTTTGGCCCATTGACGGGCGTGACGGTCAACGAACTAGAGATCAGCAGGCAAGGCCCCAGCTTCACCATCGACACGCTCAAAAGCCTAGAGCAGCAGTACCCGGGCGCCCAATTCTTCTTATTCATTGGAGAAGATCAGGGCAAAGCCTTGGCAACATGGCGTGAAATCGAAGAAATTTCGAGGCGGGCTATAATTTGCGTCGCTGAACGCGAGATGACGGGTCTCTCTGAACCCCCACTTTTTGTTGTTCCCAGCCATGACATTCCTACACAAACCTTGAAATTGCCTCATTTGCCTCACAGTGCAACGGAAGTTCGAGCACGGGTAGCTCAAGGTCAACCCATCGACGCACTGGTTCCCAAGACCGTTGCGCTGTATATTCAACGCCATCACCTTTACCAGCCTTCACGATGACCGACACTTCTGCCAAAAAAGACACCCAAAAACTCCAACGCGCCATTGTGGA
>JBDLWA010000086.1:0-6784 GCA_039804505.1 Pseudomonadota bacterium
GGGCCGCCCCAAATACCAATGATCAAATACATTGGAATGAGCGTGGCCTCAAAGAACACGTAGAACAACAAACCGTCGAGAGCGGAAAACACGCCAATCATCAACCCAGACAGGATGAGGAAAGAGGCCATGTATTGGTTCACTTTACGGGTGATCACTTCCCAGCCTGCAATCACTACGATGACGTTGATGAAAGCGGTGAGGATGACAAACCACAAAGAAATACCGTCCACGCCCAAGTGGTAATTAACGTTGAAGCGCTCAATCCAAGGCGCTTTTTCGACAAACTGCATGGCAGCCGAGTCAACTTTAAAACCACTGTACAAAGGCAGTGTGACCAAGAAACTGACCACTGATCCAACCAAGGCTAACCAGCGCACTGCGCGGGCTTGCTCGTCACGACCCAAAGCCAATAAAACAATGCCGAACGCGATGGGCGTCCAAATGGCAAGGCTCAACATTCCCATTTTGTGACTTCCTTATTTGTTGAGCCAGACGAAATACGTCATGAGCAAAAAGATACCCAAGATCATCACCAAGGCGTAATGGTAGAGATAGCCTGTTTGGAGTTTGCGGGTCCAGTTGGACACCATGCCCACCAACTTCCAAGAGCCATTCACCACCAATCCGTCGATCAAGGTGCGATCGCCGACTTTCCAAAGACCATTGCCCAATGCGCGTGCGCCGCGGGCCAGAATGTTCTCGTTGATCCAGTCCATGAAATACTTGTTCTCGAGGATGACAACCAAGGGACGCAAAGCGCGGCCAATGGCTGCAGGCACCGCAGGGTTGATCAAGTACATGTACCACGACACCACCACACCGGCCAAAGCCAACCAGAATGGCGCAGTAGAAACCGCATGCAATGCCATGGCCACAGGACCGTGGAAGGCATCAGCCAGCTCATGCATCACGTGGTGCTTTTCTGCATCCACAAAGATGGCATCTTTGAAGAACTCACCAAACAACATGGGGTCGATGGTCATGTAACCAATGACCACGGAAGGAATAGCCAACAAGATGAGCGGCACTGTGACCACCCAAGGTGACTCGTGAGGCGAATGACTGTCATGACTGTCATGGCCGTGATCGTCGTGATGATCGTCATGACCGTGATGCGCATCTGGGTTTTGGTCATAGCGCTCTTTGCCATGGAACACCAAGAAGTACATGCGGAATGAATAGAAAGCCGTCACGAACACACCGGCTAGAACAGCAAAGTGCGCAAAGCCAGCGGCAGGCAGATGGCTCTCGGCCACGGCTTCGATGATGCTGTCTTTGGAGTAGAAGCCTGCGAAGAAAGGCGTCCCAATCAAGGCCAAAGAACCGAGCAAAGAAGTGATCCAAGTGATGGGCATGTACTTGCGTACGCCGCCCATGTAACGGATGTCTTGGTTGTGGTGCATGCCCATGATGACGGAACCCGCGCCCAAGAACAGCAAGGCTTTGAAGAAAGCGTGCGTCATGAGGTGGAACACGGCCACAGAGTATGCCGAAGCACCCAATGCCACTGTCATGTAACCCAATTGCGACAAGGTGGAATAAGCCACCACGCGCTTGATGTCGTTTTGAATGATGCCCAAGAAGCCCATGAACAAAGCGGTGATGGCACCGATGACCATGATGAAGTTCAAGGCAGTTTCTGACAACTCAAACAAAGGTGACATGCGTGCCACCATGAAAATGCCGGCTGTCACCATGGTCGCTGCGTGAATCAACGCAGAGATAGGTGTGGGACCTTCCATGGAGTCGGGCAACCACACGTGCAATGGGAACTGAGCCGACTTGCCCATGGCACCAATGAACAAACAAATGCAGATAACGGTGATCAACATCCAAGAGGTGCCTGGCAATGTGAGCGCGGCAAGGTCGCCCGCTTTGGCAAAAGCCTCTGTGTAGTTCAAAGTGCCAGCAAAGGCGGCAATGAGGCCAATGCCCAAGATGAAACCAAAGTCACCCACACGGTTGACCAAGAAGGCCTTCATGTTGGCAAAGATGGCAGTGGGTTTGTTGAACCAGAAACCAATGAGCAAATAAGACACCAAGCCCACAGCTTCCCAACCGAAGAACAGTTGCAGCATGTTGTTGCTCATGACCAGCATCAACATGGAGAAGGTGAACAAAGAGATGTAAGCGAAGAAACGGTTGTAGCCTTCGTCTTCTTCCATGTAACCAATGGTGTAGAGGTGCACCATGAGTGACACAAAGGTCACGACGCACATCATCATGGCGGTGAGGCCATCGACCATGAAGCCCACTTCCATTTTGAGACCACCCACGGTCATCCAGGTGTAGAGGGTTTCGTTAAAGCGTGCACCGTCAATTGCCACACTTTTCAAAGTGGCAGCAGACAAGATGAAAGCGATCAACACACCCAAAATGGTGAGTGTGTGCGTCAGGCGACGACCAATCCAGTTACCACCGAATTGCGTGCCCAAAATACCAGCCAGTGCCGACCCCACCAGAGGGGCCAGGGGCACTGCAAGCAGCGTAGAAGCGTTGAGGGTTTGGCTCATGTTCTTTTAACCTCTTAACCCTGGAGCGAATTGAGCTCGTCCACATTGATGCTGTTCTTGTTGCGGAACAAGAGCACCAAAATGGCCAAACCAATGGCGGACTCGGCTGCTGCCACTGTGAGGATGAAGAACACGAACACTTGTCCGTGCATGTCACCCAAGAAGTGAGAGAAAGCCACAAAATTCATGTTCACAGCCAAGAGCATCAACTCAATGGCCATCAACAACACAATCAGATTCTTTCGGTTCAAAAAGATACCGATGACCGACAGGGCAAACAACATGGCGCCCAATGACAGGTAATGTCCTAGTGTCAAAGTCATTATTTGGTCTCCTTAGAAGCATCGACTTCGGCGGCTGCTTCGGGTGCTTTAGGCGCTTCGCCCACTTTCACCACGTCCATCTTCACCACGACCAAACGGTCTTTGGCGCGGACATGAACTTGTTCAGAAGCGCTGATGGCCTTGCTGTCTTTGCGTTGACGCAAAGTGAGTGCAATGGCGGCAATCATGGCCACCAACAAAATGGACGCAGCCACTTGGATGGGCATGAGGTATTCGGTGTACAACAAAATACCGAGGGCCTTGCTGTTAGACAATTGCGGTGCTGCTTGACCCACAGCCACAGCCACTTTAGGTGCTTCTGAAGTGCGGAAACCGCTCATCAGCACAGCAGCCATTTCAAGGGCCACCAAAGCGCCCAGGGTGGCCGCCAAGGGGAAGTGCTTCCAGAAGCCTTCGCGCAGTGTGTCCAAATTGATGTCGAGCATCATCACCACAAACAAGAACAGCACCATCACGGCGCCCAAGTAGACCAAGACCAAGGTCATGGCCAAGAACTCGGCTTGCAAGAGCAACCACAAACCAGAGGCTTGTGAGAATGCCAACATCAGGAACAACACAGCATGCACTGGGTTGCGCGCGGTCACAACTCGGAACGATGCAAACATGAGCACCACCGAGAAGAGATAAAAGAAACCAGTTTTGACGTCCATGGGTTGTCGCTTGTTAGTTTTGTAAATTCAACCGATCAACGGTACTTGGCATCAGCGGCTTTGGAAGCTGCAATGTCTTTTTCGTATCGATCGCCCACTGCCAGGAGCATCTCTTTGGTGTAGTGCAGGTCGCCGCGCTTCTCACCGTGGTATTCCAAAATGGAGGTTTCCACGATGGAATCGACGGGGCAACTTTCTTCGCAGAAACCGCAGAAGATGCACTTGGTCAAATCGATGTCGTAGCGTGTTGTGCGGCGTGAGCCATCGGCGCGCACATCGGATTCAATGGTGATGGCCATGGCGGGGCAAACAGCCTCGCACAATTTGCAAGCGATGCAACGCTCTTCACCGTTTTCATAACGGCGCAGTGCATGCAAACCCCTGAAGCGAGGTGACAAAGGTGTTTTCTCTTCAGGGAACTGAAGGGTCACCTTGCGACGAAATGCGTAACGACCTGTTAAGGCCATGCCCTTGACCAACTCAAACAGCATGAAGCTTTTGAGAAAGTCCTTGAGCGAGAAATTGGATACAGCCACTGTAGACATGTCTTAACCCGGTTATTTCCAAATATTCAAAGGCGAATGCAACCACACGCCCACAATCAACAACCACACCAAGGTGACTGGAATGAAAATCTTCCAACCCAAACGCATGATCTGGTCATAACGGAAACGCGGGAAAGTAGCGCGAATCCAAATGAACATCGACACAACGATGAAGGTTTTGATGCCTAACCAAATCCAGCCAGGGATGAAGTTGAAAACGGTGCTGTCGATGGGAGACATCCAGCCGCCCAAGAACATGATGACGGCCAAGATGGACACCAACCACATGCTGGCGTATTCGGCCAAGAAGAAGATGGCAAAGCCCATGCCGGAGTACTCCACCATGTGACCGGCCACAATCTCGGCTTCACCTTCCACCACGTCAAACGGGTGGCGGTTGGTTTCAGCCACACCAGAGATGAGGTAGACCATGAAGATAGGGAACAAAGGCAACCAGTTCCATGACAAGAAGTTCAGGCCCATGCTGGCCATCTCGCCTTTGCCCTGACCCAACACAATTTCCGTCAGGTTCATGCTGCCTGTGACCATGATGACCACCAAGAAGCAGAAGCCCATGGCAATCTCGTAGCTGACCATTTGCGCAGACGCGCGCAAGGCACCCAAGAAGGCGTATTTGGAGTTGGAAGCCCAACCCGCAATGATCACACCGTACACCTCAATCGAGGTAATGGCCATGACCAGCAACAAACCTGCATTGAGATTGGTCAGTGCCACTTCAGGTCCAAATGGAATGGCCACCCAAGCTGCCAAGGCAGGCATGATGGCCATGATGGGGCCGAGGCGGAACAAGCCAGGTGCAACAGCAGAAGGCGTGATGATCTCTTTGGTGAGCAACTTGAGCGCATCGGCAATAGGCTGCAACAGACCAAATGGACCCACACGGTTAGGACCCATGCGAACTTGCATGAAGCCCAACAACTTACGCTCCCACAAAGTGAGGTAAGCCACAGCGCCCATCAGGGGCGCCAACACTGCCACGATTTTGATCAAGATCCACAAGACAGGCCACACCAGGGTCGCCCACCAAGTGGCGGGAATGGCATTCAAGCCACCGTTGTACAGAGCGTCAATCATGCGTGCACTCCTTCAGCGACAGCACCGGATTGCGCATTGCGGGCATCCGCCGTCAATTGCAAGGAGGGCGCGCGACGCACCAAACTGTCGAGTTGATAAATGGATGCGACGCAGGGTGTGTCGACAGCACCTGCCAAGCGCACTTCAGAACCACAAGCATTGCTCAAGTTCAAAGGTGTGGCGCTGATTTGCTTCAACACATCTTGCGATGTTTCAAAGGCCAATTGAGGCAAGCCCAGCATGTTGGCTAAAACGCGCAACACCTTCCACGCAGGACGAGTTTCAGCCAAAGGCTTGACTACCGCGTGGAAGCTTTGCAAGCGACCTTCTGCATTGACAAAGCTGCCCGATGTTTCTGTGAATGGTGCAATGGGCAACAACACATCGGAGAAAGCCATATTGGTTTTGAAGGGACTGAGTGTGACCACCATTTGCATGGCGGCCAAAGCAGCAACCGCTTTGGCACCGGCTGCAGAGTCTTCAACAGGCTCTGTGTTGAGCAACAAAGCAGCTTTCAAACCACCGGCCAACATTTGGGCCGCGTTCAAGCCACCAGACTGTGGCTGGGCTTTGGCCCACTGAGCTCCCACGGTGTTGGCAGCCTCGGTGAGATAACCAAATGTGGCGCCAGTTTGTGCGGCAATCCATTGGGCCAAGCTGAGCAAGCTGGCGGCATTGGCGTGATGCGCGGCGGCATTGCCCAACAACACAGCTTTGCGCTCGCCGCCCAACAGCGACTTGGCAATGGCTTGTGCTTCGGGTGTGGCTTGACCTGCGGCGGGAGCTGTGACGCCCTTCTCTGCCGCAATGGCAGCTGCCACATTGGCCAGGCTTTGGGCCCACGCGCTGGCTTCTTGCACATCGGCCTGCTTGATTGGCATGGCCCAAGCATCGGCGCCATTGAACAGCGCCTTTGAAGTGATGACATTGACCTGGCCGCCATGGCGCTGCGCTTGACGAATACGCTGTGCAAACAGCGGATGGTCTTTGCGCAAATTGCTGCCAACCACCAACACACGTTGGAGTTGTGTCAGGCTGGCAATGGAGGTACCCAAGTAACGAACACCTTCTGCTTTGGTGAACTCGGCATTGCGCAGACGGTAGTCAATGTTGTCCGAACCTAAGGAGCGAACCAGGGTGCTGGCCAAATGCAACTCTTCAAGCGTGCTGTGGGGGCTGACCAAAGCACCGATGCTGCTGGCACCGTGGTCTTTGCTGATTTGGTTCAAACCGTTGGCCACATATTCCAAGGCTGTTTGCCAATCCACTTCTTTCCACGCACCGCCTTGTTTGATCATGGGTGTACGCAGACGGTCGGCACCGTTCAGGGCTTCGTATGAGAAACGGTCGCGGTCGGCAATCCAGCACTCGTTGACGTCTTCGTTTTCCAAAGGCACCACGCGCAGCACTTCGTTGTTCTTCACTTGGACCACCAAGTTGGCGCCCGATGAATCGTGCGGTGCAACCGATTTGCGACGTGACAATTCCCATGTGCGGGCGCTGTAACGGAAAGGCTTGCTGGTGAGGGCACCCACGGGGCAAATGTCAATCATGTTGCCTGAGAGTTCAGAGTCAACCGATTGGCCCACGAAGGTTTCGATTTCGGCGTGTTCGCCGCGGTGAGACATGCCCAA
>JBDLWA010000087.1:0-4660 GCA_039804505.1 Pseudomonadota bacterium
ATACGCAGCTTCAAAAGTTTGCTGAGCATCTTGTCGGCATTGGCATTTGTGTCCCCCTGCTCGGCACACAACAGCAACAACAAACCCTTTTGAATTTGCCCAATCACTTGGCCATCCACCACCACCCGTGCCTCTAGCACGCGTTGCGCTACACCAATCACAACAAATCTCTTTCTGAGTCAAAGTGCGCCTCTACATCGGAAGGCAACAACTGAATGGAGGCGCGCAAACCTGGCACAGCACTCATCAAAGCCTGTTCCACACTGGTGCGCAATGCCGCAGCGCGACCCAAAGTCCATGAGGCTGGCATGTGCATGTGCATGTCTACAAATCGTCGCTGCCCCGCTTTGCGCGTGGTGATGTGGTCAAAGCGAATGATGGACACCTCATCACGATGGTGCGCAAAGCCCGCCAAAGTTTCTTGAATTTTCGCAATCACTTCGGGCTCTACCGCCTCGTCCATCAAGCCTTGCGACGAACGCCAGATGAGGTGAAAGCCTTCTTTCAAAATATTCAGCGCCACACCAATGGCCACCACAGCATCCAGCCAGAGCCAACCCGTAACACTCACCAAACTAATGCCAATCACAACACCGACTGACGTCCACACGTCGGTCACCAAATGTTTGGCATCGGCTTCCAACGCAATAGAGCGGTGCTCTTTGGCAGCGCCAAACATGACCCAGGCCAACAAGCCATTCAACGCCGAACTGCCTACCGACAAAGCCAAACCCCAACCCACTTGCTCAATCGGTTGTGGATCAAAAATACGATGGCTGGCCGCCCAAATAATGCCCATGGCCGCCACGATGATCAAAATGCCTTCGAAACCAGACGAAAAATACTCCGCTTTGTGATGTCCGTAAGGATGATCTTCATCGGGAGGTTGCGCTGCCACCGTCACCATCACCAAACCAAAAATAGCGCTGGCCAAATTAACCAAAGACTCCATCGCATCGGACAGCAAGCCCACCGAATCGGTGATCCACCAGGCCAAGGTTTTGAGCGTGATGGTAATGATGGCCACCACCACAGAAGCCCACATCAATGTGCGGGGAGACCAAGCGGGTAGTTTTGCAATCATGGCTTCAGGTTAACTCACAGGGCGCACAAAGACCAAGTGTTGAGTCAAATGAAAGCAACAAACGCATATTTGCAAGCATCAAGCACTCAAATGCACACGCGCAAATTTGCGTTTGCCCACTTGAACCACATACGTGCCAGCTTCCAGCTTCAAGCCTTTGTCGCTGATCACTGAAGAGTCCACGCGCACACCGCCGCCATCGATCAAACGATTGGCTTCAGAACCGGAAGGCGCCAAGCCCGCCATTTTCAGCAAGTTGCCAATGCCCAAAGGCGCACCGCTTAAGCTCACTTCTGGAATTTCATCGGGCACGCCGCCCTTGCTGCGATTGATGAAATCTTGCTCAGCTGCCTCGGCCGCAGCCGCACCGTGGAAGCGCGAAGTAATCTCTTTGGCCAAAGCCACCTTGGCTTCCTTGGGGTTCAAACCCTCGGCCACTTGCTTCTTCAAAGCCTCGATGTCGGCCATTGATTTGAAAGACAACAAGGTATACCAACGCCACATCAGCACGTCAGAAATCGACAGCACCTTGGCAAACATGGTGTTGGGCTCTTCACTGATGCCGATGTAATTGTTTTTAGACTTGGACATTTTGTCCACGCCATCTAAGCCTTCCAGCAAAGGCATGGTCAAAATACATTGCGGCTCTTGACCGTACTCGGCTTGTAAATGGCGGCCCATTAGCAAGTTGAACTTTTGATCGGTACCGCCCAACTCGAGGTCAGACTTCAAAGCCACCGAGTCGTAGCCCTGCATGAGGGGGTACAAAAACTCGTGCACGCTAATGGGCGTGCCCGCTTTAAAGCGATCGTGAAAGTCGTTGCGCTCCATCATGCGCGCCACGGTGTACTTGGCCGCCAACTGAATCATGCCCATGGCACCCAGCGGCAAACTCCATTCGCTGTTGTAACGAATTTCGGTTTTGCTAGGGTCCAGCACCAAGCTGGCCTGACGGTAATACGTCTCTGCGTTCAACTTGATCTGCTCGGGCGTCAAAGGTGGGCGTGTGGTGTTACGGCCCGAGGGGTCGCCAATGAGGCTGGTGAAATCGCCAATCAAAAAGATCACTTGGTGACCCAAATTTTGCAACTGGCGCATTTTGTTCAGCACCACGGTATGACCCACGTGGATGTCGGGCGCTGTGGGATCCAAGCCCAACTTGATGCGCAAGGGCACCCCTGTGGCCTCCGATTTGGCCAATTTTTTGACCCAATCTTCCTGGGGAATGAGCTCTTCACAGCCTCGCAAAGTGACCGCCAAAGCCTCTTTGACAGCATCTGTCACGGGAAATTGGGGCGAAACGGGTGCATTCATAGGGGTTTTCCAGTATGCGTCGTGCAAGTTTGACGTTAGAATCGACGGAATTGTTCGCCCTATTTTAAGGGCTGACCTTGCTATTGTTTTTTAATCAGGCCGAATGAATTTCTTCCACCAGTTTTTGACGACTGCCAAACCCTACAGCCTTGAGCTGCAGGCCATGGTCAAGTTGCACGCCTTCGAATTGAAGGCGTTTGTAACGCGTCATCCAAAACACGTCACCACCGTGCTGGCCGCTGTGCTGCTAGGCGGGGGCGGTGGTGCATTTGCTGTGGCCAACTTAGGCCCCGATGCGGCCAATTTGCCTGTCAGCACCCTGGTCGAAAATCTAGAAACACCCAATTTGCAAGCGCAAGTGGTGGCCTTAGAAGAGCGAACTCTCAAGCTTTACCGCAACGAAATCACTCGCGGCAACGACACCGCCGAAAGCTTGTTGCGCCGTTTAGGCCTGGTAGATAATGCGGCCGCTGCTTACATTCGCCAAACCCCTGAGGTGCGCCAAGCCCTCCTCAACCGTTCGGGTCGCAATGTGTCTGTCGAAGCCAATGAGCAACAACAAATGCTCACGCTCACTACGCGCTGGCTCAAAAACGACAACGACGCCCAATTCCAGCGCATGGTCATCACGCGCGGTGCCAACAACAAATTCAGCGTCCACACCGACACAGCCCCCCTCACGGCCAGCGTTCGCATGGCCGGTGGCACGGTGGCTTCCTCTTTGTACGCCGCTTCCGACGAAGCCCGTTTGCCCGACTCCGTCACGCGCCAATTGGCCGACGTGTTTTCAGGTCAAATTGACTTTCACCGTGCATTGCGCAAAGGCGCTGTGTTCTCTGTGGTCTACGAAACACTCGAAGCCGAAGGCGAGCCTTTGCGCGCTGGCCGTTTGCTCAGCGCCGAAATTACCAACGACAAGAAAACCTACGACGCTGTTTGGTATCAAGAGCCTGGCCAAAAAGGCGCTTACTACACCCTCAAGGGCGACAGCCTGCGCCGTGCGTTTTTGGCATCTCCCATGCCTTACTCACGCCGCACCAGCGGCTTTGGCATGCGCGAGCATCCTATTTTCCACACGCAAAAAGCCCACATGGGTGTTGACTATGCAGCCCCCACTGGCGCTCCCGTCATTTCGGTAGCCGATGGCGTGGTCACTGAAAGCGGATTTTCTGGCGGCTTCGGCAACATGGTGGTGGTTCAGCACAACGCCCGCCAAAGCACTGTTTATGCGCACCTCAGCAAAATTGCGGTTCGCAAAGGCCAAGCCATCAAGCAAGGCGACAACTTGGGCGCTGTGGGTGCCACAGGCTGGGCCACCGGTCCTCATTTGCACTTCGAATTCCGCATCAATGGTCGCCACGTCGACCCGCTCACTTTGGCGCAGCAAGGCGCTTCCGAGCCCATCTCTGCTGCACAACGTACCCAATTCAACCAACGCGCAGACTACGCGCGCTCACAGTTGATGGCGGCCGCGCAAATGCGCCAAGCCAACGTTCAATAAGCTTTATCGTTGGCAGGGGCCAGGTTGACCGCCACCGTCCCCTCTTCTTCTGCCGCCACACCAGCGCCCACATCGGCGACTGAATCGCATTTGCAGCACTACATCGGTTTGATGTCGGGCACGTCCCTCGATGGGGTGGATGGTGTGGTTTTGCAATTGGCACCTCAGTTCAAAGTATTGAGTCACGTCTTTCAAGCATTTGACGCTGAATTTCGAACAGAATTGCTCAACTTAAATACACCGGGTAACAACGAGTTGCATCGCGCTGCATTGGCTGGCAATTGCTTAGCCAGAAACTATGCGCAGGTGGTTCATGCTTTGCTCAAAGCCACTGACTTGCTAGCCAAAGACATTCAAGCCATTGGCGCACATGGCCAAACTGTTCGCCATCGCCCCCTCGAATTTGATGCTGATCCCGCCCAGGGCCATCCTGCTGTGGGCTATACCTTGCAGCTCAACAACCCTGCGCTGTTGGCAGAACTGACCGGCATTGATGTGGTGGCCGAATTTCGCACCCGCGATTTGGCAGCCGGCGGGCAAGGCGCACCCTTGGTGCCGGCCTTTCATGCAGAAGTTTTTGGCCATGCAGCACACACTGTGGCTGTGGTGAATATTGGCGGCATCTCCAACATCAGTATTTTGCGAAGCCCTTCATTGCACAACACAGCGTCCCACACTTCAGCGCCAGCCAACGCCGCCATTTCAGGATTTGACTGCGGCCCTGGCAATGCGCTCATGGACTATTGGGTTCACGAACATCA
>JBDLWA010000088.1:0-3308 GCA_039804505.1 Pseudomonadota bacterium
GGGCAGACTGGCGTTGGGTTCATCTGACGCGAGACGATCACGCTCACCAGACAATGTACCAAGCCCGGGCTCTAAGAGCATTGGTTCAAGGAAATATAAAGCCCAGCATGCACTGCAGACAGCGCGATTGTAGGCTCAGTTGGGAAATGCCCGCAGGCTTAAATCAGTTGACCATCCTGCTGCAGGGCTTGATCCAGTTTTTGGAGCAACTGGCCCAAACGGTCGTTGTCAGTAGCACTGACATCAGTAGCGGGCAATGCGTTCGTTGCTGGGGCCTCTGCGGCAGGCGCAGTTTCGGCTTGTTCAAAGGCCAAATTGAGGGCTGCCAGCACGGCAATGCGGTCGCGGGCTTTGATTTTGCCGGCGTCGCGCACCTTGCACATGGCCTGATCGACCTTGTCCACGGCGGCCAACAGACGTTCTTCACCGCCCACAGGGCAACCCAGCAAATAGCTTTGGCCCATGATTTGAACTTCAAGTTGCTTAGTGCTCATTTCGTGCTCATTTCGTGCTCATGAGTCAGAGTCAGAGGAAGAGTTTTGTGGAAGCCGCTCGATCAGGGCATCCACGCGAGAGCGGGCTGCCGCTAATTTTGATTTGAGCAAGTCGCGCTCGTGAGACAAAGCCAGCACCTGCTGTTTCAGCAGTGCATTGGTCTTGTGCAGCTCTTCGTGCCTGAGCAAGAGGTGCTCAACGCGGTCTGCAATCTGGTCGACGGTGGTGGGATTCGTCATGTCAGAGGAATTGTAATGTCACTCATTGTAGGCTTGGTGCAAGGTGACATCTTACAATGGGCGCTGTTGGTGCTCGGGGCTTGGTTCGCAAGCCTCAGTTCAACGGGAAGCAGGAGAGAACGCCCCCACGGGGCCAACTTGACCTGCGCTGCCCCCGCAACGGTCAGCAGACGGGCTTTTAAAGCCCCGCTTTCATCGATAGCCACTGAATGCTCTGAAACAGGCATTTGGGAAGGTGATGAAGGTTGTTCTGCTTAGCCCGGATACCGGCCAACAAGGTGGTTTTTCGAAAGAAAGGCCGTACGTTCATGCACTGTCGGGGAAGGCGGTGAGAACACATTACTGTTGAGTTATCCATGAAATTTGCACGCAAAGTCCTCCTTGCCAGCTTGGCTGCTTCGCCATTGGCTTTTCCACAAGCTTTTTCACAAACTTTTTTGCCAGACACCGTCATCACGGCCAGCCGGGTGATGCAGCGCGCGCAAGATGCGCTGCCCGATGTATCGGTGGTCACCCGTGCCGACATCGAGCGCACGCAAGCCAAAGATGTGCCATCCCTTCTACAAAACTTGGCCGGATTGGAAATTTCGCAGTCCGGTGGTATGGGTGGGGTCGCTTCTTTGTTCATGCGGGGCGCTGAGTCGCGTCACGCTTTGGTCTTGGTCGATGGCTTGCCCATGAACAACCTGAACTTCAATTTGGCCGCACTCGAGCACTTGCCCTTGAACGGCATTGAACGCATTGAAGTGGTTCGGGGCAATGTGTCTAGCTTGTATGGCAGCGCGGCCTTGGGCGGCGTGGTGCAGATTTTCACAAGACAAAATTCGGGTGAAGTTTTGAAAGGCCCATGGTTAGAGGCGACGGGCCAAGTGGGCTCGCAGGGGTTCGCCAGCGCGCAAGTGAGTGCGGGTCAAAAATGGGCCACTGGTTTTGGCCTGAACGCTTCGTCTGAAAAAACGGAAAGCAAAGGCTTCAATGCCATCAACCCTTTGCAGCGTCCCGATACCAACCCCGACCGTGATGGCTACAGCCGCCTGTCGAGTGCTTTGAATTTGTCACAAGACTTTGAAGCCGGCCGCTTGGGTTTGATGCTGCGTGAAACACATGCCACGGTGCAATACGACAGCCAGTGGGGTCCGGCCAATCAGGCTGATGAGTCCAAGAGTGTGCTGCGCAATGTCTTGCTCAATGGCACTTACAAAGCATCCAAAGATTTGCAATGGGATGTGTCGGTTGGCCAGCAAGAAGACAAATTGAACGCAGCTGTGACGGCCTATCCATACTTCGTCAATTCAAAATCTAATACTTCTGCCGTGGGGGCGGTGTGGACACTCTGGCCCAACCATGCCCTCACCTCGGGTTATGAAAGCACGCGTCAAAAAATTGCCAGCGATACCGAGTACAACCCCACCGAGCGCTCGGTCCATTCATGGCGTCTAGGCTATCAAGGCAAGCAAGAAAATCAGCAATGGCAATTGAATGTGCGTAGCGATCAGTACTCTGATTTTGGCAATGCCAACACTTGGTATGCCGGCTATGCGTATTTCCTCACGCCAGCTTTGCGCTTGAAAGCCAGTGCCTCCACTGGTTTTATGGCCCCCACCTTCAATGATTTGTACTACCCTTGGGGTGGCAACCCCTTGCTCAAGCCCGAGCAAGCTCGGTCTAACGAAGTGGGCATGCAATACACGCAAGCTGCATGGAATGCACGCATCACCGCCTTTGAAAACCGTTACACCGACCTGATTGACAACGATGCCAACTGGACACGCACCAACATTGCCAAGGCCAAAAACCAAGGCGTAGAAGTGGCGCTGGCAGGCAAATGGCAGTTGCCTACAGTGGGTGTGCAGCAATGGCGCTTGAGCTTCACGTCGCAAGATCCACAAAACGAGATCACGCATCAAGCACTGGCCCGTCGTGCCAAAACTTTGGCACAAGTGGGGCTGACGCAAAGCATCGGTGATTGGGACACAGGCATTCAGTGGCGCTACAACGGTGCGCGTACAGACGATGCGCAAAGCCTCAAGTCGTATACCGTGTTGGACTTAACTGCTAGCCAAGCGCTGACGTCTGAACTGCGTTTGAATTTGCGTCTAGAAAACGCAGGCAACACCAGCTATCAAACCATCTATGGCTACAACATGCCCAAGCGCGGTGTGTTTGCCGGTTTAAAGTGGACGCCTAAGTTTTAAATTCGAAACACAAACTGATGCTGATGAAGGCACTTCAATTTTTGCGAGGGATGCTGGCAGGGCCTGCTTGTGCGGTGGTCTTGCTGGGTGCTATTTCCATGATGCCCCATGCCTTCGCACAAAATACAGCATCACCCCAAAGCATCACGCCGTACCAACTTACCGATGACCGCGGCCGAGTGGTGGTCATCGACAAAGCACCGCAGCGCGTCATCACCTTGTTGCCCTCCTTGGGTGAAATTGTGTGCGAGCTCAAAGCGTGTGATGTGTTGGTGGGCGTGGACCGTTACAGCAATTGGCCAGAGCGCGTGAAGTCACTGCCTAAGTTGGGTGGCCTGGACGACACGCAACTCGAAGCCTTGGTCAAGCTCAAGCCCGA
>JBDLWA010000089.1:0-7119 GCA_039804505.1 Pseudomonadota bacterium
CCAGGTCGTCGAGCTTGGGGTCGTGTGTGAGGGCAATGACGCAGCTGCGTCGGTCGGGATGGAAACTCTGCACGAGATCATCGGGCATGTCGTGCTTGACTGTCACACCCGCCACCGACCATGCGCCGCGGTATTCTTCTCGGGGGTCGCAGACGGTGACCGCAAAGCCATTGAAGAGGGCCATGGTGGCCAGGTACTCAGTCATTTGGCCGGCACCAATCAGCAGCATGCGGTATTCGGGACCAAAAGTATTGATGAGTTGATGTGCATCGATGTGCAGCTCGGAAGGGGCATCACTGACCGTGAGGGCAACTGCACCTGTTGTGAGGTTGGTGCTGCGTTGCGTGAGCTGGCCTTCCTCAAGCATGCCAATGAGCTGGGTCAAACTGGCGGCATCAGGGTTGAATTCCAACAACAACTCAAGCGTGCCACCACAAGGCAAGCCAAAGCGGTGCGCTTCGTCGGCGCTGATACCGTACTTCAAACGAACAGGTGCTTGATCGATGATGGCGTTGGCTTTGCTGTATTGCGCAATGAGGTCGTCTTCAATGCAGCCGCCTGAGACTGAACCCACAACGGCACCCGTTTCGCACAGCGCCATGATGGAGCCGACAGGCCTGGGCGAAGAACCCCAGGTTCTGACCACGGTGGTGAGCATGGCTCGCTGCCCAGCTTCGCGCCAGGCTTTAAGCGTTCGCAACACCACGATGTCTAGGTTTTCCATGATGCTTTGAGAAGGTGCTACTGTAGAGTCTTCAAAAGTTTAGCGCGACAGGGCCCAAACGGCGCCGGCGCCCACGATCAAAGCAAGCCATACCCAAGTTGGCACACCGCCTGAAGCGGAGGCTGTTTCTGGGGATGCTTCGCTGGTTGCAGGGGCACCTTCAGCCGCTGGATATTTGGCTTGCAAGGCTTCATCAAAGCGTTTGAAGAAGTCTTCTGCCAAAGACTTGGCCGCGCCATCAATGAGTCGCTGGCCCAGTTGCGCCAATTTTCCGCCCACCGTAGAGTGAACGGTGTATTGCAATTCGCAACCTTCAGCATGAGGATGCAAAGAAACTTTGGATTCGCCTTTGCCAAAACCAGCCACGCCGCCTTGCGCTTCAAAGTTCAAAGCATAAGAGTTGGGTGCTTGGATGTCGGTGAGGGTGACTTTGCCTGTGAACTTGGCCGACACAGGGCCAATTTTGATGGCCACACCCACGTTGTAAACGTTGGCTTCTGTGAGCTCAAATTTGTCGCAGCCAGGGATGCACGATTTCAAAATGTCGGCATCGTTCAAAGCATCCCAAGCTTGGGCTTGAGTGACGCGCAATACGCGTTGTCCTTGCATGTCCATGAGAGGGTTCTCCTAAAGAGTCTTAATGTGATTTCAAAAGCTTAGACAAGGCACTGGCCAGTTCTTCTAAGCGGGATAAATTGTGGATGGCCAACATGCCATTGACATGTCGATTCAATACGCTCGCACCTGTTGCGATGGGCGCATAGCCTTCAAATCGCAACAAAGGGTTGAGCCAAAGCAAAGAGCGTGTGTGCCGCTTGAGCCAAACAAGCTCTGAGTCTAGCGTTTCTGCGGTGCCTGTGTCCAAGCCATCGCTGATTAACAACACCACCGTGCGCCGGCCTGTGAGCTTTTTGGCATGCTGGCGTCTGAACTGCGACAGAGATTGACCCAATTGGGTGCCGCCTGCAAAGTCTTGAATTTGACGGCTGGCCAGGGACAGCATGTCATCGGTGTCGCGCAGCTTGAAGGCGGGGTTGAGGTCTGTCAACCCGGTGCCGAAGGCAAATACTTGACGAGGGGTGCCGCGTGTGGCTTGGTGCAAAAAAGCCAGTAACAGACGGGCATAGCGTTCCATAGAGCCCGAAATATCGACCAAGATGAGCAAGGGCAGGGCTTGAGGTTTGCGTTGCATGCGCGGCAAGCGCAACACATCGCCATCTTGGCGCACCGCCAGCTGCATGGTTTTGGCCCAATGCAGGCGTTCACCGCGGCCGCCAGCCCGCGTGCGGCGTCCTTCAATTTGCGGCAAGGGCAGCTTCACTTTGCGAGCTAACTTTTCGACCAAATTGAATTCGCTGGCGCTTAAAGATTGAAAGTCGGCTTGCTGTAAACGCGCTCGATCGCTGGCGCTCATGGCCGCATCAAACTTCAGTTCATCCTCTTTGGGTTTGACGGGGTCGTTGTGTTTGTTTTTGGCGGCCAAGGCCTCTTGTACGCGGGACTTGCGGGGCACGCCTGGGGTTGCGGTGGGTGCCTTGGGCAGCAACTGCGACAGCAATTGGCGTGTGAGCTCTGGGTCTCTGAAAAATGCCGAGAACATTTGGTCAAACACCACGAGGTCTTCTTGGCGGCTGACCAAACACGACTGGAGGGCGGCAGACAAATCGCCTTTGCGCTCTATGCCAATCAGTTCAGTTGACTCTATGGCCAAGCTAATGCGTGATGCATCGATGGGCAAGCCGGCGCGTCGCAAGGCCCTTGCAAACCCCGTGATGTTGTCACTGAGTTTGCCCGTGCGTGCGTCGCCCAACAGCATGGTTTGAAATTCTTAAAGGGCAGGTGGCGCTGGCGCCAACAAATCATTGAGCAAGGGCGTGATGGCCGCAATGTCCTCGCGTTGCTTGAACAAAATGCCCACCGTGTCTTGCACCACCTCAGGATCGAGCGTGAGGGTGTCCAAGGCCACCAAAGCTTTGGCCCATTCCACGCTTTCGGCAATGCCAGGGGCACGTTGGAAGGCACTTGAGAAAGGTTGGCTTCTAAGGCGTCCTACAAACTCGGCCACTTGCTCTGTGAGTTTGGCGCTGGCCTGGGGCACTTGTGAACGCACCACCGCCAATTCACGTTCGCGGTCGGGGTAGTCCATCCATTGGTACAAGCAGCGACGCTTGACGGCATCGTTCAAATCGCGTGTGCGGTTGCTGGTGAGGATGGTGACGGGTGCTACTTCGGCTTTGATGGTGCCAAGTTCTGGAATGCTCACTTGGTACTCGCCTAAATACTCCAACAAAAAGGCTTCGAAGGGCTCGTCGGTGCGGTCCACTTCGTCAATCAGCAGCAGCGCACCGGGCGCCGCAGTTTGCAAGGCTTCCAGCAAGGGGCGTTTGACCAAGAAGCGCTTTTGGTACACCTCGCGCTCAATGTCTTGCGGCGTGGCGGTTGAGCCAGAATGCGTGCTGGCGGCGCGCATATGCAGCAATTGCGCAGCGTGGTTCCATTCGTAGAGTGCCTCGCGTTGCTCCATGCCGTCATAGCATTGCAAGCGAATTAAGGGGCGACCTAAGACTTTGGCCAAGGCTTTGGCCAGCTCGGTTTTACCAACGCCGGGTTCGCCCTCTAACAGCAAAGGCCGCTCTAATTTGAGGCTCAAAAAAACGGCGGTGATGAGCCGCCGTTCCGCGAAATAGCCCACACCTTCTAAGGCCTGGGCAAGTTCGTTAATGGTTTTGAAAGTATCTTTTGCGGTCATCCGTTCGCCTGTTTCACCGCCCTTTGGGTTTGCACGGTGATCAGGTGAGCGCGATAGGCTTGTGATGCGTGCAGGTCGGCATTGAGTTCGCTAGAGTCTACCGCGACACCGGCCACTGCTTCAGGGGTAAAGCTTTTTGTCAAAGCGGCTTCCATGCCGGCATGACGGAACACGCCATTGCCTGCGCCTGTGATGGCCACACGCGCGCCCGCAGCGGTTTGGGCCACAAACACACCCACCAACGCAAAGCGTGAGGCGGGTTGGTTGAACTTGGCATAGGCTGCTTTGGTGGGGATGGGGAAACTCACTGAAGTGATGATTTCGCCAGCTTCCAAAGCGGTGGTGTACAAACCTTGGAAGAAGTCGTCGGCCTTGATGGCACGCTTGTCGGTGTTGACGGTGGCGCCCAAGGCCAGCAAGGCGCTGGGGTAGCAAGCGGCAGGGTCGTTGTTGGCCACAGAGCCACCAATGGTGCCCATGCTGCGAACTTGTTTGTCGCCAATGTTGTTGGCCAAGGCCGCCAAGCCAGGAATGTGTTGATTGACATCTGCGTTGTCGGCCACATCTTGGTGACGCGTCATGGCGCCAATGACAATGTTGTTGCCGTCTTTCTTCACGCCAGCCAACCCGCTGATGGCGGCCAAGTCAACCAAGGTGTCGGGCTGCTGAAGGCGCTGCTTCATGGCGGCGATCATGGTTTGACCACCGGCCAAAACTTGGCCACCAGCTTGCGCCAATTTTTGGGCATCGGCCAATGCGGCAGGGCGTTCGTATTTGAATGCGTACATGTTGAGTTCTCCGAATTTCTATTTAGGCTTTGGCGGCTTGAATGGCTTCCCACACGCGGTGTGGTGTGGCAGGCATGTCAAAGTCTTTGACGCCCACAGGTGCCAATGCGTCGAGCACTGCGTTGATGACGGCTGGGGGTGAGCCAATGGCGCCGGCTTCGCCGCAACCTTTGGTGCCCAGTGGATTGGTGGTGCAGGGTGTGCACTCGTGGCCAATGGCAAAGTTGGGGAAATCGTCGGCGCGGGGCATGGTGTAGTCCATGAAAGAGCCCGTCAGCAACTGACCGGTTTCTTTGTCGTACACACAGTTTTCCATGAGCGCTTGGCCAATGCCTTGGACCAAACCGCCGTGTACTTGGCCTTCCACAATCATGGGGTTGATGATGGTGCCGAAGTCGTCGACGGCAGTGAACTTGTCCACTTTGGTGACGCCAGTTTGGGGATCAATTTCAACTTCGCAGATGTAAGTGCCTGCAGGGAAAGTGAAGTTGGTGGGGTCGTAGAAGGCAGTTTCGTTCAGGCCTGGTTCCAACTTGTCCAAGGGGTAGTTGTGTGGCACGTAAGCCGTGAGTGCCACTGTACCGAATGGAATTTTCTTGTCGGTACCCTTGACGCTGAATTCGCCGTTGGCGAAGTCAATGTCAGCATCGCCTGCTTCCATCAGGTGGGCGGCAATTTTCTTGGCCTTGGCTTCAATTTTGTCGAGAGCGCGCATGAGCGCGGCGCCACCCACAGAAATAGAGCGTGAGCCGTAGGTGCCCATGCCGAACGGCACGCGGCCTGTGTCGCCGTGAACAATGTCGACGTTTTCAACGGGGATGCCCAAGCGTGCTGCCACCACTTGTGCAAACGTGGTTTCGTGGCCTTGGCCGTGGCTGTGTGAGCCGGTGAACACCGTGACGCTGCCTGTGGGATGCACACGCACTTCGCCGCATTCAAACAAACCAGCGCGAGCACCCAAGGCGCCGGCCACGTTGCTGGGGGCCAAGCCGCAAGCTTCGATGTAGCTGGAGTAACCAATGCCACGCAGCAAACCTTTGGCTGCACTGGCCGCTTTGCGGGCAGGGAAGCCGGCCAAGTCGCCCAGCTTGTTGGCGTGGTTCATGAGGGCATGGAAGTCGCCGGTATCGTACTGCAAAGCCACTGGCGTTTGGTACGGGAACTGCGTGATGAAGTTCTTGCTGCGAATGGCGTCTTGCGTCATGCCCAGCTCGAAGGCTGCGCGGGACACAATGCGCTCTAGCAGGTAAGTGGCTTCGGGACGACCTGCACCGCGGTAGGCATCGACAGGCGCTGTGTTGGTAAACCAAGCATCTACTTCGACATAGACCTGCGGTGTGGCGTATTGGCCGGCCAACAGTGTGGCGTACAAAATAGTTGGCACCGCTGTGGAGAACGTGGACAGGTACGCTCCCAAGTTGGCGTCGGTGTGCACGCGCAACGCCAAGAACTTGCCGTCTTTGTCGATGGCCAATTCGGCGTGGCTAGAGTGGTCACGGCCGTGCGCATCGCTTAAGAAAGCTTCTGAACGATCGCAGTTCCACTTGATGTTGCGGTTGAGCTTTTTCGAAGCCCAAGTGAGGCACACGTCTTCGGCATACAAATAAATTTTGGCGCCAAAACCACCGCCCACATCGGGGGCAATGACGCGCACTTTGTGCTCGGGCAAGCCCATCACAAACGCGGTCATGAGCAAGCGCTCAACGTGCGGATTTTGGTTGGACACATACAGCGTGTATTCGTCGCTGGCGCGGTTGTAGCTGCCAATGGCGGCGCGGGGCTCCATGGGGTTGGGGGCCAAGCGGTTGTTGATCAAATCGAGCTTGGTGATGTGCGCTGCATTGGCAAAAGCGGCGTCGACGCCTGCTTTGTCGCCAATGGCCCAGTTGTAGCAATGGTTGTCGGGGGCTTCAGCGTGCAGGGCTGTGGCGGTTTTGGCTTGACGCACATCGACCACTGCGGGCAACACGTCGTATTCGACTTCCACCAACTCGGCAGCGTTTTTGGCTTGCTCTAAAGTTTCAGCCACCACCATGGCCACGTGGTCGCCCACATAGCGCACCTTGCCGTTGGCAAGGATGGGGTGGGGTGGCTCGTTCATGGGCTTGCCGCTGGTATCGGTAATGAGCCAGCCGCAAGGCAAGCCATTGATTTTGGCGTCGACCACATCGGGGCCGTCCAACACCGCCACCACACCTGGCGCTGCCAAAGCCGCAGCTTTGTTGATGCTTTTGATGTTGGCATGGGCATGAGGAGAGCGCACGAACACAGCATGCGTCATGTTGTCTAAGCGAATGTCGTCGGTGTAGTTGCCGGCGCCTGTGAGGAAGCGGTAGTCTTCCTTGCGCAGCAAGGCTTCACCGATGTGGGGAAGTTTGGAGAAATCTGATGCACCCATGGTGAGCTCCTTAAGCGTTCATGGCAGCAGAACCTTGCTGCACGGCCTTGACGATGTTTTGGTAACCGGTGCAACGGCACAGATTGCCTTCGAGCAATTCGCGAATTTCGGCTTCGCTGGCTTTGGGGTGGCGCTTGGCGATGTCCACGGCGCTCATGACCATGCCAGGGGTGCAGAAACCGCACTGCAAGCCGTGGCACTCTTTGAATGCGGCTTGCATGGGGTGCATGGTGCCATCTGGCTGGGCCATGCCTTCAATGGTGGTGACTTCAGCGCCTTGGGCTTGGGCCGTGAGCATGTTGCAAGACTTGACGGCACGACCGTTCACATGAACGGTGCAAGCACCGCATTGGGCGGTGTCGCAACCTACGTGGGTGCCTGTGAGTTTGAGGTGCTCGCGCAAGGCTTGAACGAGCAATGTGTTGGGGGCTGCGTCAACAGAAACTGATTTGCCGTTGAC
>JBDLWA010000090.1:0-5297 GCA_039804505.1 Pseudomonadota bacterium
GCCATTTGGTTGTTGTCCACCTTGGGCGGTCAAGCGCGCCAACTGACCCAATGCGGCGACAAAGATGGTCGCCCTCAGTTTTCGCCCAACGGTAACTGGGTGGCTTTCATGGCCAAGCGCGAACAAAACGGTAAAAAAGACGAAGCCCCCCAAATTTATTTGATTCCACCGGATGGTGGTGAGGCCAAACGTGCTGGCGAAGTGGCCACTGGCGTGGAAGACTTCAAGTGGTTTCCAGATGGTCAAAAGATCGCATTCATCACTTGGGTGTGGCCCAAGCTAAAAGGTGCTCAGGCACAAGCCGAGCAGCAGAAACAAGACAAAGCCCGCAAAGACACCGCCTTTGCCACAGAAGATGCGGTTTACCGTCACTGGGATCACAACTTGCCCATGGACCGTGTGCCTCACTTGTGTGTGATGGACATTGCCAGTGGCCGTGTGGTGGACTTGATGGAGGGCACTGATTTTGAAATGCCGCGTCGCGACCCCAGCGCCAACGAATTTGATATTTCGCCCGATGGCAAACGCATTTGTTTTGTGCACGACCCCGACAAAGGTCAAAAGGCCGCGCCTCGCATGGCCTTGGCCGAAATTGAATTGAAGGGTCTGAAGGTTCAGGCCATTCGCGATGTGGTCAAAGACAAAGGTTGGGATTTTGCGGGTCCGGCTTACAGCCCCACGGGTGAGCAACTGGCGTTCTTGGCATCGCATCAAGCGATCAAGCACACGCAACCCAATCATTTGGCCTTGCTGGACCTCAAGGGCCCAGTCAAGGCAGGACAAAAATCGGCCTCTTGGAAAACCATCAGTGCCAAGTGGGATCGCGAACCCCAAGTGCCTTTGAAGTGGTCTGAGGACAGCAGCGCTTTGTTGTGCAAAGCCGAAGACTGCGGCCGTCAGCATGTCTGGCGTTTTGACATTGCCTCCGCCAAGCCTAACGTGGTGGCTGCAGGCGGCACCATTCACGCCTTTGACGAAGCGGCTGGCCAGTTGGTCACCCTCGTTGACCGTGCCATTCACCCAGGTCGCATTCAAGTTCTCAAGGTGGATGAGGCAGGTCAGGCCCTCTCTGAAGATGCCAAACGCATTGAGCAATTCAATGACGATTTGCTCAAGGGCATTGCGCTAGGAAAAACGGAAGAGCACTGGTTCAAGGGCGCTCAGGGTGATGACGTGCAAGTTTGGTTGCACTTCCCGCCAGGCTTCAAGACCACACAAAAGCACCCCTTGTTGCACACCATTCACGGTGGCCCGCATACGGGTCCGGGCGATGTGTGGCACTGGCGCTGGAACTACCACGTGTTTGCCGCGCAAGGTTACGTGGTGGCCAATGTCAACTACCACGGCTCTTCTGGCTTTGGTTTGAAATTCTTAGATTCCATCACGCACCGCTGGGGCGATCTGGAGTTGCAGGACATGGAAGCCTGCACCGACTGGCTGCGCAAGAAAACTTGGATTGACAAAGGCCGTGTGTTTGCCACCGGTGGTAGCTATGGCGGTTACATGGTGGCGTGGATGAATGCCCACGTGAAGCCAGGTCGTTATCAAGCCTATGTGTGCCATGCCGGCTGCTTCGATTGGGTGGGCATGTTCTCTGACGATGCCTACGGTTGGCATGCGCAAGAGTTGGGAACTTGGTATTGGAATGATGTGCAAAAAGTGCACGCACAAAGCCCGCATGCGTTTGCTGCCACCATGAAGACGCCCACCTTGGTGATTCATGGTGCCAAGGATTACCGTGTGCCTGATGCACAAGGTTTGGCCTACTACAACACGCTCAAAGCCAAGGGTGTGGACGCAAGACTCTTGTGGTATCCCGATGAAAACCACTGGATTTTGAAACCGGCCAACAACGTGATTTGGTACCACGAGTTTTTCAACTGGATCAAGCGATACGACCCAGGTTTGAAAAAGAAAAAATAATCAGCAGTTGTTCCTATGCCTGCAAGCACACCTCGTCTGAAGGCGGGGTGTGCTTGCTAGGTGCTCAAGCTGAGTTTTCTTGCTGGGTGTTGCGACTTAGTTCACCATCACCAATTTGCCCATCACACCGCGCGAGCCCATGTGGGCATAAGCGGCCTTCAGGTCGTTCATGGGCATGGTGCGGTCAATGACCGGCTTGACCTTGCCTTGGGCATACCACTGCGCCAATTCCGCCATCATGGCCGCATTGGCTTGGGGTTCGCGTCGCGCAAAGTCACCCCAGAACACGCCCACAATGGACGCGCCTTTGAGCAAAGCCAAATTGAAGGGCAGGGCGGGAATGGGGCCAGCTGCAAAGCCCACCACCAAGTAACGACCTCGCCATGCAATGGAGCGGAATGCGGGCTCGGCAAAGTCTCCACCCACGGGGTCATAAATGACATCGGGGCCTTTGCCTTCGGTCAGGGTCTTGAGCACTTCACGCATGTTTTGCGTGGTGTAGTTGATGGTTTCATCAGCGCCCAGGGATTTGCACAGGGCGCATTTTTCATCGGTGGAAGCCGCTGCAATGACGCGAGCGCCGGCGGCTTTGGCAATTTGAATGGCCGCTGTTCCCACGCCGCCCGCTGCACCCAAAACCAACACCGTTTCGCCAGCCTTTAAAGCCGCGCGGTCGATGAGCGCATGGTGTGAGGTGGCATAAATCATGATGAAGGCGGCGGCGTCAACGGCGGGAAAGCCTGCTGGCAGTGGCATGCACAACTTGGCCGGTGCCAAGGTGTGGGTACCAAAGCCGCCTGTACCCGACAAGCACGCCACCGATTGGCCCACTTTGAGGTGGGTGACGCCTTCACCGACGGCTTCAATCACGCCGGCGTACTCCGAGCCTGGCACAAAGGGCAGGTCGGGTTTCATTTGGTATTTGTTCTGAACGATGAGCAGATCGGGGAAGTTCAGGCTGGCGGCCTCAATGCGAATGAGCACTTGGCCGGCCTGCGGGTCTGGCGTGGGCAATTCTTTCCAGGTTAAGGCATCAACACCAATGGGGTTTTCACAGAGCCAAGCGTGCACAGAAATTCTCCTCAAAATTCACACAATTCCTTGAATATAAAGGGCAAGGTGACCTGCGGGATGTCTCGGTAGCGACCTACAATTGAGGGCAAGGATCCACCCATGAAAATTCTCATTTCCAACGACGACGGTTACCGTGCTGACGGCATTGTGGCGCTTTATCACGCCCTGAAGCAAGTGGCCGATGTGGAGGTGGTGGCCCCCGAACACAACAACAGCGCCAAATCCAATGCACTCACATTGCATTCGCCTTTGTACGTGCGCCAAGGCGAAAACGGATTTCGATACGTCAATGGCACACCGGCCGATTGCGTGCACATTGCGCTTACCGGTCTGTTGGGTTATCGCCCCGACTTGGTGGTCTCGGGCATCAACAATGGCGCCAACATGGGCGACGACACGCTGTACTCTGGCACCGTGGGCGCGGCCATGGAAGGCTATTTGTTTGGCATTCCTGCCTTGGCTTTTTCGCAAACAGAAAAGGGCTGGGCACACTTAGACCAAGCGGCAGAGTTTGCCAAGAACATGGTGGCGCAATTTGAAGAAGCCCAACTCATTGGCGCTTCCCCTTGGTTACTCAATGTGAACATTCCCAATGCCTCTGCGCAATGGAAAAACGCCAAGCTGTGTCGTCTGGGTCGCCGTCATGCGGCCGAGCCTGTTATCACCCAATTGAGCCCTCGCGGCGAAACCATGTACTGGATTGGCAATGCGGGTGAAGCCATGGACGATGGCGAAGGTACCGATTTTCATGCGGCCAAAAATGGTCATGTCACCATCACGCCTTTGAAGGTCGATTTAACCGATCACGACAATGCCGGCGTGTGGTCAAACAACCTGTCCAAATTGAAAGTGTGGGGCGGTTGATGGCGCAGCGCCCTGGGTTTCCTATTAAGCTGGACACAGCAACGCCTGTGAAGCGCAGTGCTAGCTTGAGTGCTCAGTCCATCGCCAGCAAACCAGCCGCAGCACCCGCAGCCAAGCCCCTGGCCAGCGCTAAACCAGCCGCACCGGCACCCGTCTCGTCCCAAGGTTTGGGCATGGACTCCATTGCAGTGCGTCAGCGCATGGTGCAAAAGTTGGCGGCACAAGGCCTCAAAGACCCCATGGTGCTTCAAGCCATGGGCACCGTGGAGCGACATCGTTTTGTCGAAAGTGCCTTGGTCACACAGGCCTACGAAGACACCAGTTTGCCCATTGGTTTAGGTCAAACCATTTCCAAACCCAATGTGGTGGCGCGCATGATTGAGTTGCTGCGAGAAGGTGCGGATGGCAAGCTAGGACGCGTGCTGGAAATTGGCACAGGCTGTGGTTATCAGGCGGCTGTGTTGAGCCACATTGCCACGGAGGTTTACAGCATTGAGCGCTTGAAGGGCTTGCACGAGAAAGCCCGCGCCAATTTGCGTCATTTCAGATTGGCCAACGTTCACTTGCTGTTTGGCGATGGCATGTTGGGTTACGCCAAGGGCGCGCCTTATGCGGCCATCATTTCTGCCGCGGGTGGCGAAAACGTGCCTCAGGCTTGGTTAGATCAATTGGCGGTGGGCGGTCGTTTGGTCGCTCCCACTGTGACAGCAAACGGACAACAAGCTTTGATGGTGGTCGACAAAACGCCACAAGGCTTCAAGCAAAGCGTTTTAGAAGCAGTGCATTTTGTCCCCCTAAAATCGGGGATCTCCTGAAGGAATTGGAATGAAATTCATGCGTGTCCGTCAAAGCTTGACGGTACTTTGTTTAAGCTCGGTGTGTGTCTTGGCGGCTTGCAGTTCCAAGCCCAGAGCGCCTGTGCCTGTGGAAGATCGCGTGGCTGGGTCTAGCAGCTCACAAACTCGTAAATCCAATGCGCCGCAGCAGACCAGCGCGCCAGTGGCTGTGAGTACACCTGTGTCGATGGGCGCTAGCATGCCCGGTTCAGAAAATGCTGGCAAGCCCGGCTATTACAGTGTGCGCGCGGGTGACACACTCACCAAAATTGCCTTAGACCATGGTCAAGCCTGGCGCGACATTGCCAAGTGGAATGGGTTGGACAACCCCAATGTGATTGAGATCGATCAAGTGTTGCGAGTGGTTCCGCCGGCGGTCGAGGCAGGCCCTTCAAGACAAGCCGCCAACAAGACTGGCACAGCTTCGACTCCCGCCATGACATCAAGCTCAGCAGGTTCACCTGCTGCATCAGCGCCTACAGCTCCGGTGGCGTCGCCCGCGACAAGTTCAGCAGCCAACACGGCCGATGACGGCCTTGGCTTTGCATGGCCACATCCTGGTCAAGTCATCGCTGGCTTTGACGAAGCCAAGAACAAAGG
>JBDLWA010000091.1:0-4085 GCA_039804505.1 Pseudomonadota bacterium
TGGCCAATAAAACTTGGTCGAAACCACTGAACACCGATTGAGCACCTTCGGGCTCTTCACTGTGCAGTTGCCACAGCTCGGGGTGCAGCGTGTCGCGTTCAATTTTGAACACCTTGGATTCGAAGTGAATGGTGTCGTTTTGCACCAAGGGCTGGGCCCAAGCTTTGACCAAGGCATTCATGCCAGGGGAGGCCACCCAATGCTTGTCTTCTGTGTTGCGCGCCGCTTCTACCACGCGTCCCATGGCATCGAGCACGCGCACAGCGTTGGCGCTCCAGGGTTTACAAATGTTGGGGGTGGTGGCCAGGGCCTGCGCAAAGCGCGCATCGCGCACTGTGAAATATTGGGCGCCATGGTCAAACGTGCCAAAGCTGGAAGAACGGGTGGACATGCGGCCACTGGCGCCGCGGCTTTTATCAAAGACCGTGACGCGATGTCCTGCTTGCATCAAGGTTCGTGCGCAGGCGATGCCCGCCATGCCGGCACCGATGACGGCGAAGTTTTGAATGGTTTTTGTCATGGTGTTTGTTTTGGTCATGGAGCTACTCTACACGCGATGATAGGGTTGGAGCAATGCCTGTTTGGTTCTGACTTGACCCAATTGGGACAACCACCAACTTAAAGCATGTCCTGTGCTGTGGCTTTGTGGGTTGCGCCATGCATATTCAACGTGGCTGATGCGCTGCACGCGGCTCACTTTTTTAGCGACCAATCGGCCACTGTCGATGTAAGGCTTGGCCATGCTCTCCGGCAAGAAGCCACCCCCGAGACCTCGCAATTGAGCCTCCAATTTGGTGGGCATGTCGGGCACCGTCAAAACATCTTGTCCGCCTAACAAACCAATGGTCACGCCTTCACCTCGTGGCACTGAATCGGCCACAGCCACGGCCCGGTGCTGTTGAAGAACCGCGTCGCTCAGAGGCTCTGCCGCTTGGGCTAAAGGGTGATGGGGAGCCACGGCATAAACAAAGCTGACGTGCCCCAAGCTTTCGT
This sequence comes from Pseudomonadota bacterium, assembly GCA_039804505.1. Lineage (GTDB taxonomy): Bacteria > Pseudomonadota > Gammaproteobacteria > Burkholderiales > Burkholderiaceae_C > Limnohabitans_A. The sequence goes on from JBDLWA010000091.1 coordinate 994, forward strand.
GCATCAACTCTGGATGGCTGCTGGGGATGATGAACACCCCAATGGCCAAATCGGCCTGGCCCGCTTTCAGGGCCGCCAAAGTGCCCGACAAAGTTTCGTATCGAATGCGCAAGCGCGTGGGCGGGTTGAGAGCCAGAAAGCCTTCGCACAGTTCCATGACGACCGATCGGGCAATGATGCTGTCGATAGCCACCGTCAAGACCGACTCCCAGCCAGTGGCGACTCGCTTGACGCGATTGGCCAACGCGTCCACATCTTGGAGCAGTCGTTTGGCTTCTCGCAGGAGTTCTTGACCTGCTTCCGTGGGCTTGGCTTGACGGCTGCTTCTGTCAAACAACAACACATCCAAAGCATCTTCAATTTGGCGGACTCGGTAGGTGAGGGCGCTGGGGACGAGGCCCAGTTGTCTGGCGGCCGCAGCAAAACTTCCCGTTTCCTGAATGGAGAGCAACATGCTCAGGGCATCGGGGGTGAGTAGATCGCGAGATGATGCGGCCATTTTTAAATTCAAATAATTTGAATGATAACGACAAATTTAATTGAATTTATTGAAATAGTTTCAATTTAAAGTTCACCCATCGATTCTTTCTTCAAGTTAGGTTCAAGATGATCCAAATTCGTCGTTCCGCTGAGCGTGGCTATGCCGACCATGGTTGGCTCAAGTCCTTCCACAGCTTTTCATTTGCCGGTTATTACGACCCAGCCTTTATGGGTTGGGGCAATTTGCGGGTGATCAATGAAGACCGCATTGCACCGGGCACGGGCTTTGGCACCCATGGTCACAAAGACATGGAAATCATCAGCTATGTGATGTCGGGCAACTTGGCGCACAAAGACAGCATGGGCAATGTGAAGGGCATCCCACCCGGTGACATTCAACGCATGAGCGCTGGCAAAGGCGTGATGCACAGCGAGTTCAACCACGCCGAAGGACAAGCCACCCATTTTTTCCAAATTTGGATTGAGCCCAATGTGATGGGGATCGCGCCCAGCTATGAACAAAAGACCGTGCCTGCGGCCAGTAAACGCGGCGCCTTGAAAGTGGTGGCTTCGCCCCAAGGTGAAGGCGATGCTGTTCAGATTTCTGCCGACGCCACTTTGTATGCGGGTTTGTTGGATGGTGAAGAAAAAGCTTCACTGGCATTGAACCCAGCGCGCAAAGCTTATGTGCATGTTATTCGCGGTGAAGTGCAATTGAATGGACAAGCTTTGACGGGGGGCGATGCCGCCCTCATTCAAGCTGAATCGAATCTTGAACTGACCCACGGCAAAGATGCCGAGGTCTTGGTTTTTGACTTGGCTGCTTAATTTTTTAAGACGCTTTTTTTATTTTTTTAGGAGAACTCTCATGGCTAAAACAGTCGTTGTTTATCACTCAGGTTATGGTCACACACAGCGCGTGGCGCAATTCGTGGCACAAGGCGCCAACGCCGCTTTGATCGCTATTGATGCAGACGGCAACATCACCGATGCTGACTGGGAAACTTTAGATGCTGCAGATGCGATCATCTTTGGTTCCCCCACTTACATGGGCATGGCTTCATGGCAATTCAAGAAATTTGCCGATGCCACTTCCAAGCGTTGGTTCACCACTGCATGGAAAGACAAAGTGGCCGGTGGCTTCACCATCTCTGCCAGCCCCAGTGGTGACAAGCTGTCCACCATTCAATACTTCATTACCTTGGCCATGCAGCAAGCCATGATTTGGGTGGGTCAGCCTTCGATGAACGACGGCACGATCAACCGCATTGGTTCTAACTCTGGTGTGATGGCACAAGTGGGTCCTACCAGCCCCGCAGAAGACATTCCACAAGGCGACTTAGACACAGCCAAGGCATACGGTGAGCGCGTTGCAGCTGTGGCTGCTAAGTTGCGCGGTTAATTGACACGCTGCGTTTTTGCAGCAGATCTTGATCGAGAAGCAGTGCAGTCCCAGTGGCTGCGCTGCTTTTATTTTTGCAACTCTGCAGAGTGCTTCACGGTTTCTAAAGCCACATCCACTGCACGGCGTTCGTCAAACACAAAGCAACCGCCATCGTAGTGCGAGCCATCAGTCTCTTCGAAATATTTCAAGATGCCGCCTTCTAACTGGTAAGTGTGGGGCAGGCCGTTTTGTTGCATGAAGATGGCGGCTTTTTCACAGCGAATGCCACCCGTGCAAAAGCTGATGATGGTTTTGTCTTGCAGTTCTTCTTTGTGCGCACGCAGTGCATCTGGAAACTCGGTGAACTTTGTCAAGCGCCAGTCAATGGCACCTTTGAACGTCCCTTCGTCCACTTCGTAATCGTTGCGGGTGTCCAAGATGACCACTGGCCTGCCGTTGTCGTCAAAGCCCTGATCTAGCCAGCGCTTGGCGGTGGCGGGGGTGACGGCGGGGGCCCGGCCTTCGGCGGGGCGAATGGTGGGGTGGTTCATGCGAATAATTTCGCCTTTCACCTTGACCAACATTTTTTTAAACGGAACGGTTTCCGACCAACTTTCCTTGGGGGCGATGTCTGAGAACCGAGGATCTGTGTGGAGTTCCGCCACAAAACCTCTCACATCCTCGGCGGGGCCTGCCAAGAACAAATTAATCCCTTCTTCTGCAAGCAATATCGTGCCTTTTAGGGCGCGAGACAAGCAGCGCTCTAGGAGCACAGGGCGAAGTTCATGGGCATCCGGCAGTGGGATGAACTTGTAGGTCGAAATATTCAAAATATTGTTCACCCCCGTATTGTAGAAAACATCTGAAGCAGCTTCTACAATGGACGCATGTTTGTTCATTTGCGCCTTCACACCGAATTTTCCATCGTCGACTCCACCTGCCGCATTGACGATGTGGTGCAGGCCGCGGCAGACGACCAGCAACCCGCCTTGGCCATCACCGACCTGAGCAATTTGTTTGGGGCCATCAAGTTTTACAAGGCCGCGCGGGGTAAGGGCGTTCAGCCCATTCTGGGGGCTGAAATCTTTTTGGAAGGTTTGGGCGCAGATCCGCTGGCGCTTTCACGGGTCATGGTGCTGGTGCAAAGTTCGCAGGGCTACTTAAACCTGTCCGAATTGTTGGCACGGGCGTGGACCCAAAACATGGTGAAAACCAATGCTGTGGTCAA
>JBDLWA010000092.1:0-6128 GCA_039804505.1 Pseudomonadota bacterium
TTGTCCATGACGGTGTCGACCACTTTTTCGTGTTCGGCAAAGGTGCCGGACTGACGCAGCAGTTGGTCAACCATGGTGGTTTTACCGTGGTCAACGTGGGCGATGATCGCGATGTTACGAATTTGTCTACTCATGCTAAGGCCTTCTCCAAAATTGATTGAATTTCTAGGGGGCTTAACAAGCGCCCCGGAATAAGTTCACCAGCTTTCACATGCGCAGTGCCCAAGAGCGCGCGCGGTGAATCGCCGTACACAGCAACATGCAAGTTGTCGGACCAATCGCCCCGACGGCGCACGCCGCTTAAGAATCTGCCAGCATCATCTGCGGGCAAGGTGACAGGGGTATGACCATCGAGCAAAGCATCGACGGCCAATAATTTCATTTCTCGCTCTGCTTCTGGCAAAGCTTCTAAGTCTTGAATGCTGATGCATTCGGCTTCTTTGAACGGACCTGTTTGAATACGGCGCAATGCACTCAAATGGGCGCAGGTGCCCAGCGCAACAGCAATGTCTTCACCCAAGGTGCGGATGTAAGTTCCCTTGCTGCAAGTGACCGTAATTTTCAAACGACGTTGATTGTTTTGCGGTTCAATTTCTTCAAGCGCTAACTTGTGAATCACGATGTGGCGTGCTTCGCGCTCCACCTCAATGCCCGCACGGGCATAGTCGTACAAAGCTTTGCCATCTTTTTTCAAGGCGCTGTACATGGGTGGAATTTGATCGATCGGTCCCGTGAATATCGCTTGGACTTGCAGCAATTGTTCTAGCGTAAAGCTCACTGGCTTCTGGGCAATGACTTCGCCTTCTAAATCACCCGTGCTGGTTTGGACACCCAACACAGCAATGGCTTCATAAGACTTGTCAGCATCTAAGTGCAACTGACTGAACTTGGTGGCCGCACCAAAACACAAAGGCAACACACCGGTGGCCAATGGATCTAGGGTGCCGGTGTGCCCTGCTTTTTCAGCGCGCAATAACCACTTGGCTTTTTGCAAAGCATCGTTACTGGACATACCGTATGGCTTGTCGAGCAACAGCACCCCATGCACAGGGCGCCGTTGCACCCTGGTGCGTGGCGCGTTCATATCACTCCTCGTCCTTTGAACGTGAAGCAACTGCCTTGGATATCAAGGCATTCATGTCTGAGGCGCGCTCTGTGGTGCGGTCAAAAATGAAATGAAGCGTGGGAACTGTGTGAATTTGCAAACGCTTGAACAAACCATTGCGCAGAAAGCCAGCCGCGGCATTCAAACCGATGGTGGCCTCTTCTGGTTTGCCAGTGATCAAACTAAAGAACACCTTGGCGTGGGCGTAGTCGGGTGTGACTTCAACCGCGTTCAAGGTGACCATGCCCACACGTGGATCTTTGAGCTCGCGCGCAATCAGCTCCGACAGATCGCGTTGGATCTGGTCGGCCACACGGAATCCGCGGTGGGCTGAGCTGGTGGGTTTGCGTGCCATGATCTTGTGAGCTGGTTTCTTTGATTACAAAGTACGGGCAATCTCTTTAACTTCAAAGAATTCCAGTTGGTCGCCCACTGCAATGTCGTTGTAGTTTTTGAGTTTGATACCGCACTCGAAACCTTCTTTGACTTCGCGTACGTCGTCTTTGAGGCGTTTGAGTGAGTCGATGTCGCCGGTGTAGATAACCACGTTGTCGCGCAACAAACGGAACTTTGAAGAGCGTGTCACTTGACCGTTGGTCACCATACAACCTGCAACCGTACCAATTTTGGACGCCACAAACACCGTGCGGATTTCGGCCATACCAATGACTTCTTCCTTCTGCTCGGGGGCCAACATGCCAGACATGGCTGCTTTGAGTTCGTCTACAGCGTCATAAATGATGTTGTAGTAATTAATGCTCACGCCATTGCCTTCGGCTTGTTTGCGCGCACCCGCATCGGCACGCACGTTAAAGCCGATGACCACCGCTTTGGACGCAATAGCCAAGTTGATGTCGGACTCGCTGATGCCGCCAACGGCTGCGTAAACCAACTGAACTTTGATCTCGTCGGTGGACAGTTTGAGCAAAGAGGCAGCCAAGGCTTCTTGCGAACCTTGCACGTCGGCTTTGACGATGATGGGCAAAGTTTTGACTTCGCCAGCGCTCATGTCGCTGAACATGTTTTCCAACTTGGCGGCTTGTTGCTTGGCCAGTTTGGTATTGCGGAACTTGCCAGCGCGGTAAGTCGCAATTTCACGGGCGCGGCGTTCGTCGCTGAGCACCATGAATTCGTCACCTGCTTGCGGCACTTCTGTCAGACCCTGAATTTCTACAGGAATAGAAGGTCCTGCTGATTTGATGGGCTTGCCGTTCTCGTCCAACATGGCGCGAACACGGCCAAAAGTTTGGCCTGCCAACACCACATCGCCGGTAGACAATGTACCGGACTGAACCAAAATGGTGGCCACAGGTCCACGACCTTTGTCCAGACGCGCTTCAATGACCAAGCCTTTGGCGGCTGCATCCACAGGCGCTTTGAGCTCAAGCACTTCAGCTTGCAACAAAACTTGTTCTAACAAATCGTCAATGCCAGCACCCGTTTTAGCGGACACACCGACGAACGGTGAATCACCACCAAATTCTTCAGGCACCACTTCTTCGGCCACCAACTCGCCTTTGACGCGGTCGAGGTTAGCATCGGGCTTGTCGATCTTGTTAATGGCCACAACAATAGGAACACCGGCAGCCTTGGCGTGCTTGATGGCTTCTTTTGTTTGTGGCATCACACCGTCATCGGCGGCAACCACCAAGATCACAATGTCAGTGGCTTGTGCGCCACGTGCACGCATGGCCGTGAAAGCCTCGTGACCAGGCGTGTCCAAGAAGGACACCATGCCACGTGCAGTTTCAACGTGATACGCACCAATGTGCTGGGTAATGCCACCCGCTTCGCCAGAGGCCACTTTGGCACGGCGAATATAGTCGAGCAAAGAAGTTTTACCGTGGTCGACGTGACCCATGACCGTGACCACAGGGGCACGGGGCATGAGCGGCGCGTCGCTTTGTGACACTTCGTCATCGGTAAACGCTTCGGGATCGTCCAACGCAGCAATGACGGCTTTGTGACCCAGTTCTTCCACCAAAATCATGGCAGTGTCTTGGTCCAAAGGCTGATTGATGGTGACCATCTGGCCCAGCTTCATCAATTGCTTGATGACTTCAGACGCTTTCACGGCCATTTTGTGTGCCAACTCAGCCACAGTGATGGTTTCTGGCACGTGCACTTCAATGACGCGTGCTTCCACAGGTGCAGATTGGACGTGCTCTTCACGATCACGTTCGTTGCCACGACGGTTCTTGGGTCCACCGCGCCAGTTGTTACGGCCCACACCACCGCTGGTATCACCGCGCGTGGGAATGGCTTTCTTTTTGGCAGGATCACCAGCCCAGCTGGAGGACAACTTGGCAGATTTAACTTCTTTGTTGCCACCAGGCGTTGTTTCTTTAGCCTCAACAGCAGCCGGTGTTTTTTTGCTGGCTGCGCCAGGCGCTTGTGCAGGCTTGTGCAGCGTGCCTTTGGCCGCTTTGGGGTCGGGCTTGGGTTCTTCTTTAGGCGGTGCTTTTTTGGCAGGCGCGCTCATCATGGCGCGAATGGCTTCAGCTTCAGCCAAGGCCTTGTTGCGACGCAGATTCAAGTCGCGTTCACGGGCGGCTTCATCTGCAACAACTGCTTTTGCATCTTGTTCCGCTTTGTCTTCAACGGCTTTCTTCTGAGCAGCCTTGTCAGCAATGACGGCCGCTGCTGCATTGAGACGTTCAGCTTCTGCAGTTTGAGCAATGGAGGGGTCTACCGGCTTAGAAGCAGCATTGATGCTGTCAGCCTCTTGTTGTGCTGCAGCAGCTTTGGCACTTCGAATGGCTGCGGCTTCAGCTGCAGCTTCTTCGGGGGATTTTGCCGCCGCTGACGCTTTTTGAGCCGCTTCAGCTGCTTTGGCTTCTTCTAGTTTTGCCAGCTCTTTGGCTTCACGCTCACGGCGCTTTTCGGCCAAAGCTTCTTCTTGACGACGCAAGAGTTCGGCTTGGCTGCGTGCTTCTTCTTCGCGACGAGCCAACTCGGCGTGGTCAATCAAAGGCGCAGCTGGCTCGGACACTTCCGGCACTGCCGCAGGTGTTGCGTCCATCTCGTCATCGCGCTTGATGAAGGTACGTTTTTTACGCACCTCCACTTGAATGGTGCGCGCCTTGCCGGTGGCATCGGCTTGCTTGATTTCACTGGTTGATTTTTTGACCAGCGTGATTTTTTTACGCTCAGCCGTGGCAGTGCCATGGCTTGCTTGTAAATAACTCAAGAGCTTTTGCTTGTCGGTTTCAGTCAACGCATCGGATGCGGTAGATTTTTCGACCCCTGCTGAGCGCAACTGCTCTAGCAAGGTATCTGGTGATTTTTTGAGTTCGCTGGCGAACTCGGCGACGGTATTACTGGACATATAGGGTTCTTGCCTCCTTGAGATTAGGCCTGACCAGTGAACCAGTGTTCACGGGCTTTCATGATCAGGGCGGTGGCTTCACCATCGGTTTGTCCGGTGATGTCGGTGAGTTCGTCAGTGGCCAGGTCGGCCAAATCGTCACGTGTGTGAACGCCTGCCTCAACCAATTTGGCAATCAGCTCAGGTGTGAGGCCTTCTAAGTCACGCAGGTCTTGCGACACGTCTTCAACGCTTTCTTCACGGACAATTTCCATGGTGAGCAAAGCATCTTTGGCGCGTGTGCGCAATTCGTTAACGGTGTCTTCGTCGAAGCTATCGATTTCCAACATTTCTTGGATGGGCACGTACGCCACTTCTTCCAAGCTGGTGAAACCTTCTTCAATGAGGATGTCGGCAATTTCTTGGTCCACATCGAGTTTGTCCATGAACAAGGCGCGAATACCCGTGGTTTCTTCAGCTTGTTTCTGTGCAGACTCAGCTGCGTCCATGATGTTGATCTTCCAACCCGTGAGGTCGGAAGCCAAGCGGACGTTTTGACCGCCACGGCCAATGGCAATGGCCAAGTTTTCTTCGTCAACCACCACATCCATGGCGTGTTTTTCTTCGTCCACCACAATGGATTGAACGTTGGCCGGCGCCAGAGCGCCAATGACGAACTGCGCGGGATCTTCGCTCCACAACACAATGTCGACGCGCTCGCCAGCCAATTCGTTGGTCACGCCATTGACGCGTGTACCGCGAACACCCACGCAGGTGCCGATGGGGTCGACGCGTTTGTCGTGTGAGAGAACAGCGATTTTGGCGCGTGAACCAGGATCACGTGCGCAAGATTTAATTTCCAACAAGCCTTGCTCAATTTCGGGCACTTCTTGACGGAACAACTCAATCATGAACTCGGGTGAAGAGCGAGACAAGATGATAGGTGCACCACGCAATGTGAGGTCAACTTCCATGATCATGGCGCGAACACGGTCACCGTTGCGCAAATTCTCTTTAGGAATCATTTCGCTGCGACGCAGGCGGCCTTCAACACGTCCAGATTCGACAATGATGTCGCCTTTGTCCATGCGCTTGACGGTTCCCACCAAGATTTTTTCGCCGCGGGCCATGAATTCATTGAGCAACATTTCGCGCTCTGCGTCGCGAATTTTTTGCAGAATGACTTGCTTCGCTGCCATGGCGCCAATACGGCCAATAGGCAAGGACTCGACGGCTTCTTCGATGTACTCGTCAATTTCAATGTCGGGAATTTGCTCGAGGGCTTCGAACAACAAAATTTCTTGGTCAGGCAATTGCAAACCAGCTTCATCGGGCACCACATGCCAGCGACGGAAAGTTTCGTAGTTGCCGCTGTCACGGTCAATGGCAACACGAATGTCAACATCGCCTTCGTAGATTTTTTTGGTGGCCTGAGCCAGCGCTGATTCAACAGCACCAAACACGATGTCACGTTCCACGTTCTTTTCACGTGAGATGGCTTCAACCAACATCAACAGTTCGCGATTCATGTTATTTATCTCCTATGTCTGTTTTGGGCTTACGCCCCTTGAAATCAACCACTGGCGCAAGTCGCGCCTCTCTTAATTCGTCTAAATTAAATCCAAGGGCCTGCATGGGCACGGGGGGGCGTTTTTTACTCACACGTGCACCGGGCTTGGGCTCGGGGGCATCTGACCAAACGATCTGCCAACCTTC
>JBDLWA010000093.1:0-29553 GCA_039804505.1 Pseudomonadota bacterium
TTTGGATGCCCTTGGGGGCATTGGCTTGGAATCCTTTTGGGGGCGATGACTTGGTGGAGGTTTCGCTTTCCAAGGGCGAGCTTCAAAAGGTCACGGTCAAAGCAGGGTGGGCCAAGGGGGACGACCTCAACCTCATCTTTGAAGTCAGCAATGGGCTGAAAGAGCCCATTCAATGCAGTTCGGCCAATGCAGAGTTGTTGGATGGTCGCTTGGCTTCCAAGCAATTTGTGCCCAAATTCGCCATTCCAGCCAACGCCACTCGCAATGCCAGCATGAATGTGGTGAAAGGTACCTTGAAGGCATATGCTTTAAGCTGCTCGTGCTTTAAGAAAAAAGGCAGCGACATTTGCGTGAATCCATTAAAGTCCTCTTAAAACTTACACAAGAGACACCATGCGATTTTCCAAGGGCCAGCTTGCCACCCTCATTTCTTTTTTCACTTCACTGATCATGACTTCTGCTGCTGCCCAAACGCCTGCTGAACTTGCCAAATTGGCGCAAGACTTTGCACCCAACGGTACCTTGCGAGCTTCAATCAATTTGGGCAATCCCATCTTGGCCAATCAAGATGCCAACGGTCAGCCTGTCGGCGTGTCAGTCGATTTGGCCACCGAGCTGGCCAAGCGCTTGAAGTTACCGCTCAGTTTGGTGGTGTTTGATGCCGCTGGTAAATCGGTAGATGCTGTGACCAACGAGAAAGCCGATTTTGGCTTCTTCGCCATTGACCCTGTGCGCGGGCAAGGCATTTCCTTTACAGGACCTTATGTCTTGATTGAAGGCAGCTATTTGGTGGCTAACAACTCGCCCTTGACCAGCAACGATCAGGTCGATAAAAAAGGCATTCGCATTGCGGTGGGCAAGGGCAGTGCCTATGACCTATTTCTCACGCGTGAAATTAAAAATGCCGAGATTCACCGCGCGCCTACATCGCCCACCACGGTCGATTTTTTAATCTCAGAAAAATTAGAAGTGGCAGCAGGCGTGAAACAGCAACTTGAAATGGACGCCAAGCGCCTGCCCAATTTGCGATTGTTGCCCGGTCGATTCATGGTGATTGAACAAGCCATGGGCTTGCCCAAATCACGCAGCCCCGAAGCGCAGGCTTATCTTAAAAAGTTTGTAGAAGAGATGAAGTCTTCTGGTTTTGTGGCCGCCTCGTTAGCGCGTCACAAAATAGAGGGCGCAGCCGTGGCGCCCGCCAGTTCACTCTAAATAAGTGGCTTGCAGCTTTTGCAAAGCGGCAGGCGACAGCTTGAGTTTTTGCTTCAAATAGTTATGCATGCCACCATGGTCTTGGCGGATCACATCGAGTGAGGCTTGCAAAAAACTCTCTTGAACTTCCCACACAATTTTCAGCACATCAGGGGACAAGGCGATGGCGCCGGTGCTGTTGCGTTTGTAGAGTTGATTGGTGAGCAAGTAGTCTTTCCAAATGTCATCCTCAGACACACCCAAGGATGACAAGATCAAGGCCGCAGCCAAGCCCGTTCTGTCTTTGCCGGCCGTGCAATGGAATAGCAAGGGGTCGGGTGTTGCTAACAAGTGATCAAACAACTCGGCAAAGCGATGCGAGTCTGCTTTCACAAAATCACGGTAGGTGGTTTGCATGGCATCAAGCGCGTCGGCAGCCGTGAGGGGCTTGCCTGTGAGGTGTTGTGCTTGAAGGCGCTGAACCACAGTAGGCTCAATGCTGAGGCTGTGTCTTTGAATGTCGGGCCAAGCATACGATTGCGCCTGACTTTCATGGACGCCTCTGAAATCAAAGGCGCGCTTCACGCCTATGTCTTGGAGTTGCTTTAAATCATGATCATCTAAAGCGGCCAAATGATCTGAGCGAAATATCTTGCGCCATTTAACGCTGCGTCCTTCATGGCCTTTGTAGCCTCCCAGGTCGCGAAAGTTGGAGGCCCCATTCAAGGAAATGTGGCGTTGGGCAAGGTCTTGAGGGCTGTGCGTGAACATGAATTGAATGTTAACGCGAATTGCCTTAAGTTCTGGCTTCGCGGCTGGCCCATGATCGCAGTTTTCCAGGATTGAGCAGACCCAGGGGGTCAAATCGTTCCTTCATTTTGACCACCGCAGGGTCGAGGTTGTTTTGTTTGCCGTCTTCCACAATGTACACATGTGGGTTGTTGATTTGAACACCGTGCGAGCGGTAGATGGCCATGATTTCGTTCAGGCGGGCCTCAGAGGTGTAGTGAATCAGTTGCAAACCACTGCAGTTGAAGTCACCTTCTTTGGTTCGCAAAAATTCCAAGTGCATGAGGACTTCGCCGCCCAATTCTTTTTCCAAGGCTTTCACTTGCTCTACATGTTTGGCAGGCGTAAAGCCACTTTGGATGTAGGTGAAGTTTTTGTCGACCTTCAGGGCATGCAGCGTGGTGTGGTTCCAAGTGTATTCAATCAGGGTGCGGTTGGACGACAAAACTTCTTCAGCCGTCTTGTTGTAACAAATTGCACCGCTAAACGATTTGGCCAAATCTTCCACACCTTCAATACTTTGTGGCGCCAAAACCATCATGACTGCATGTTGTTTGTCATTGAACAAGGACATCAGGGGCGCCATGTAGGTGGGAATGGGGGCCGCTAAAAAGGAGACTTCTTTTTTGATCAAGCCCGGTGCTTTGGTCAGCTTGCTTGCAAACTCCAAAGCGTTGTCAAAGGACTCAAACTGCGCCACACATTCTGACCAAGGGACACAAGGCGACAAAGCCACTTCAAGTTCCAGCACAATGCCGTTGGTGCCGTAGGTGTGGTGCAGCAGCATGGCGTCTGCGCCCCGAAGTTCCACAATTTGAGGTTCAGGTTCAACCGTCATCACGCGCACGGCTAAGACATTGCCTGGCGCAGCCAAAGGGCCGTAGTTGATGGAGCCAGCTCCGCCAAAGCCACCGCCAAATAAGCCACCCAATGTGGCGCTTCTGAAGGTAGAAGGTAACCAGCGAAGTTCCATGCCATGCGGACGCGCTTGTGCATCAAACTCAGACAAGCGAATGCCCGCTTGTGCGCGGCCCACTTGGCTGCGCACCCAACAAAAGGCGTTGTACCCGCTGAGGTCCAAAATAACGCCACCAAACAAAGGGGTGGACTGGCCGTAGTTACCAGTGCCTGTGCCGCGAATGGTCAAGGGTATTTTGGCAATGGCACAGGCGGAGACCACTTGACGAATTTCTTCTTCGCTGCGAGGTCGGGCCACAACATCGCCCGTTTTACCCGCCAAGTCACGCTTCAAAATGGGTGAGAACCATGCAAAGTCTTGCGACAGTCGGGCGACTCTGGCTGTGTCGGTGATCCACTCCACGCTAGGCAACATGGCAGGTAAATCGTGGGCTGTGGTGGATGGCTCTAAGAGCGTGCTGGACATGAAAATTCCTTCAATGATTCAATGCTTATTCGCCGATCACTTCACTGGCGTGCCATCCACCCAAAGCCTTGCGAGACAGCCAAGACATAAAGAGGAACAGAAAAACACCCGTCAATGAAATTAAAAGCAGTGATGCAAACATGCGGGGGATGTTGAGCTGAAAACCAGCTTGCAGGATTTGATAGGCCAAGCCAGCACCCGTACCGCCCGTGCCCGCCACGAATTCGGCCACCACGGCGCCAATCAAGGACAGGCCACTTGAGATACGCAGGCCGCCAAAGAAATACGGCAATGCACTGGGAATGCGCAGGCGCCATAAAACTTGCCAGCGATTGGCACGATTCAATTTGAAATAGCTTTGCAAATCGGGTTCGACACTGCGAAGCCCTAGGGTGGTGTTGCTGATGATGGGGAACAAAGCCACTAGCGAGGCACAGATCACCATCGATAAAGTGGGATCTTTGACCCAAATGATGATGAGGGGGGCAATAGCAACAATGGGCGTGACCTGCAGTAAAACTGCGTAAGGGAAGAAGGCCGCCTCAATGCTTTTGCTTTGGACAAACACAAAGGAAATTAAAACGCCCAGAACAGTGGCCACCGCAAAAGCAAACAAAGTGATCTTGACGGTAACCCACAGCGCCAAGCCCAGCACCGCCCAATCGGTGAACAAGGTTTTCATCATCAAGAGGGGCGATGGCACCAAGTAAGGCGGTAAGTTCAGCCCGGTCACCAAACCTTGCCATACGATGATCAAGACCAAGCCCACCAAGATGGGATAGATGACTTTTTGAACTTTGGGGTTGTGCGCCCAAGGCCGAATCAATTGAGTCACTTGGGGTGCGTTCATGAGAAATGTGCCTCCTGGCCTTCACTGGCACGCATTAAACTGTCTTGCAGTTTTTTGGCATGTTGGCTGAATGCGTTAGACACCATGAAATCGGACGTGCGTGGGTAAGGGTCGGGAATGACAAACTCTTCCACAATGCGGCCTGGGCGGGCGGCCATCATGACCACACGGTTGGACAGATAAACGGCCTCGTGAATGGAGTGCGTGACAAAAATCACGGTGAGATTTTTCTTCTGCCAGAGTTCTAGCAACTCAGCATCTAAGCGGTGGCGCGTGATTTCATCCAAGGCCCCAAACGGTTCGTCCATTAGCAGCAAGTCGGGATCGGTCACCAAACCCCGCGCAATGGACACACGCATTTGCATGCCACCCGACAAGGCACGCGGCAAAGCTTTTGCAAATTTGGACAGGCCTACCAAGGCCAGAACTTCCTTGACTTTATCGTCTGCAGAGGCTTTGTCGACGCCCGCTAATTCCAAGGGCAATCTAACATTCTTCTCAACTGTGGCCCACGGCATGAGCGTGGGTGATTGGAAGACGAACGACATTTTTTTTCCAGATTCAGCCAATTGCTGCACGGGCTTTCGCCAGAGCAACAATCGGCCGTCGGTGGGCTCTAACAAACCTGCCACCATCTTGAGCAAGGTGCTTTTGCCACAGCCGGAAGGACCCAGCAAAGTAACAAACTCACCTTCTTCAATGCGCAGGTCCACAGGCAACAAGGCTTGCGTACCATTGTTGTAGGTTTTGTTGGCAGACAATACCTCAACAGCAGGGGCAGGTGTGTGAATCAAGGCATCACCTTAGCGTCTTTGATGAAACTCAGGTTGTACGACTTGCTCATTTCAACCTTGGTCGGGTCGATGAGTTTGGCGGACACCAAAAAGTCATAACTGGCTTTGGCGCGGACATCGGTCATGATGCCAATGCCCATCTTGGCCGCATCACCCCCAGTGACCATGCCCATCTCTTTCAATTTGCTCACGCTGTATGCCAATTGATCGTCGGTCATGTTGGGGTTGTCTTTCTTGATCAAAGCATTGCCAGGTGCAGGATCGGCCAAGTAACTTTTCCAGCCTTCCATAGAGGCTTTGACAAATGACGTCACAGCCTTGGTGCGTGTTTGAATTGTTTTGTCCATGCAGGAGATGGTGGTGGCGTAGGCGGGGTAACCAAAATCGCTGAACATCAAGGTGTTGGCCTTGACGCCCGCTTTTTGAATGGCGTAAGGCTCAGACGTCAGGTAGCCTTGTTGGGCAACATTTGTGTCGGCTACAAAGGGTTGAATGTTGAAGGTGTAGGGCCGCGTTTGTGCATCTGTAAAACCAAATTTGGCTTTCAACCAGGGCCAGTAGCCACGGTGTGCTGAAGAAGCAATCAAAATGGTTTTGCCCTTCAGATCCTCAAACTTTTTCACGTCTTCGTGTGCAATCAAAACCTGTGGATCTTTTTGAAACACAGCACCCACAGTGGTCACGGGTACACCGCCTTCGCGCACTTGAATCATTTGCAAATCGCTCGAGCCCATGACGCAGTCGGCTTGATCAGCAGCCATCAGTTGCACGATATTGACTTGCGGGCCGCCCATTTTGACGGTGACATCCAAACCATACTTTTTGTAAATGCCAGTGGCAACCGCTTGATAAAAACCACCATGTTCTGCTTGCGCATACCAGTTGGTCATATAGGTAAATTTTTCTTGCGCCTGAACGGGTTGAAGTCCGACAAGGCTCATGAGTCCAATGCACAGTCCTGCACGCACGGCAGCAGTGGTCGAAGATTTGAAGCGGAAATGTTTCAAGATGAACTCCTCAATGTGAAAAAAGAATAGTGAACAGACAGGTGATTGAATAGAAGCCAAAAGTGAATTGCATCTTTCATGCCAATCCAGTTTGGATGTGCCCTTGATGCTGCGCGCGGCCCCAAGTGGCCTCTTCGCGTGGCGCCCACGTCAGTTCATGAAGTTCGGTAATGGCCTGAGCCCAGCTGTTGGCCAAGGAATCCAAAATGTTCAAGCCTTGTTCGCGTGTGGCGGGCAATGGGTCGCCAATGATGCCGCTGGCGCCAAAGTCGCGAGCGCTCCATGCACAGGCAGGGCGACCATCTGGCGACAATAATTTGGAAGGAAATTCTGCGGGGTAGTTGGTCACAGCCTTGTCCATGTGCACCGTTTCGGGGGCCAGTGCCAACATCAGTGCAGTTTCTGCATGACCTGCGTGCATGGCCAACTTTTTTTCCTTGTCAGACAGGTACTGTCCGGCACTGTGTGGGACGCGCCAAGTAAAACTGGGCACCACAATGAAGTCGCCATGGCGCAGGCGCAATTCGCGTGCTGAGATTTCCATCACTTGGGGTTGACCACCGTGGCCGTTCACAATCAGCAGCTTTCGAAAACCCGCGCGATAAACCGACTCACCAATTTCGTTCATGGTGGCTAGCAAGGTTTCACCCGTCAGAGTCATCGTGCCCGGAAAGTGCAGGTGCTCTTCAGACTTGCCATAAGTGATGGGTGCCATGGCATAAGCGGGAATGTGATCTGGCAAACGCGCCAGTGCATGTCCCACCACGCCCGCACTGATGGTGGTGTCCACTGAGCAGGGTAAGTGAGGGCCGTGCTGTTCGGTAGCGCCCGTTGGCAAGACAATGACGGTGTTGGCTTTGTCGGGCAACGCTGCTATTTCTGTCCAACTCAAGTAAGGCAGGTAGCGACTGGGTGGGTTGTAGGCGTGGAGCATGGTGTTCTTTTTGGGGTTTAAGCGAATTAGCGCAATGGCAGCCACAGCGTGGCTTCCACTTCGATCAAGATGTCTGCAGAGGGCAACATACCGCTCACTTCGACAACGGTGGAAACGGGGGGGTCGCCTGGGAAAAACTGTTTGCGGACGCGGCTGTACATTGGAAAGTGGTCCAGATTCTTGAAGTACTGCACCAACTTGAAGACATCTGACATTTGGCCACCGGCACTTTCCACCGTGTTTTGAATGCTGTTCAACACATACCAGCTTTGCGCCAAGATGGGGCCTTCTTTGAAATCGGTTGAGAACTCGTCTGTTTGGCCGATTTTTTTTGCAGCCTCAGGTGGAATGTCGCTGTAGCCTTTGACAATCTTTCCAGCTAGCGGATCGACGGCAATCACGCCTGACAAAAAAACGTAATCGCCAGCGCGTCGCCAGGCGGCGTAGCGGGCCAAGGGTTGTGCAATGTTGTTCATGGGGGTGTCCATCTGAGAGGTCAAGCGAGAAGACCGTTTCGCACCACAAGTCGTTTGTGGGTTTGCGAGGGAAAGCCCCATAGATTGGCTTGCTCAAACACTATGAAATTGGCGGCCGATCCTATTTGAAACGGTGCTGTTTGTGCATCACCCGTTAGCCAATCCGTGCGGCAAATACTTTGGGTAGCTTCGTCAAATACTTCCGGTAGTTGCGCGGCCAAGGCGCCAGTGCTGAGTGCTTCTAAGGGGTCGTAGCTGCCAAACGTACAGAAGGGATCTTGCACGTTGTCGCTGGCTACCATCACTGGAATATGACGCGCGCGTGCTTCTTGCACCAAGGTCAAGCCACGCTTTGTGGGCGTTTTGCCTGTGACTGCATCTTGCAGTAAAAGGTTGGTGAGCGGCAGTGTGACCAAGCTCATGTTGACCTTGGCCACTTCGTCCAGTGTGCGCATGGCCAAGGCGTTGTCTTGCGCAGACAGCGCGCAGGTATGACCGCACACCACATGTCCTTCAAAGCCAATGTTGCGCATGATTTCGGTGGCGCGCCATAAACCTTGGGCCGCAGGGTTCAGTTCCTCGTCCATGTGCAGATCGACGTTTAAACCTTCTGCTTGCGCAGCTGCAAACAGGTTTTTCAGCGCTTGCAAATCCCAGTTGCTGGTGTGGACAAAGCCACCAAGCAATGCACCTGATCCGCTGGCGGCGACTTGTTTGGCCAAGCTTCGTGCTTGCGCTTCATCGGCATACAAATGCAATGGGATGAGGCTGACGCGTTCAATGGCGATCTTTCCTTGCCAGTCAGAGGCCAAATCGCGCAGCACTTGCCAAGCCAGGGGTTGTGTGTGGGGCTCCCACCAATCACAGTGGGTGCGCAAATGTTGGACGCCCGCTTCATAGGACCAAGTTAAGCCTTGATGGGCACGCTGGTAAACATCTTCAGGTGTCCAGTGCACTCGGTCGCTCATCATGGCCTGAATGGCGCCAAGCAAGCCTGGGGTGATGTCACCCATTCTGCTTTTGGTCAATGTTTTGTCGAGGTGTGTGTGGGCATCCACCATGAGGGGCAGGGTGAGTGCGCCTTGCACGTCCCAGACAGGCAAGGCCAATGGATTGGTTGAAGATGCTTCCATCTTTTCCAACTTGCCGTTCAATACGGTGATGTCCACCAACTTGTCGGCAAGTTGAGTGTTTACCCAGTGGGGCAATCGAGCGCCTTTGAGCAGATAGGACGAGGTGCTGGGATGAGGTGTCATGCAAATTTCGCCATGGCTTGACCCACCTTGGCTTTGAATTGAGAAAGGGAGGAGGGGGTTGCCACGTTCATGTGATAGTGCGCGTGATAGTCCACACGACTGCCGCCACCCGTGAGCAGTTTCAAATAGCGAGTGATGATTTTTCGGGGAGGATCGCCCATGTACCATGCAGTCCAGCGCGGCCGGCCGTAAGTCACCACAGCCGAAATTCGTTTGATGTGAGTTAAGGACGGCTTGACGTTTTGTGGATCGCTTAAGTCAAAAGCCACACCAGGCATCAGCACACGGTCGAAGTAGCCCTTGAGCATGGCGGGCAGGCCAAAGCACCATGTGGGAAAACAAAAGACCAAAGCTTCTGCGTTGCGCAATCTGTCAACATAGCTTTGCACTGGCTTTTCGTTGTCGGGCACTTCGTGATACCCCAGCCGCTCTTCGCGACTCATGACGGGGTTGAAATTTTCTGCGTAGAGGTCGCAGTCGTCGACCTCATGTCCTGCCAGCTTGAGTTGTGCGACCACTTCGGCGTGAAGCGCAGCGTTGTAACTCGATTCAACAGGGTGGCAATAAATGACCAAAACACGCATGACTGAAAGAGCCCCTAGAGATGGATGTGGGTATCTGGGTATGCAGATGCACTCACACCTTCAGCCTTTGCAAGCCGCGTGCCATGTTCAATGGCACAGAGTGTGCCGAGCTGCTTCACACAAAGGTAGAAAAGAGGCTGGGCGCACAATTCTGGCGCATTCCAGAAAGGTGCTCCTCCAACTTTGGTGCATGCGTGCACACATTAGGATTTCCAGAAACCTTCGTGAACTTGACTGGCCTCATGAATCAACGCAGGGCCAACGCAGTCAATGGCATGTGTTGAGGCGTTGAAGACATCTCTACAAGACAACGCCGCATCTTTCTGTTCTAGCATCTCGCCTCTGAAAATGCGCAGTCGCTCTGCATCAATGCCATAAATGACGCGTTGAATGCCTGACCAAAAAATTGCCCCGGCACACATCACGCAAGGTTCTGCGGAAGAGTACAAGGTCGCTTCTGCCAAGATGGACCTGGCATGTTTGGGGCTGAGCATTCGCACGGCTGTCGTTTCGGCATGGCCTGTGCAGTCACCCGTTTCGGTGGTGTTGCAATAAGCCTCCGCCAACAACTCGCCTTGCTTGGAAATGACCACTGCGCCAAATGGACGGTTGCCCCTGGCTCGGGCAACGGCGGACATGCGAATGGCATCGCGCAAATAGCTAGCGTCCGTGTCTGACAATTTCATTTCAGTGGGGTATTGGGGCATGGCACATTCCTTGGATTGATGGCCTTCTTATGCACACGACGTGCCAGCCGTGCAAACTACTTGGCCCAAGTTTTGCAGGTCACGTTGCAGAGGAGCTCATTCATGCTGGTCACACAACAAGCTATTTTTCGAAAATATTGGCACGCCGTGATGCCCTTGTCTGCAATTGCGGCTGGCCCACAGCCCTTTACTTTGTTAGGCGAGAAAATTGTTCTTTTTCTGGATGACCGGGGTCAGCCTGCAGCGCTGGTCGACAGATGTTGCCATCGCACCGCCAAGCTCAGCAAGGGTCAGTGCAAAAACGGAAACCTTGAATGTGCCTACCATGGTTGGCAGTACAACAGCCTAGGCAAAGTGGTCGTGATTCCTCAGTACGCAGCCGATCGCGAAATTCCATCGGATTATCAAACCAAAGCATTTCACTGTAAGGCGCGATATGGCTATGCGTGGGTTGCCTTAGAAGAGCCAATCGCGGATATTTTTGAAGTCCCTGAATTTGACAACCCTCAATTCCGGACTATTTTTCAGTTCTATGAAACCTGGGCTACCAGTCCGGTCAGGGCATTGGAAAATTCATTTGACAATGCGCACTTCAGCTTTGTCCACAAAGCCACCTTTGGTGTAGCGGCAAGCCCTAAGCCCAGTAAATACGAACTGAATGAATCAGACAATGGTTTTGAAGCAGAGACCCTCATCGAAGCCGTCAATCCAGAAAAGTTCCAACGCATCAGCGGTGTGAAAGATGCCATCACCACAAGGCACATGCGCAACGCCTACTATTTGCCGTTTTCAAGGCGCCTAGACATTGAATACCCCAGTGGCATTCGGCACATCATCATCAACTGCTTTACCCCCATCGATGATGGGCACATTCAGCTTTGTCAATGGCTGTTTAGAAACGACACGGAAGCCGACTGTCCAGCCGATATGCTCATTCACTTTGATGAAGTCATTACACGAGAAGACAAAGACATCTTAGAGTCCACCGACCCTGATGCTGTCGTCGATATGCGCAGGCGTGGTGTGGAGTACTCTATGGATTCAGATCGTCCTGGAATTCTGATTCGCAAGAAGTTAATGGAACTACTTGCCAAACATGGCGAAACAGAAGCGCATCGCTAAACTTTGTCATCAGCCCAAATTCGTTGGGTCGTCGCGTCATACCTTAATTTTGAATTGAATTTCAATGCTCGGTAGGGTGCGGGTTTACCCTTGCTGTGCAGGCTTCTTCCTTTGAACGGACCACGCTGAGTTATTCTTGCTTGCCCGTTGTTTAGGTGCAATGGGCCAATACTGAAATCAGAGGAGTGTGAGGATGAGTGAAAACGGTCGACTAATGATTGAATCCATGAGAAATCGTTGCACCCCCGAAGAGTGGCAAGCGCGCGTTGACTTGGCGGCGTGTTATCGATTGGTGGACATCTATGGCATGTCCGACATGATGGCCAACCACATCTCCAGCAGCGTGCCGGGTGAAGAGGGCGCTTTCTTGATCAATGCCTACGGCATGATGTACGAAGAAATCACGGCTTCTAGTCTGATCAAAATCGACATTCACGGCAACATCTTGGACAAGCCAGATTTTGGTGAGCTCAATTACGGTATCAACAAAGCTGGGTATGTTATTCACAGCGCTATTCATGAAGCCAGGCCCGAAGTGAAGTGTGTCATTCACACGCACAGCTGGGCTTCTATGGCGGTGTCAGCTTTGGAATGTGGCTTGTTGCCCCTCACGCAAACGTCTATGCGCTTTCTTAAAGTGGCCTATCACGACTATCAAGGCGTGGTGCTGAACAACGAAGAGAAAGCATCGCTGTTGAAAGATCTGGGCCAAGGTGAAGCCTTGATCCTGAGAAACCATGGCGCACTGACCGTGGGCAAGAGTGTGGGCGAGGCCTTCAACTGGATGCATCGATTGGAGTTGTCTTGCCAAACTCAACTGGCCGCTATGGCTTGCAACACGCCCTTTACCAAAGTATCACCAGCTGTATTGGAAGAGACTTGGAACAACTATCAGCCCAGTACGCGTCGCCCCTATGGCCTGATGGAATGGCCGGCTTTGCTGCGCAAACTTGATCGCACAGACCCCAGCTTCAGAACCTAATTTTCTTTGAGTATTGAATCAACTAAGAGGGAGAGACATTGGTGAAAATATTGATGTCAGCCTTGGCGTTGCCAGGTCTACAGCCAGCGCTGGCTGCAACCCTGGCCGGTCGCAGCTACGAATGCTTCACCTTTGAAGATGCCATCGCAAGTGGCCGTAGAGACTTTGATGTGGCCTTTGTGTCCAGAGACGTGACAGGCTTGTCCACCAAGCATGAGTTAGCGCCTAGCCTCCAAGCCTGCTACAAAGTTTTGGAAGAAACAGCGTCTTTGCGCTGGGTGCATATTCATTCTGCAGGCGCTGACCGCGATGTCTATGTGCGGCTCAAAGCCAAAGGCGTTCATGTGGCGACCTCTTCGGGGGCCAATGCTGACGTGGTGGCTCAAACGGCTCTGGCGGGTCTCTTGGCTTTGTCACGCAAGTTGCCTCAACTGGTTCATGCCATGCATCAACACCAGTGGGCGCCACTCTTGGGATCTGAATTACCGCCCGACTTAAGTGGCCAGCATGCCGTACTGGTGGGATGGGGTCCTATTGCGCAACGCTTGGCGCAGTTTCTGAAAATGCTTTCACTCAAAGTGACCGTGGTCCGTCAATTGCCGCAGATTGCTACGACACCTTCAGACCAGCCGCGGATGATCACCTATCAAGACTTATCCACGGTCTTACCGTCTACCCATTGGCTCATTCTTACCTGCCCGCTGACCGACACAACACGGGGTTTGGTCAATGCCAAAACGCTGGGCATGTTGCCCAAAGGCGCAGGGTTGGTCAACGTGGCGCGTGGCGAAGTAGTGGTCGAAAAAGATTTGATACAAGCCCTCCAGCAAGGCACGCTAGGCAGTGCTTTTTTGGATGTGTTTGAACACGAGCCCTTGCCCAAGAGTTCACCCTTATGGGACCTGCCTAACGTGATTCTTACGCCGCATTCTGCAGGGTTTTCTGCAGGCAACGAAGCGCGCGTGAGTCAAATGTTTTTAGACAATTTAAAAATATGGGCGCAAGGGCTTGACTAGCGCCAGCTACTTTTGCTTAGGTCAGGGCCGATAAGAACTGAATCAGTTCAGGTGTTTTAGGGTCACCAAAAATTTCTTCAGGCAATCCACTTTCATGCACCCGACCTTGGTGCATAAAGATCACGCGATCGGCCACCTTGCGCGCAAAGTTCATCTCGTGCGTCACCATGAGGAGGGTCATGCCTTCTTCGGCCAAACGCTCGACCACGCGCAACACTTCGCCCACCAGTTCAGGATCTAGGGCTGAGGTGATTTCATCGCACAACAAAATTTGTGGTGACATGGCCAAAGCTCTGGCAATGGCCACGCGTTGCTGTTGACCGCCCGAGAGTTGATCGGGCCATGCCTCAAATTTTTCGGCCAGTCCCACTCTGTCAAGTAAGAGACGCGCTTGTGCCTCTGCAGAGACTTTGTCTTGCTGCTTCACGAGACCAGGCGCCAACATGATGTTTTGTCCCACCTTCAAGTGCGGGAACAAATTAAAGCTTTGAAAAATCATGCCCACCTGTTGTCGCAAAGCGCGCATGGCTTGGGCATCTTGCAGCCTCAAGGCTTGTTGACCCACAGTCAGGGTGCCCGCTTGAAAGGTCTCCAAGCCATTGATGCAACGAAGCAAGGTACTTTTGCCCGAACCGCTTTTGCCAATGATGGCAATCACCTCGCCAGCTTGCACTTGGAGGTCAATGCCCTTCAGGACTTCATTGTCACCAAAGCTTTTGCGCAGCCCCTGGATGGCTAACAGAGGTTCATGCATGGCCACGTTGGACCTTTCGTTCGAGTTGTTTTGCATAGTAAGACACAGGGAAACACAGCGCGAAATACAGCAGCGCTACGCAGCTGTAGACCAAGAAGGGTTTGAAGGTGGCGTTGGTAATCATGGTGCCCGCTTTGGTCAGCTCAATGAAGCCAATGACGGAGGCCAAGGCAGTGCCTTTGATCACTTGAACCAAAAAACCAACCGTGGGCGGAATGGCAATTTTGAAAGCCTGCGGCAAAATCACGTAGCGCAGTTGCTCCATAAAACTCAAAGCCAAACTGGCACTGGCTTCCCATTGCCCTTTGGGAATGGCCTCTACACACCCACGCCATATTTCGGCCAAAAAAGCACTGCTGTACAGCGTCAGGGCAATGCCTGCGGCCAGCCATGGAGACGTATCAATGCCGATGAGGGCCATGCCGAAATAGGCCAAAAACAATTGCATCAGCAGGGGCGTGCCTTGAAACACCTGAATGTACAAGTTCACCAAGACGCGAACTGTTTTGACATGCGATAAGCGCGCAACCAACAACAACAAGCCCATCAAGCCGCCCCCTGCAAACGCAATCAAGGACAAAGCAACGGTCCAGCGCAGTGCCAAGAGCAGATTTCTAAAAATGTCCCAAAGAGAAAAATCAACCATGGCGTTTCCTCTTCAACGACCAAACAAAAAGCGTGGACCTGCCCAATTCAGCAGACGTCTCAGTGCCACAGCCAAGCTTAAGTAGGTGAGGGTGGCAATGATGAAGGCTTCAAAGGCGCGAAAGTTTCGGCTTTGAATGAGGTTGGCAGCATGGCTCAGTTCTTCGGTTGATATTTGTCCGCAGACGGCAGAGCCCAACATCACAATGATGATTTGACTGACCAAGGCGGGCCAAACTTTGCGAAGCGCTGGCGGTAGCACCACATAGGTAAATATTTGCACGGGCTTCAAAGCCAAACTGAGGGCCGCTTCAATTTGCCCTTTGGGTGTGGCTTCTATGCCAGCTCGAATAATTTCGGTGGCATAGGCGCTGAGGTTGATCACCATGGCAATGATGGATGCTACTTCGGGTGACAAGCGAACGCCCATAGCAGGCAAGCCAAAGTACACAAAGAAGAGTTGAACGATGAACGGGGTGTTGCGAATCAGTTCGACATAGGTACCGGCTAGCACGCGCAAAGGCCATGCCCCATGAACACGTGACCAAGCCAGCACAATGCCCAAGGCCAGACCAAGCAGTGTTGACACACTGGTCAGCCCCACGGTCCACGCCACGCCCTTCACCAGCAATGGCCATTCAGCCAAGACGCTGATGAAGTCCAGTTCAATGCGCATGCAAGTAACTTAAAGCCGCTGTGTTGTGATCAAAGGGGCAGGTCGCCAGCAGGACGGCCTAACCATTTTTGGGACATCTTGTCGATGTCACCCGCTTTGCGTCCTTGCGCAATGATCTCGTTCACTTTCAAGCGAAGCTTGTCTTCGCCTTTGGCCACGCCAATGAAGTTGGGCGAATCTTTGAGCAAGAGTTTGTACTCTGTGTTCAAGCCTGGGTTTTTAGTCATGATGGTGCCAGCCACGGAGGCGCCGGTCGCAATCACTTGAACTTGGCCAGAGATGAAAGAAGAGATGGTGGCGTTGTTGTCTTCAAAACGCTTCACATCCACACCGGCGGGTGCCACCTTGGCCAACTCTTGGTCTTCCATGGCGCCGCGCGTCACGCCCACCGTTTTGCCGACCAAATCGCTAAAGCTCTTGATGCTCATGGACTTGGGTGCAAAGACAGCCTGGAAGAAAGGCGAGTAAGCGGCCGTGAAGTCGATCACTTTTTCGCGCTCTGGGTTTTTGCCCAAGGTTGAAATGACCAGATCGGCTTTTTTGGTTTGCAAATAAGGAATACGGTTGGCGCTGATGACCGGAATCAATTCCACTTTGACGCCCAGTTTTTGGCCAATGTAGTTGGCCATGTCGATGTCTAAGCCTTGAGGCTGAAGGTCAAGTCCCACATAGCCGTAGGGTGGGTAATCCGTTGGGATGGCAATCTTGATGGTCTTGGCCTTCAAGACATCGTCTAATGCCGTTTGTGCCTGAGCCAAAGAACCCGTCAGTGCAATGCCAGCCAAGAAGGCCAAAGTGAAACGGCGCTTGGCCAAAGTACGAATGGTCATGAATGTTCTCCAGTTGAGTTGTGACTTGAGGACAACGTTTGCAAGACCTGTGCCTTGTTTATGCTGCCAAGACGCCTGCTTTTGGGGCGGACCCTGCACCAACTTCTGGCATGTTACTTTTAAGGGGATGTGGACGCACCATTTTCGAAACCTCTTGAGTTTTTTTGGGGAGGCTTGAAAGTGCCCAAATTCTCGTGCTACAATCCACAGCTTCGCGGCTGTAGCTCAGCTGGATAGAGTACTTGGCTACGAACCAAGGGGTCGTGGGTTCGATTCCTGCCAGCCGCACCAGAATTCCGATGCAAGTCGGTTCTAGAACACAGCTTAGAAGCTTACGCTTCTAGGCTGTTTTTCTTTGTGGGCCAACATCATGAGCAAAGCATTCACCCGCGAATCAGACAACACCGACTCGGACGATGGCGAAGATCCCAGTTTGCCGCCGTTGCCCGCAGGCACGCGCAACTACATGACGCCTCAGGGCTATGCAGCCCTCAGGGCTGAACTCTTTGCCCTGATGGACGACGAGCGTCCCAAAATTGTAGAAATTGTGCATTGGGCCGCCAGCAATGGCGATCGCTCAGAAAACGGCGATTACCTTTACGGCAAAAAGCGTCTTCGAGAAATCGACCGGCGCATCCGATTCCTCACCAAGCGTTTGGAAATTGCCGAGGTCACCGACCCCAGCGTGCACCACGGCAAAGAACAAGTTTTCTTTGGCGCTACCGTCACATACGTTGAAGAAAATGGCGACCAACGTACCGTCACCATTCGCGGCATTGACGAAGCCGACAGTTTGAAGGGCGAAGTGAGCTGGGTGTCACCCATTGCCCGCACCTTGCTCAAGTCGAGCACGGGCGATGTGTTGAAGTTGGTCACACCGCAAGGCTGGCGCGAGATAGAGGTGCTTGAAGTGACTTATCCCAAACCAGCGTCGGTGGCATAAAGCAAGCCTAGGGGCTTTGTTCAGAAGAGGGCACACAGTTAGCCTTCCCGGCCAGCCATGGGCTCACTCTTCCGAAGGTGCCTGCCCCCGCACTCGGTGCGTAATGCGCTCCGCATTCAAAACTGCAGGTGTGCGCTTCAAATTGCGCAGCACGGTTTCAAGGTGATTCAAATCTCGCACAGAAATCACGAAGGTGTTTTCGGCGGCGTCTTGCGCACTGGCCTGTCCCATCTCTACGTGAATGATGTCCACTTCGGAGTTGGCCAAGGTACCTGCCACGCGCGCCAGTACCCCTTTGGTGTTGACCACCGTCACGCTGATACTGGTTTCAAAACTGCGCAGCGGTTCATCAGACCACTCCACCCCAATGAATCGCTCACTGTCTTTCTGCTGCAGTTTGAGGCCCACACTGCAATCGGCGGTGTGAACAGCCAAGCCTTCGCCACGGCCCAGGTAGCCAATGATTTTGTCGCCCGGCAAGGGGTGACAGCACCGTGAGTAAACCACCGAGGCGTTCTCGGTGCCATCCAACATGATGGCGCCTTGCGAAACCGACTCGTGCGCCATAAAGCGCTCACGGGTCATGAGCAATGGATCGGGCTTCTCACCCATCTCAATCAACAGCGCTGACATTCGTTTGGCCACGATGCTGGCAATGCGCTTGCCCAAGCCCACATCGACCAACAAATCGCTGCGGTTTTTGTTGCCTGTGAAGCGCAACAATTTTTCCCACAGCGCTTGGTAGCGAGAAGGATCGTCGGGCATCTTGTCAATGCCTTCTGCGCGCAAGGCTTGCGTGAGCAGTTTCAAGCCCAAGTCCATTGATTCGCTGTGCGCCATGGTTTTGAGGTGATGCCGAATGCGGGAACGCGCACGCCCTGTTCGCACAAAGCCTAGCCACGATGGATTGGGCGCCGACACAGGCGCTGTCATCACTTCAACCACGTCGCCATTCTTCAATTCAGTACGCAGTGGCACTTGCTGATTGTTGATTTTGGCGGCGACCAAATGATCACCAATGTTGCTGTGAATCATGTAGGCAAAATCAACCACGGTAGCGCCCCGCGGGAGCGACATGATTTGGCTCTTGGGCGTGAACACATAAACCGCATCGGGGAACAAATCAACTTTGACATGGTCCCAAAATTCGGAGGCATCGCGCGTTTCTTTTTGAATGTCGAGCAAAGACTGCAACCATTGCGTGCCCAAGCGCTCAGAGTCAACGCTTTGTGAGCCTTTGTCTTTGTAGAGCCAGTGCGCCGCCACGCCCGATTCAGCCACCATGTTCATGGCTTCTGTGCGCATTTGAAACTCAACGTTGACGCCAGAGGGTCCCACCAAGGTGGTGTGCAGAGATTGATAGCCATTGACTTTGCCAATGGCAATGTGATCTTTGAATCGACCCGGCACAGGCTTGTACATCTGATGCAAGATGCCCATGGCGGTGTAGCAATCAATCACGGAGGGCACGATGAGCCTGAAACCGTAAATGTCGGTGACCTGCGCAAAACTCAAATGCTTTTCATCCATTTTTTTGTAAATGGAATAGAGCGTTTTTTCGCGGCCAGAAATTTGCACGGTCATGCCGGCTTTGCTGAAGGTGGACTCTAGCTCGCCTTGCACCTTTTGAATCAGATCACGCCGGCGATTGCGGGCTTTGGCCACCGCCTTGCCCAAGACGTTGTAGCGCCAGGGCTTGAGGTGGCGGAACGACAAGTCTTGCAACTCGCGATAGGCCTGATTCAAGCCCAAGCGATGCGCAATGGGGGCGTAAATTTCTAAAGTTTCTGAGGAGATGCGGCCCCATTTTTCGCGGGGCATGTCGGACATGGTCCGCATGTTGTGGGTGCGATCGGCCAGCTTGATCAAAATCACCCGAACATCGCGGGCCATGGCCAAGAGCATCTTGCGGAATGACTCGGCCTGGTTTTCTTCGCGGGTGTTGAACTCAAGTTTGTCGAGCTTGGTGAGGCCATCGACCAACTCGGCCACAGACGAACCAAATTTTTCAATCAGGTCGGACTTGGTCACGCCGCAGTCTTCCATCACATCGTGCATCAAGGCCGCCATCAGGGCTTGGGCATCCAATTTCCACTCGGTGCACTGGGTGGCCACGGCAATGGGATGGGTGATGTAAGGCTCGCCGTTTTTGCGCATCTGACCCAAATGGGCCTCGTCGGCAAAGCGGTAGGCTTTGCGGACCAAATCAATGTCTGAGGCCGACAGATAGCTCAGTTGTTCGACCAAGGCGGCAAAGCTGGCCGCGGCCGCATTGGCGGCGCTGGCAGAAGGGGTGCCAGGCTGAATGTTGTGTGCGTTGTCCCGCTTTCCGGATCCTGAAGAACTGCCGGATTTTTGAAAGATGGAAGAAAAAGCTGCGCGCATGCCTTAAATGTACCGCGACTGAAGTGTGTTCTTTGAGCACCCAGAAGACACCCCCTTTAAACACCGCCCTATTGAGGTGGGCCCAGACGTGAAAAAGCCCCAGGTTTTCAAACTTTGGGGCTTTGGGCTGAAACCTTTCGGGGCTTCAGGGATGTAAACCTTAGTTTACTTTTTTGAGCATTTCCAAACCGACTTTGCCAGCTGCAATTTCGCGCAGAGCCGTGACGGCGGGTTTGTTTTTGCTTTCAACACGGGGTGTGTGGCCTTGGCTGAGCATGCGCGCACGGTAAGTGGCAGCCAATACCAATTGGAAACGGTTAGGGATCTGTTCCAAGCAATCTTCAACAGTGATGCGGGCCATGACGGTCTCCGGTAAGTAATTCAGGTGATGTGGAGGGATTCGAAAGTTTCGGCACGGGCTCGGCGCTGGGCAATGTACTTGAGGCGCTGAGCATGCACGATGGCCTTGAGGTCAAACAGGGCGCGATCGAAAACTTCGTTGATTATAACGAAGTCAAATTCTTTGACCTGAGCCAGCTCAATGGCCGCATTTTGCAGGCGCAATTCGATGGTTTCGGTGCTGTCCTCACCCCGGCGCTCCAAACGGCTGCGCAATTCTTCCCAGCTGGGGGGCAGAATGAAGATGAGGATGGCGTTGGCGTACATCCGTTTGATTTGGATAGCGCCCTGGTAATCAATTTCCAAAATGACGTCGGAGCCTTGCGTCATGCGCTCCTCCAGCATCTTTTTGGAAGTGCCATACCGGTGGCTGTGCACATTGGCCCATTCCACAAAGGCGTCGGCGGCCACCATGACGTCAAACTCTTGCTGCGGTACAAAGAAGTATTCCCGGCCATGTTTTTCCTGACCCCGTGGCGCGCGCGTGGTGTGCGACACCGAGGGCAACACGCGGGAGTCAAGCTCCATCAGGGCTTTGACCAGGCTGGACTTGCCCGCTCCACTGGGGGCGGCTACGACGTAGAGGTTTCCAGGATATTCCATGGCAAGGAGTGTAATAGTGTCTAGGGGCTGTCGGAAGGGCGGACGTCGACTTATTCGATGTTTTGAACCTGCTCACGCATTTGTTCAATCAACACCTTCATGTCGACGGAAATTTTGGTCAGCTCGAGGGCGGCCGATTTAGAGCCCAAAGTGTTGGCTTCGCGGTGCAATTCCTGAATGAGGAAGTCGAGACGCTTGCCAATGTCGCCGCCTTTTTTAATCAGGCGACTGATTTCTTCTAAGTGCGAAGCCAGTCGGGTCAATTCTTCGGCCACATCAATGCGAATGGCAAAGGCGGTGGCTTCAGTCAGCGCGCGGTCTTTGGCGGTCTCGGAAGACACGGTGCCTTCCGACAAAGCCATGGCCTCATTCCAACGCTCCACAAAACGTTGGCGCTGTTGCTCCACCAGAACGGGCAGGAGGGGACCCGCTTGTTCAGCCAATGCCTTGAGTTGGGTAATGCGGTCTTGCAGCATGTCGGCCAAACGGGCGCCTTCACGGGCACGCGCATCTTTGAGGGCTTTGACGGCTTGGACAGCCAAGGGCATTAGGTCGGCTTCTTGCAGACCTGAGCCCGATTTTTCGTGGGAAGACAATTTAATGACATCGGCCACGCTCAGGTCTCGCGCTTCGGGCAGCCAGCTTTGAATTTTGTTTTGCAGGCTGAGCAGTTTTTGCAAGGTGCCCACCGAGGGGTCGGCCAATTCGCCGTCTTGGCTGCTGTGATACACCGCACGCACTTCGACTTTGCCGCGCTTGATGTGTTGGGTAATGTGTTCGCGAAGCGCGGGTTCTGTGTGCCTCAGTTCATCGGGCAGACGAAAACTCAGGTCTAGAAATCGGCTGTTGACCGAGCGTATTTCGAGGCCAAAACGAATGGCAGGTGTGCCTGTCGCTGGTGTGTTGCCCTCTGCTGCGGGCGCGCTGGATTGCACGCTGGCATAACCGGTCATACTGTAAACTGGCATGGATTCTTTCTAGTGCGCAGCCAACAACATGTGGCTGACGCAAGGCAATGCTGAAGAGGTGCCGGGCAATGTGTTGCGGCCCAGACCACTTGCAGCCCTTGCTGAATTATCTCAAACTTCTTTCGAATTTCATTGTTTTTGCAGCAAAGCGAAGCCTCTATGACTACCACTTCTAGTACCTCAGTCCGTGCACATGGCCGCCGCCAAGATCAATTGCGCGCGGTCAAAATCACCCGCGGCTTCACCGTGCATGCAGAAGGCTCGGTGCTGATTGAGTTTGGTGATACCCGTGTGTTGTGTACAGCCTCGGTAGAAGAGAAAGTGCCGTCGCACAAGAAGGGCAGTGGCGAAGGTTGGGTGACAGCGGAGTACGGCATGCTGCCTCGCGCTACTCACACACGTGGTGACCGTGAAGCGGCCCGTGGCAAACAGAGTGGTCGCACCCAAGAAATTCAACGCCTCATTGGCCGCTCTATGCGTGCGGTGTTTGATTTGAAAAAATTAGGCGAACGCACCATTCATCTGGACTGCGATGTGTTGCAGGCCGATGGCGGTACCCGCACGGCCAGCATCACTGGCGCGTTTGTGGCGGCTCTCGATGCCGTGGATTGGCTCATGCATCAGGGCAAATTGAAAGAGTCACCCATTTTAGATTCTGTGGCGGCCATTTCTGTGGGTCTTAAAGATGGCGTGGCGCTGCTCGATTTGGATTACACCGAAGACTCTTCTTGCGACACCGACATGAATGTGGTGATGACGGGCGCTGGCAATTTTGTTGAAGTGCAAGGCACAGCAGAAGGCGTGGCCTTTACGCGCAAAGAGATGGACAGCTTGTTGGCCTTGGCCGAAAAAGGCATTGCTGAGTTGGTGCAGTTGCAAAACGCATCTCGCCAATCACACGTTCACGCGGGCGCGTAAATTTATGAAAATGGTTTTAGCATCCAACAACGCGGGCAAGTTGGCAGAGTTGCAAGCGATGTTTGGCAGCCTCAATGTGCAGCTGGTGCGACAAGCCGAGTTGAACATTTCAGAAGCCGCTGAGCCCTACAAAACATTTGTTGAAAACGCCTTAACCAAAGCGCGTCATGCGTCCCAACAAAGTGGCTTGCCTGCACTGGCAGACGATGCCGGTTTGTGCATCGATGCGTTTGATGGCCTGCCTGGCGTCGACACAGCTTATTACTGCACCCAGTTTGGCTACGAAAAATCGGATGCCAACAATGTGCGCGCTGTGCTCGAACAAATGGCCCACATCGACAATCGCCGCGCTGCCATGGTCAGCACCTTGGTGGCTGTTCGTACGCCTTTCGATCCCGAGCCTTTGATTGCCGTGGGCCGTGTGGTGGTAGAAATTACACGCGAACCCATTGGTGAGAACGGTTTTGGATTTGACCCCATCATGTACTTGGCCGAGTTTGGCAAAACATTTGCGCAGTTGCCTGTGGAAGTGAAAAATGCCAACAGTCACCGCGGCCGGTCTTCGCAAGCCATGCTGGCACTCATGCGTGAACGCTGGGGACTTTGACCCATGAACCAAGCATTTAATGTGGTGCACGCCATGCGGCCTGGCTTGCTGCAGTTGCAAGCCTTGCCGCCGCTCTCGCTCTATGTGCATTTGCCATGGTGTTTGCAAAAGTGTCCCTATTGCGATTTCAATTCGCACGAGTGGCGCGACAAATCGGGCAACCAGCCAGCGGGTGCCATGCCAGAGCAGCGTTACATCGATGCCTTGCTGGTCGACTTAGAAACCAGCTTGCCCCTCATTTGGGGGCGCCCTGTGCACAGTGTTTTTATTGGCGGTGGCACGCCCAGTTTGTTTGAGCCCGAAAGCATCGATCGATTGATCAGTGGCATCAGGGCTCGCTTGCCGCTAGAGGCTGAAGCCGAAATTACTTTAGAAGCCAATCCGGGCACGTTTGAAAAAGATCGCTTCAAAGCTTTTCGTGCTGCAGGCGTGACGCGCTTGTCTATTGGCGTTCAAAGCTTCAACGATGCGCATCTCAAAGCCTTGGGCCGTGTGCACAACAGTGCGCAAGCCATGGCCGCCATTGAAGAAGCGAAAAGCGCCTTTGAAACATTTAACTTAGATGTGATGTATGCGCTGCCAGGTCAAACCTTGGCGCAGTTGGGGCAAGACATTGACACTGCTTTGAGTTTCAAGCCACCGCATATATCCATTTATCACCTCACCATTGAGCCCAACACGCTGTTTGCCAAGCACCCGCCCGTATTGCCGCAAGAAGACGATGCCTACGCCATGATGGACTTGATCACCGAGCGAACAGGGCAAGCCGGCTTGCAACGTTATGAGGTCTCGGCCTACGCCTTGCCAGGTCATCGTTGCTGGCACAACCTGAACTATTGGCAATTTGGCGATTACTTGGGCATTGGGGCTGGCGCTCACAGCAAGCTGAGTTTTGCGCACCGCGTGACGCGCCAAATTCGTTACCGCGATCCTCAGCTATATATGACCAACGCTTTAAAAGGCGAGCCGGCCACACAGCACGAAGAAGTGGCACGCGATGACTTGCCTTTTGAATATATGTTGAATGCGCTTCGCTTGAAAGAAGGCTTTAGCTTGACCGACTACATGGCTCGAACTGGATTGGCCATGACGTCTATTCAAAAGGCTTTGACCCAAGCAGAAACCAAGGGCTTGATTGCAAGAGACCTCAACCGTGTTTGGCCCACAGAACGGGGCTTTGACTTTTTGAGCGATTTGCAAGAATTGTTTTTAGCCAACAGCTAATGCGCTACGCCCAGTTGGTGTAATGTGCAGACGAAAAAAAGAGGCCGATCAGGCCTCTTTTTGATGGTTGTGGGGAATGTCTATGGGTTAGGCGACAGAAGAAATCGTTTTCATCTCGTTGCCCAAATGCGCAAACATGTTGAGTGTTTTTTCGGTGGGAATGAGGTATTTGGCGCGCTTGTCTTCAGGCTGATTGAAAGTCATCAGCATGTCTTTTTGACGAAGACGCGTAATGCGTTTGTGCAAAGTGGCAGGCGAGCCCAATTGCGCCAAGCCAATGGCTTCGCGAACGGTCATGGCCCGGTTGTCAAACCAACGTAGCGCAACTTCTTCGAGCAATGCTTTTTCGTTGGCGTCTAACTGCGGCGCATCCGGCAATTGTTGAATGCTCTTGGCCAATTGCAAAAAGCGCAAATACGCATTTGCAGTGGAGGAGTTACTTTTTAGTTTCATGGAAATATTTTATGTGCAGAAACATCAAATTGCTACCAATATTTGTAAACATTGGCATTTAAGTTTGTAAAAAAACTTCAAGCCTTTTGAAGTAATTCCCAAACTCTAAATGGCGTCAGCGGCATTTGCAAAGCGCCAGACTTTGACGCATGGCCATTTCTGGCCAGCGCATCTGCCACGGCATTGACCACACAGGGCGTAGCGCCAATAGTGCCCAACTCGCCCACACCTTTCACACCCAACACATTGTTGGTACTCGGGATGGTTTGATTCGTAAATGTATGGAACATTTCCGGCATGATGTCTGCGCGCGGGGCTGCGTAGTCCATCAAACTACCTGTGACCAATTGTCCGCTTTCGGCATCGTAAATGAGGGCTTCTAGCAAAGCTTGTCCCATGCCCTGAACTGCACCGCCATCGAGCTGGCCTTCCACAATCATGGGGTTGACCACGCGACCCACGTCGTTCATGGAGGTGTAGGACACCACTTGGGTCTCGCCTGTGGAGGGGTTCACTTCTACTTCACAAATGTGGCAACCATTGGGCCATGTAGGTCCGCTGGCTGTGGTGGAGGACTGCATTTCAATGCGGGCATCGGGTTGGCGTTGAGCCAAATCGGCCAAAGACAATTTGAGGTCGGTGCCTTTGACGCTGAAGGTGCCGCTTTGGTACGTTAGATCGGCAGGGGAGGCCTCTAGGGCTTGACCTGCTAACTCACGTGCTTTGTCCAAAGTTTTTTCCGCGCCTACGCGCATGGCCGAGCCACCGGTGAACAGTGATCGTGAACCGGCGCTGCCAAAGCCATTGGCACGGTCGGTATCACCCAGCACCACGCGAACTTGGGAGATGTCTACGCCAAATACATCGACCACCAATTGGGCCAATGAGGTGGCAATGCCCTGGCCCATGGCGTTGACCGCGGAGGCTACTTCAATGGTGCCATCGGCCAAAATTTGAACGTGCACGTTTTCTTCTAAAGCGTTACCGCCTGTCCACTCCAAAAAGGTGGCAATGCCCAAGCCGCGCCACAAACCTTTTGCTTTGGAACTGGCTTCACGTTTTGCAAAGCCATGCCAATCGGCTTTTTCCAAAGCCTCGTTCATGATCAACTCAAAAGCCCCGGTGTCGTAAACCTGACCCATGGGGTTTTTGTAGGGCATTTGTTCTGGCTTGATGAAGTTTTTGCGGCGCAGTTCTACGCGGTCAATGCCACTCACGCGCGCGGCTTCGTCCATCAAGCGTTCCATGTTGTAAATCGCTTCGGGTCGGCCAGCGCCGCGATACGCGCCCGTGCTGGCGGTGTTGGTCATCACGCCTGTGAAGTGATAGTCAATGGTTTGAATGTCGTACACCGAGCTTTGCACCCAAGGGCCAATCATCATTTGAATGGCCAAGCCGGTCATGGTGGGATAAGCGCCCACGTTGGCCAGTGTTTCAATTTTGAGGCCCAAAATTTTGCCGTCTTTGGCCAAGGCCATGGAGGCTTGGGTTTCAATGTCGCGGCCGTGCGAGCTGCTCAAAAATTCTTCACCCCGGTCGGCAATCCATTTAACGGGACGGTTCAGGGTATGGGCGCAATAAGCCGTGACCACGTCTTCTGCATAGGCGCCTGTCTTCATGCCAAAGCCACCCCCCACATCACCCACAATGACGCGAACTTTTTCTTTGTCGATGCCAATCAAATCGGACACGGTGTTGCGAACGCCCGTGGGCATTTGGCTGCTCAAGCGGATGTGCAAGCGACCTTGATCTGGATAGGCCAACACGCTACGGGGTTCAATGGACAGGGCGGCTAGCCGTTGGTTGACGATGTCTAAACGCACCACGTGAGCCGCTTGGTCAAACGCAGCTTGGGTGGCTTCTGCGCTGCCGTAGCGAGTTTCTGCCACACGGTTGTCTGGGGCTTCGGTCAGCAGCGGTGCATTGGGCGACAAGGCATCGGCCAAGCGAGTAGCGCTGGCCAAGGCCTCAAATTCAATTTCGATGGCTTCAGCCGCATCGCGTGCTTGCAATTCGGAATCGGCCACCACGGCGGCAATAGGCTCGCCTACAAAACGAACCGTGCCCACGGCCAAAACATGGCGCGTGGTGCTCGACAAGGGGCTGCCATCGGCGCGCTTGAAGTTCATGGGGCGTGCCATGGGCTTGACGCCTGCATTTTGGAGGTCTTGTCCTGTTAGGACGCAGTGCACGCCGGGCATGGCTTTGGCAGCGCTGGTGTCCAATCGGGTGATGTGCGCGTGGGGGTAAGGGGAGCGCAAGAAGACCAGATGTGTTTGCTGGGGCAAGCTTACATCGTTGGCATAAACACCCGCGCCCAACAGCAGTTGTTGGTCTTCAAGGCGTTTGACGGCTTGACCACTGCCAAAACGAGTGGTTTCTTGAAAAGAGGCTTGAGAAGCAGCGGAAGCGTTGCCAGTAGAGCTAGAGGGTTGGTTCACAGACGGGATCTCCTTGGAGCGCAGTGTAGCTTTGATGTTGATTTTTTGCTGACGGAATGACTCTTGCAAAGGGTTTGGGTTGCCGCCTGGGTGACAGTTGAGTACCATGTGAAGCATTGGTATGAGTGAGGTCCAGGATGGACAATTTTTTACTGCTGTCGGTCATCGTGCTGTTCATTTTGTTGGCCGTGTTTCTGATTTTTTATTTTCAGACCCAACAAAACTTCAAAGAAATCTCTGACAAGTTGGAGGCTTTGCAGCTGCCTCCCAACAATTCGCGCTCGACAGAAGCCTTCAAGCGAGACTTAGCACTTCAGCACGATGTCTTGGTGGTGTTGGAAGCCAACATCAGTAAAAACAAACGCGACGCACTCACGGAAGACGAACTGAAATCCTTTGATGTGGCCCGCACCCGAATCAAGGCGTGTATTGCGGGCTTGAAGGCCAATGGCGATTGGCTGGGCTTGCCCTTCGACTACGAGTGGGCTGAAATGCTAGACCGATTGCCCAATGTGCTGTCGCTTTACCGCAAGGCAGAAGCAGAGAAAAAAGCCTTGGCTTTGGAAGCTGGGGAATCGAAGGATTCCACCTGAGCAGTAAAATTGCGGGCAAAGTCAAATTTGACCTTATTTTTGCCCATTATTTTTGACGCGACTCAATTCTGGATGGGCCTGATCTGCGATGATTCAGCCAAATGTTCAGCGTCACCCATCTTTCCTGCTCTAGAGGCGAAAAGCGTCTTTTTTCAGGCGTTACGTTTTCTCTCCAACCCGGCCAGTGGCTCCACCTTGAAGGTGACAACGGCGTGGGGAAAACCAGCCTTTTGCGTTTGGTATGCGGTCTCAGTGCTTTGGAAGAGGGCGAAATCTGCTGGCATCAACAATCAGTCGCTCAAAATCCGCAAGAATTCAGAGCCAATTTGGCCTACTTGGGTCACCAATTGGCCCTCAAAGAAGATTTAACCCCCCTAGAAAACCTCCGTGCCGATGCTGCCGTAGCGGGTCGACCCTTGTCTGCGGGCGATGCCCTCAAGGCACTGGCCCAATTGGGCTTGCGTGGCCGAGAGCACTTGCCGGTTCGGGTGCTGTCGCAGGGGCAAAAAAGACGCACGGCCTTGGCCCGCTTGTGGGTCAGCACCGCCAAACTTTGGGTTTTGGACGAGCCTTTCGTGGCCTTAGACACCACGGCTCAAAACGCCCTGTCTGAAGTCATCAATGGTCATTTGGCAAATCAGGGCATGGTGCTGCTCACCAGTCACCAGGCTGTGACTTTGGGCGGCCAAGGTTTCTCATACAGGCTCAGCGCATGAGTGCCTTTGTTGCCATTGTCAAAAGGGACCTGACCTTGGCCCTGCGCCGTAAAAATGAAGTCATCACCTCGGTGTTTTTCTTCGTGGTGGTGGCCGCGTTGTTTCCTTTGGGCATTGGCCCCGAAATGAATACCTTGCGATTGGTCGCCCCCGGCATTTTGTGGGTGGGGGCCTTGTTGGCCAGCATGTTGTCTTTGGGGCGCATGTTTGCGGCCGATTTTGCCGATGGCACTTTAGAGCAAATGGCCTTGTCGCCCAACAGTCTGTCTGTGTTGGTGGCCGCCAAAATTTTGGCGCATTGGCTGTTGTCTGGCTTGCCCTTGGTTTTGTTGGCACCCATTTTGGGTTTGCAGTTTGACCTGTCTGCCAACGCACTTTGGATTTTGACGCTGAGCTTGTTGTTGGGTACGCCCATTTTGTCGCTGATTGGCGCCATTGGCGCTGCGCTCACCTTGGGTGTGCGCGGCGGCGATGTGTTGCTGTCTTTGTTGGTCTTGCCTTTGTATGTGCCTGCCTTGGTGTTTGGTGCTGGCGCGGTGCAGGCCGAAATCAGTGGATTGGGTGCCTCTGCGCATTTGTCTATTTTGGCTGCCATGGCCTTGGTGGCCGCGGTGTTCAGCCCATGGGCCAGCGCAGCCTCGCTTCGCATTGCACTTGAATCATAAGAATGACTTAAACCCATGATGCAAAAACTTTTTCACTACGCTTCACCGCAAACTTTTTATCCGCTGGCGGGAAAGTTGTGGCCTCTGTTCGCTATTTTGGGTACGTGCTTAACGGTCTGGGGACTTTGGCTGGGCATGTTTGTGGCGCCTACCGATTTTCAGCAAGGTGAGGGCTATCGCATCATCTTCGTTCACGTGCCTGTGTCATGGATGTCCATGGTCATTTACTTGGCCATGGCTTTTTGGGCTTTGTTGGGCATGACTTTCAACACGCGCTTGTCGGGCATGATGTGTCAGGCGCTTGCACCCACAGGCGCTATCTTTGCATTTCTCTCTTTGTGGACGGGTGCTTTGTGGGGCAAGCCCATGTGGGGCGCTTGGTGGGTGTGGGATGCCAGACTCACCTCCGAGCTCATTTTGTTTTTCTTGTATTTGGGCTACATCGCATTGACCAGTGCCATTGACGATCCGCGTCGTGCCGACAAAGCGGGCGGCATCTTGGCTTTGGTGGGCGCCTTGAATGTGCCCGTCATTTATTTTTCAGTGAAGTGGTGGAACACCTTGCACCAAGGTGCCTCTGTGTCGCTCACCAAAGGCTCTAGCATGGCGCAAATCATGTTGGAAGCCATGTTGATCATGGG
>JBDLWA010000094.1:0-4461 GCA_039804505.1 Pseudomonadota bacterium
CTCGCGTAAAACGTGGTGTTACGGCACGAGCCCGTCACAAAAAAGTATTGGCCCTGGCCAAAGGTTTCCGCGGTCGCCGCGGTAATGTCTTCCGCATCGCTAAACAAGCGGTGATGAAGGCCGGTCAGTATGCATACCGTGACCGTCGTGCCAAGAAACGTGTGTTCCGTCAGTTGTGGATCGCGCGTATCAACGCAGCGGCCCGTGAATGCGGTCTGACATACAGCCAATTCGCCAACGGCCTGAAAAAGGCTGCCATTGAAATCGACCGTAAAGTGTTGGCGGACATCGCCGTGCACGACAAGGCCGCTTTTGCTGGCATCGTGAACCAAGTCAAGGCCAAGTTGGCCGCAGCTTAAGTACTCACGCAGTCGATTAAAGTCGATCAAGGGGTTGAGGCTTGCGAAGGCTTCAATCCTTTTTTTATTTTGAATTTAAGTTCCTTTTAAAGTTTCCACCATGACCGAGTTGGACAGTTTGGTTGAAGCGGCCCGCGCCAGTTTTGCGCAGGCCCAAACCCCCGCCGATCTTGAAAATGCCAAGGCCCTGTATTTGGGCAAGTCAGGCCGCATCACCGAAATGATGAAGGGCATGGCTGCTTTGAGCGTAGAAGAGAAGAAGACCTTCGGCGCAGCAGTCAACGTGGCCAAGCAGGGCATTGAGGCCGCGTTAAATGCGCGCCGTCAAGCATT
Source organism: Pseudomonadota bacterium (assembly GCA_039804505.1). Taxonomy (GTDB): domain Bacteria; phylum Pseudomonadota; class Gammaproteobacteria; order Burkholderiales; family Burkholderiaceae_C; genus Limnohabitans_A. The sequence goes on from JBDLWA010000094.1 coordinate 693, forward strand.
GGCCGATGCTGAATTGGCCGTTCAACTCAAGGCAGAAGCTTTTGATGTCACATTGCCAGGTCGCCCGCTCACACAAGGCGGCTTGCATCCTGTATCTCTCACCCTAGAACGCATTGAGCAAATTTTTGGCTCCATGGGTTTTGAAGTGGCACAAGGCCCCGAGATTGAAACCGACTGGTTCAACTTCACAGCCCTCAACACACCCGAAGATCACCCCGCGCGCTCGATGCACGACACCTTCTATGTAGAAGGCGGCCATTTGCTGCGCACGCACACCAGCCCCATGCAAATTCGCCATGCGGTTCAGCATGTGAAGCGTTACAAAGCGCAAATTGATGCAGGTCAGGGCATGCCTGAAATTCGCGTCATTGCACCCGGTCGCACGTACCGCGTCGACAGCGATGCCACGCATTCACCCATGTTTCACCAATGCGAAGGCTTGTGGATTGGTGAGAACGTCAGCTTCAAAGATTTGAAGGTGGTGTTTACCGATTTTTGCCGTACGTTTTTTGAAAGCGACGACCTGGTCTTGCGCTTCCGTCCCAGCTTTTTCCCCTTCACCGAACCCAGCGCCGAAATTGACATTCAATTTCAAACCGGTCCTTTGGCCGGCCGTTGGTTAGAAGTGGCCGGCTCGGGTCAGGTGCACCCCAACGTGGTTCGCAACATGGGCCTCGATCCCGAGAAATTCATTGGCTTTGCCTTCGGCATGGGCCCCGACCGTCTCACCATGCTTCGATATGGCGTGAATGATTTGCGCTTGTTCTTCGACGGCGACGTTCGCTTCCTGAGTCAATTTCAATAATTAAAAGACCATGCAATTTCCTGAATCCTGGCTGCGTGAGTTTTGCAACCCACCCCTTACTACAGAACAACTCGCTGAAACCCTCACCATGGCGGGCCTTGAGGTTGAAGAACTTCAACCTGTGGCGCCACCATTTTCAAATGTGGTGATTGGTGAAATTAAAAGTGCTGAACAGCATCCCAATGCTGATCGCTTGCGTGTTTGCCAAGTCGATGTGGGGCAAGCAGACTTGCTCAATATCGTGTGTGGCGCGCCCAATGCGCGTGTTGGCATTCGCATTCCTTGCGCCATGGTCGGTGCCGAGTTGCCACCCGGCGAAGATGGCAAACCTTTCCTGATCAAGGTGGGCAAACTGCGCGGTGTTGAAAGCCAGGGCATGTTGTGCTCAGCCAAAGAACTCAAAATTGCAGATGACCATGGCGGTTTGTTGGAGTTGCCCTCTGATGCCCCCATCGGTCAAAACATTCGTGCCTATTTGAAGCTTGACGACACCTTGCTCACGCTCAAGCTCACGCCCAACTTGGCGCATTGCCTCAGTGTGTACGGCATCGCCCGTGAAGTTTCTGCACTCACGGGTTCGCCTTTGAAAGCGCCTGAATTTCAAACATTGGCAGCACAGGTGCAAGACAAGTTGGCCGTCAATGTACAAGCCACGGATTTGTGCGGCCGCTTCAGTGGTCGCGTGGTGAAGGGCGTGAACCCCAAAGCGCAGACCCCTGCTTGGATGGTGGACCGTTTGGCACGCTGTGGCCAACGCAGCGTCAGCCCATTGGTTGATATTTCAAACTATGTGATGTTTGAGCTGGGACGTCCTTCGCACATTTTTGACCTGGACAAAATTCAGGGTGGCTTGCAAGTTCGCTGGGGTCGCGCGGATGAATCGCTGAAGCTGCTCAACGGCAACACCGTCACCGTTGACGACAAAGTCGGTGTGATCGCCGACGACTCGCAAGTGGAGTCTTTGGCGGGCATCATGGGTGGCGACGCCACAGCAGTGTCTGACGATACAAAAAATATTTACATTGAGGCGGCGTACTGGTGGCCCAAAGCCATTGCAGGTCGCTCACGCCGGTACAACTTTTCCACGGACGCCGGTCATCGCTTTGAGCGCGGCGTAGATCCTGAAGGCACCGTTGAGCACATTGAGCGCATCACCCAATTGGTGATTGATATTTGTGGCACCGCGGCTACGCAGCTGGGTCCCGTTGATGATCAAAAGCTCAACATGCCTGTGCGCAAGCCTGTGACCTTGCGCGTGGCGCGTGCCAACAAAGTCATTGGCATGGCGCTGTCGCAAAAGCAATGCGCAGATGCACTGCGAGGTTTAGGCTTTGAAGTCGCAGAATCCGACGGCTTGATTTCCGTCAATCCACCTAGCTGGCGTTTTGATTTGGAAATTGAAGAAGACCTAGTCGAAGAAGTTGCGCGCATGGTGGGTTACACCCAGCTGCCAACGACGCCACCGTTAGCGCCTATTACGGCCAAAATTCGCAAAGAAAATGTGCGTGGTCCGTTTGCTGTGCGTCGAAGTGTTGCCGCGCTGGGTTATCAAGAAACCATCAACTTCAGCTTTGTCGAAGAGCGCTGTGAGCAAGAGTTGGCGGGCAATGCCAACCCCATCAAATTGCTGAACCCCATCGCAAGTCAGATGAGCGTGATGCGCACCAGTTTGCTAGGTTCGCTTTTGCAAGTGGTGAAGTTCAATACAGACCGTAAAGCCGACCGTGTTCGTGTGTTTGAATTGGGTCGCGTGTTTTTGCGCGATGCCTCAGTGAAGAACAGCGACAGCACGGTGGAAGGTCTAGATCAACCGATGCGCGTTTCAGGCGTTGCGTATGGCCCGGTCACCACTACCACGTGGGGCGGCAAAGTCCGCAATGTGGACTTCTTCGATGTCAAGGGTGAGGTGGAAGCTTTGCTGTCACCCGCCAAGCTCGTCTTTGAAGCGGCGGAGCACCCAGCCATGCACCCAGGTCGTTGCGCGCAAGTCAAGCTTCATGGCAAAGTGATTGGGCATGTCGGTGAGTTGCACCCCCGCTGGCGACAATCGTGGGATTTGCAATTGGCCCCTATCTTGTTTGAATTGGATTTAGACGCCGTGCTGCAACGCGACGTCCCAGTGGCACAAGGGGTGGCTAGATTCCAAGCGGTGGAACGTGACATCGCGGTGATCGTTGCCGAAAAAGTCACGCATGCTGAACTGATGGGTGCGATTCATGAGGCACCTACTGCTGGCTTCTTGAAGAACGCCGTTTTGTTTGACGTGTTCCGCCCTCAGGCCACGCAAGGTGTTGAGAAAAGTTTGGCGGTTCGCCTCACGTTGAACAGTGATGAAGCGACTTTGACAGACGTTCAAATTGAGGCCACTGTTAAAGCGGTGTTGGACCACTTGGCCGCCAAGTTGGCTGCGCGTTTGCGTTCTTAATTCAAAGCAGAAAGTACCTATGGATTTTTCTGTTGAAAGTCTTGAAACACCGGCGCTGACCAAAGCGCACTTGGCCGATTTGTTGTTTGAACAAATTGGCTTGAACAAGCGCGAGTCCAAAGACATGGTGGACTCGTTCTTCGATTTGATTGCCACGCAATTGGTTCAAGGCACGGATGTCAAAATATCTGGATTCGGCAATTTTCAAATTCGAGAAAAAGCGCCTCGCCCAGGTCGCAATCCACGCACGGGCGAATTGATTCCCATTGAAGCCCGTCGAGTGGCGACTTTTCATGCCAGTCACAAACTGAAAGATGTGATTCAAGGCGACGAGCCCACTAAGACTTAAACAAGTTTTACCCGCCGACGGGTCTTTGAAAATTTATTCAACAGAGGGCTTTACGGAGCCCCTCTGCTTAGAGTAAGCTAGTAGGTTCCCCTAGCAAGTTTGTGATTTCAATGGAGAACTCCCTCCCATCTATTCCCGCCAAGCGCTACTTCACCATTGGTGAAGTGGGTGAGCTTTGTGGCGTCAAGCC
>JBDLWA010000095.1:0-14849 GCA_039804505.1 Pseudomonadota bacterium
TGATTGAATTTGCAGCGGCAACTCGCAAAATTAAAGACACAAAAAATGCATCCGATGCCACGGCCGATTGCACCCAACAGTTGCAGCGTTTGGTCACCAAACGTTTCTTAGCGCAAACACCCTGGACTCAATTGCAGCACTATGCGCGTTACTTAAAAGCCATGGTGTTGCGCTTGGACAAATACCGAGCCGATCCTGCGCGCGACGCCAGCAAGTTGTTGGAATTGAAACCGCAAGAGCAACGTTACTGGCGTTTGGTCGCAGAGCGCAAGGGTGCAGTCGATGACCGCATGCTGGAGTTCAGATGGTTGCTTGAAGAGCTGCGCGTGAGCTTTTTTGCACAAGAGCTGCGTACGCCTCAGCCTGTGAGTGTGAAGCGCTTAGACAAAGCTTGGGCGCAGCTGAATCACTGAGCGCTTGCCTTAGAGCGCATGGCTTAGAGTGCTTGAGGCAAAGTCATCATGGGGATGTCTTTGTCCGTGGCCAACTTGTCCAATTGATGGCGTGTTTTGCTGGCTAAAAATGCGGCTACAGCATCATGGGTCTTTTTAGCAAACAAGGCCTTTACGTCTTTGACTTCAATGCCTGCGGCATCGCACAAAGACTTTGCAAAATGCGGTTCTAAGGCTGCGACGGCCACACGGCCATTTTTGCAGGCGTACATTTTGTAGCCGGCGTGGGCACCGCCCACTGCGCCCTTGGGCAGGGTCATGCCCCAATGTCTGGGTAACGCCAGCCAAGCTGCAGCATCGCTTAGAGCGACCTCATGAAAACTACCCTTGCCAGAAGCGCGTTGCGTCAAGGTGGCTTTGAGCACTGCTTCGCTGGCCATCATGGCACCACCCATGTCAGCAAACAAACTGGCGGGGAGTTGCATGCCAGGCACCAAATCAACTTCCGCTTGATACGTTAAATCGTGCCCCGGTATTTCTGCCAACGCACCAGGTGCACCCACCACGCTGACACAACTAAGACCTGGGTATTGTTGGTGCAATGCTTTCCATCCGAGGCCCAACTTGATCAGAGCGGAAGGTCTGAAGGACGTGAGCAGCACATCTGTTTTGGCCAACAAAGCATGCAGCGCTTGTTGCCCCTTGGCGTCTTTCAAATCGCATGTGATTTGCTTCACACCCTTGTGCAAAGTGTCGTAGCCACCTGGCGTGTAATGCGCCATGGGATCGCCTGCTGGCGGATTGACCTTGGTGCAACTGGCACCCATTTGCGCCAAGCGCATTAAAGCGGCAGGACCTGGCAGGTTCAGAGCCAAGCTGACAACGCGAACACCGCGTAAAGTGGAATCTTGAGCCATGAAGTGAACGACCTTGCTTGCGTTACACGCCCAAATGCTGGGCCATGATGTCGGGTTGAGATTGCAGCAATTCTGAGCTGCCTTCAAAGACCACTTCCCCCTTGACCAAGATCACATTGCGATCGGTAATTTGGGTGACGTGTTTCCAGTTTTTGTCCACGATGATGCTGCTGATGCCACTGTCTTTGATGATGGTGCAGATGCGCCAAATTTCTCTTGCAATCAAAGGGGCCAAGCCCTCTGTCGCTTCATCCAAAATCAGCACATCGGGGTTGGTCATGAGAGCCCGCCCAATGGTCAGCATTTGCTGTTCACCGCCTGACAGTTGTTGTCCGCCATGGCCCAAGCGCTCTTTCAAACGGGGGAAGGTGTCGAGTACGCGATCGTAAGTCCAATCGTTTTGGCCTTGGGTACCAGGGCGCGCTGCCATTTTTAAATTTTCAACCACACTGAGGTTGCCAAAAATACCGCGACCTTCGGGCACATAAGCAATGCCTTGTTGTGCCACTTCAAAAATAGCGCAATCGTTGGTGCGGATACCCTTAATGTGAACATCACCCGAGCGGGGCGTCACGATGCCCATGATGGATTTGAGCAGGGTGCTTTTACCCATGCCATTGCGTCCCATCAAACCGATGGTTTCTCCACGCTTTACTTCAAAGTCGATGTTGCGAAGAATGTGGCTGGCCCCGTAGTAACTGTTGAGGCCCTTCACTTGAATCAAGGTGTCGTTCATGTCAGTGATCCTCACCCAAATAAGCCGCTTGAACGCCACTGTCGGCACGAATGGCCGCGGGTAGACCGCTGGCAATCACGGTGCCATTGACCATGACCGTCAATTGATCGGCCAGCGTAAAAATAGCATCGATGTCGTGTTCGACCAGCATCATGGCGTGCGTCGACTTCAGGCGCAACAACAACTGCACCATGCTTTCGGCTTCTGCCACGCCCATGCCGGCCAAAGGTTCGTCCAGCAGCAGCACTTTGGGTTCGGTGGCCAGTGTCATGGCAATTTCTAACTGTCGCTGTTCGCCGTGACTCGCCGCGCCTGCCAAAGCCTGCCGTCTGTTTTGCAGACCAGCCAATTCAATGGCGCGTTCTGCGCGTTGATTAACATCCTGCATGTGATTGGCTTGTTGCAACCAGGCCAATGGATTGAATGGCATGGGTTGGCTGCGCGACTGTGCCGACAAACGCACGTTGTCCCACACCGTGAAGCTTCTGAAGATATTGGTCTTTTGATAACTTCTGCCTAAGCCATGACGCGAGATTTTTTCGGGCGTCCAACCAGTGATGTCCTGACCATTCAAAGCGACATGGCCCGATGTGGGCGGCAAATCACCCGTCAGCAAGTTGGTCAGCGTGGATTTGCCTGCACCATTGGGGCCAATGACTGCATGAATTTCACCCAAACGAAGATCAACAGAAACTTCATTTACCGCAGTGAGACCACCAAATTTTTTGGTGATCTTGTCGGCGCGCAATAACAAAGTGTGAGCTTCAGTCATGATGCTGCTCCTTGCCTTTGAACAAGGTGGCAAACAAACCCAAAATACCTCGTGGCGCCAACACCACCAGCGCCACAATGAACAAGCCCATCCAGAGCTGCCAGTGTTTGCCTAAGTTGAACCCACCGATTTCTGGCAAGTCCTTGAACACATGCAACAAATACTCAAACGAGAAGGCGCCCACAATGGCGCCTGCAAAGTTGCCCATGCCGCCCAAGATCACCATCATGATGACGTGTGCACTCATGTGAAAGCCCATCAATTCGGGATTGACATAGCCAGACTGTGCGCCCCACAAAAAGCCAGCCAATCCTGCCAATGCGCCTGCCAAAGTAAATGCGGCCAACTTGTGGCTGAAGGTGCCATAGCCCAAGGCGCGCATGCGGTGCTCATTCACACGAATGCCAGCCAATGCTCTGCCAAATGGGCTCCACAGCAAACGTCTTAAAAAGACATAGACCAAGACCATGAGGGCCAAGGTGAAGAAGTAGAAAACGGTTTTGTTTTCCAAATCAAACAACACAGCGTCAGGTTTGAAGTTGATGTAAACGCCATCTGAACCACCTAAAGCTTTGTTGTCAAAGAAGGCATAAAACACCATTTGCGCAAAAGCCATGGTGACCATGATGAAGTAAATACCATGGGTTCTGACCACTAGAAAACCGATGATCAAGGCCAGCAAGGCCGAAGCGCCAATGGCCACAGGCATGGACCACCACAAGGCAATGGGTTCACCGGGAGGCGTGATGAAGGCCAAGGCATAACCCGCTACACCAAAGTAGGCGGCATGGCCCAATGAGACCAGGCCTGTGACGCCTTGCAACAAATCTAGGCTCATTGCAAAGATGGCCAAGATCATCATGCGGGTGACCATTTGCAAGTAATAGTCGGTACCGACAAGAGGAAAGGCGGCCAGCGCTAGCAATGCTGTACCAAGCAAGATGTTCAAACTGCGCGGCAGTGTTTCGAGGGGGGCGTGTGTGTCGCTCATGACATCCCCTTAGTTTTTAAACAAGCCTTCAGGCTTGTAAAGTAAGACCACGGCCATCAGGACATAGACCAACATGCCAGAAACTTGCGGCAACAACACTTTGCCAAAGGTGTCGACCAATCCCACCAGCAAGGCCGCAATGAGCGCGCCCTTGACCGAGCCAATGCCGCCAATGACCACCACCACAAAACACATGATGAGCACTTGCGAACCCATGTTGGGATACACGCTGGAAACAGGTGCTGCGACCATGCCTGCAATGGTGGCCAAGCCCACGCCCAGCGCAAACACCAAAGCGTGAATCAGTTTGATATTCACGCCCAGTGCTTCGGTCATCTCGTGGTTGAAAGCACCCGCTCGAATTTTCATGCCCAAGCGTGTTTTAGAAATGAGCAAGTACAGGCCCAATGCCAAGACCAAGCAAACGCCAGACATGAACAAACGATAGACAGGGTAGGACAAGGTTTCTGTGAGCGGAATGGAGGCACTCAGCACATCGGGAATGGTCACGCCATGCACATCGTCGCCCCACAAAATAGAACGGGCTTCTTCAAATACATAAATCAAACCAAACGTGAGCAGCACTTGGTCAAGGTGATCGCGCTTGTAGAAATGCCTGAACAACAACCATTCCAACAACAGGCCAAAAAGAACTGACAACACAGTTCCCAAAACAATGGCCATGGTGAAACTTTGTGTCAGGGCCGCCAGTGAATAGGCCAGGTAGGCCCCCAGCATGTAGAAGCTGCCATGGGCCAAATTGACCACGCCCATGATGCCGAAGATCAGCGTCAGGCCGGCGGCCAACATGAATAACAGCAAGCCGTACTGAACACTGTTCAGCAGCTGGATGAGGAAGTTGACGAAATCCATAAGGGGTTTGTTGACACAGGTGAGATGGAACCATCAGCCCATCAAGGCAGAAAAAAAGCGGCAGATTACTCCACCGCTTTGCGTCACGAGCTGCGATTAGCCCATGCGGCAACCAGTGCCAGGATCGGCCAAGGCTTTGGCCGCTACACCGATCACTTTGTTTTCGCCTTTTTCAGCGACGCGCAAGTAAATGTCTTGAATGGGGTTGTGCGATTTGCTCATGGTCCACTTGCCACGAGGGCTGTCAATGACGGCGCCTTCCATGGCTTTGTACAGATCTGGCTTTTTAGACAAATCGCCTTTGACCGCATTGGCGCCTTGTACCAAGAGCAAGCCGGTGTCGTAGCCTTGAACGGCATAAACGTCGGGCTGCATTTTGAATGCCTTGGCGTATTCCAAACGGAACTTGTTGTTGCGAGGGGTGTCCAAAGAATCGCTGTAGTGCAGGGTGGTCATCACGCCATCAGCAGCAGGGCCTGCTGCTTCCAACACGCCTTCGGTCAAGAAGCCTGAACCGTAGAGCGCAATCTTGCCCTTCAGGCCAGCGGCAGCGAAATCTTTCATGAACTTGGCGCCAGAGGGGCCAGCAAAGAAGCAGGCCACTGCGTCGGGTTTGAGCGCGGCAATTTCGGTGAGCAAGGCTTGGAATTCAACGTTGGGGAAGGGCAAACCCAACTCTTTCACAATGGTGCCGCCTGCTTTGGTGTAGCTCTCTTTAAAGCCTTCGTAGGCTTCGTCGCCTGCAGCGTATTTCCAAGTGATCCATACGGCTTTCTTGTGACCTTTGGCCACCATGGCTTGGCCCAATGCCAAGGTCGGTTGGCTGTTGGAGAAGCTGGTACGGAACACGTTGGGGGCGCACAAAGCGCGGGTGGCGGCGTGAACGCCTGCGTTAGGAATGAGCGTCAGAACACCAGAGTCGCGTGCAACTTTCTGAATGCCCATTTGAACACCGGAGTGCACAGTGCCGATGAGCACATCAACCTTGTCGCGCTGCACCAGTTTGTTAGCGTTTTCAATGCCTTTGGAGGGCTCGGACTCATCGTCCACTTTGAACCATTCAATGTCACGACCGCCCAATTTGCCGCCTTGTTCATTGATGGCCATGCGCACACCGTTTTCAATGGCAACACCCAAAGGCGCAAAAGCACCAGAGTAAGGCAGCATCAAACCAACGCGAATTTTGCCGGTCTGAGCTTGTGCCCATTCAGGAATCAAAATGCCTGAACTGGCAGCACCCACTAAGGCAGCACTGCGAGTTAAAACCAAACGACGTGAGGGGGAAGTAGTCATGAGAAATCTCCTTGTGATATGCATTATGTTGCATATTGAAGGGCGAAAAAGCTAGGTAAAACCCTGATCCGAATGATTGAATAAGATTTGAGCTAAAAGGTGTGTAGGTGGCCTGCCCGGAGGGACTCGAACCCCCGACCTACGGCTTAGAAGGCCGTTGCTCTATCCAGTTGAGCTACGGGCAGATAAAAAAGGCCCTTGAACCGCGAAGGTAGGGCCTTATTTTGAAAAGAATGGTCGGAGCGAAAGGATTCGAACCTTCGACCCTCTGGTCCCAAACCAGATGCGCTACCAGACTGCGCTACGCTCCGACAAGCCTCGTATTCTAATGCGGGATCTGAGCAAATCTTGAAGATTGATCAAAAAGTTCTTTCAAAAATTCAAGATTTGTTCAATGAGAGCATCACGCATCTGGGTGAATGCATGAGCGCTACCTCATTAGCTGCCGCGAGTTACAGGCATTTCAACTTCACCGGGCATGAGCAAATGCTTGGCCAATTCCAACTTGGCCAAAGAATTGCGGTGCACTTCGTCTGGACCGTCGGCCAAACGCAGGGTGCGTTGATGGGCATAGGCATAGGCCAATGGGAAGTCTTGCGACACACCGCCACCGCCGTGTGCCTGAATGGCCCAGTCGATGATTTGGCATGCCATTTGAGGCGCCACAATTTTGATCATGGCAATTTCGGCTTTTGCCACTTTGTTGCCCACGGTGTCCATCATGTAAGCCGCTTTGAGGGTAAGCAAGCGAGCTTGTTCAATCATGCAGCGTGATTCGGCAATGCGTTCTTGCCAAACGGTTTGACGCGCCACTTCGCGGCCAAACGCAACGCGAGAGTTCAAGCGCTTGCACATCAATTCAAGCGCGCGCTCTGCAACACCGATGGTTCGCATGCAGTGATGAATACGTCCTGGGCCTAAGCGGCCTTGCGCAATTTCAAAACCACGACCTTCGCCAAGCAACAGGTTGGCTGCAGGCACGCGAACGTTTTTCAGCACAACTTCCATGTGACCGTGTGGTGCATCGTCGTAACCAAACACAGACAAGGCGCGCACCACAGTGATGCCGGGTGAATTGGCGGGCACCACAATCATCGATTGCTGTTCGTGACGGCCCGCATCGGGATTGGTTTTGCCCATGACAATGTAAACAGCGCAACGTGGGTCACCAGCACCAGACGACCACCACTTGCGGCCATTGATGACGTACTCGTCACCTTCACGTTTAATTTCACATTGAATATTGGTCGCGTCCGAAGAGGCCACGTCAGGCTCAGTCATCAAGAAGGCAGAGCGAATTTCACCTCGCAACAGAGGCTCCAGCCAAATGTCTTTCAGTTCTTCGCTGGCGTAACGCTCTAGCGTTTCCATGTTGCCAGTGTCGGGGGCAGAGCAGTTAAAAATTTCAGCGGCAAATGGAACGCGACCCATGATTTCGCACAGGGGCGCGTACTCTAAATTGGACAGACCTTGTGGCGCACGGTGTGACTTGGGCAAGAACAAATTCCACAGACCGGCTTCACGTGCCTTGGGCTTGAGTTCTTCCACAATCTTGGTGGGAATCCAAGCATTGCCATTGGCACGGTTGTCTGCAATTTCTTGGAAAAAGCGGGCTTCATTGGGATAGATGTGCTCATCCATAAAAGCCAGCAAGCGCGCTTGCATAGATTTGACTTTGTCTGAGTATTCGAATTGCATGAAAGGTCTCCTGTTAAATCTTAAAAGTGTTGTTGTTCAAACTTGGCTGGCAAAGTGCCAAGCCAGCTCAGCCATGGGTTTTGCGCCAGCGCCAGAGGCCTTGGCTTGCTCGCTTGAGGCGGTTCCGTCTTCAACGCGCTTGGCAATACCTTGCAAAATAGCGGCGATACGGAAAAGGTTGTAGGCCATGTAGAAATTCCAGTCGAGCGCCAACTTCTCGGGCGTCGTAAAGCCGGTGCGCTCGCAGTAGCGTTTGATGTACTCAGCTTCGTTGGGAATGCCAAGCGCTTTGTGATCGAGGCCCCCAATGCCGCGGAATGAACCAGGCTTGATGTGCCAAGCCATGCAGTGATAACTGAAGTCGGCCAAGGGGTGGCCCAAGGTGGAGAGTTCCCAATCCAACACGGCCAATACTTTGGGCTCGGTGGGGTGGAACATGAGATTGTCTAAGCGGTAGTCGCCGTGAACAATGCTGACCAATGTTTCGTCTTTGGCGCTGCTTGGAATGTTGGCAGGTAGCCAGGCCATGAGCTGGTCCATTTCTGGAATGGCTTGCGTGGCAGAGGCCACATATTGCTTGCTCCAACGGCCAATCTGTCGCTCGATATAACTGCCAGGCTTGCCGTAATTGGCCAAACCTTGTTCTGTAAACTTGACGCTGTGAAGCGCCGCAATGACGCGATTCATTTCATCGTAAATGTCGCCGCGTTGTGCCGTGGTCATGTCGGGCAAGGACTGGTCCCATAAGACGCGACCCGCCACAAACTCCATGACATAAAAGGCTCGGCCAATGATGGCTTCGTCTTCGCAAAGCACATGCATTTGAGCGACCGGCACAGCCGTGCCAGCCAAACCCTTCATGACGGCAAATTCACGCTCAATGGCATGCGCCGAAGGCAGTAACTTGGCAACAGGACCAGGTTTGGCACGCATCACATAAGCACATTGAGGCGTGATGAGTTTGTAGGTGGGATTGGACTGTCCACCTTTGAACATTTCAACCGAAAGGGGGCCTTCAAAGCCAGGCATATTGGCGCGAAGCCAATTTTCTAAGGCTGTGACATCAAAGGCATGTGTGCCGGTGACGGGGCGGGTGCCCACGAAATGATCAAACTGGCTCATGTGGGATTACCGCCGTAAATTAACTGTGTGAACCGCTGAGGGTTGGTGAAAACGTTGCTGACGCTTTTGCTGCTGTTTATGTTCAGTTGTCCGAATCCACAATTTTCTGCAGCGCTTCTCTGTCGAGCACCGTCAGACCACCGGGTTCGATTTTGATGACATGTTCGCGCTCCATCTGCTTCAACTCTTGGTTGACCCGTTGACGAGAAGCCCCCAACAATTGCGCTAGTTCTTCCTGTGCCAATTGCAAGCTGATGCGAATGGCACGAGCATCTGACAAACTGGGCACGCCATAACTGCGTAGTAGGTGATTGAGCTGTTTTGCCAAGCGTGCCCGGAGTGGCAGGGTGTTGAGATCCTCGACCAAGCCAAACAGCTGACGAATGCGACGTGCGTGCAAACGCAACATGGCATCGTACAACTCGACGTGCGCTGACAATATTTTCTTGAAGTCGGCTTTGGCCACGTTCAATGTGGTGGTCTCGCCATGCGCGTACGCATCGTGCGTGCGTCTGTCCCCGTCGAAGATGGAGACGTCGCCAAACCAGATGCCAGGCTCGACATAGGTGAGGGTGATCAATTTGCCCGACACCGACGTAGAGCTCACGCGGACCGCACCCTTGGCGCACGCGATCCACTGCTCCGGCGGTTCCCCGCGGGCTGCAATGAGTTCGCCGTCTTTGTGTCGTTTGACGTAAGCGCATCTAAGAATGTCGTGCCTGAGTGAAGGTGAAAGGGTAGAAAACCATCGACCTGAGTTGATGGCTTCTCTTTCCTCCATCGTAAGAATGGGTTCGTCCATAGTCTGTCTTTTGAGTGACTGGGTTGTTAAAAATTGTCGCCTGAGAGACCCGGTCTTATTCGTAGCGCGGTGTTTGTTTGTTCAGAAAGGCTGAAATACCGATCCCCGCGTTGGCGTGGTGTAAGTTTTTCACAAAGTGATCGCGCTCTAAACTGAGTTGGTGGTTCAGTGTGGCGCCATCAGCTTCGTTCAGCAGCTCTTTGATGCTGGCCAGTGCATTGGGCGCGCGTTGGTTCAATTGGCTGGCCAAGGTGAGGGCTGTGCCCAAGGCCTGGCCGGGTTCGGTTAACTTGTTGACCAAGCCCAATTGGTTCAATCGCTCGGCGCCAATGCGTTCGCCCATCATCAGCAGTTCTGTGGCCAGTTGACGAGGCAGGGTTCGCGACAAACTCCATGTCCCACCGCCATCGGGTGACAGGGCAATGTTGCTGTAGGCCATCACGAAAATACTGTTGCGGGCAGCAACAATCATGTCGCAGGCCAATGCCAAAGAAAAACCAGCGCCGGCGGCAGGACCTTCAACGGCTGCAATCACGGGTTTGGGGAAAGTGCGTATGGCCTCAATCCAATTGTGCAAACCTTCAATGCTTTGCGCTTGATGTTCGGGCGGCAGTTGGCGATTGTTGTTCAAGCGTTGCAAGTTGCCGCCAGCACTGAACAAACCACCTTCACCCGTGATCACCACACTTCTAATTTCGGGGCTGGATTCGGCCACGCTAAGGGCCTCTACGCCAGCCGCGTACATTTCTGGGCCCAAAGCATTGCGATGCTCGGGGTTGCTCAAGGTCAGAATGAGTGTGCCACCTTCGCTGGTACTGAGCAGTTGAGCGGACATGCTTTATTCCTCTGTGTGTAGCAAAGACAGGCCAATAGCACCGCGACGACGCAGCCATGGGCTGGGACGATAACGGGGATCGCCGTAGACCGTTTGTAAATTGAAGAGCACTTCTAGAACATTGGTGGGGCCCAATTTGTCACCCAGTGCCAAGGGACCCACGGGATAGCCTAAGCCTAGTGTGACCGCCACATCCAAATCTTGTGGCGTGCACACCCGTTGTTGGCACATGTCGGCCGCAATGTTCACGATATTGGCCACCACGCGTTGCGTGATGAAACCGCCGCTGTCACGCACCACGCTGACGGCTTTGCCATCTTTGGCAAACAAGGCGTGAGCAGCGTCACGCATATCGGATCGTGTGGCCGGGTTGGTAGCCAACACGCGGCGCTTGGTGGCAGCGTCGTCAAACAACATGTCGATACCCACGGTGCGAGCGGGATCCAAACGCTCAACCACAGCCACGGTGGTGACATCAAAGCCCAGTGGGGCTACCAGGGTCAAAGCTTGAGGTGAGGGGGACGCACCTGTTTCAATGGAGGCGCCCAAGTCTTTGAGCAACTGAAGCAGTTCCATGCGTCTTGACGCTCTGGGCGAGACCCAAACGGGCGGAAATTCTGTGACCTGAGGAACAGGTTGATCTGCAGCGACTTGCGCTTTGCCATCGACGTATTTGTAAAAACCTTCACCCACTTTTTTGCCCACCACACCGCCTGCCAATCGCTGCGCGGTGATCACACTTGGACGATACCGGGGCTCTTGGTAATACTGGTTGTAAATGGATTCCATCACGGGATGAGATACATCTAGGGCGGTTAAATCGAAGAGTTCGAAGGGGCCTAATTTAAAGCCCACTTGATCTTTCAAGATGCGATCGATGGTGGCAAAGTCGGCAACGCCCTCAGACACGATGCGCAAGGCTTCTGTGCCATATCCGCGGCCAGCGTGGTTGACGATGAAGCCGGGTGTGTCGTTGGCTTGAACTGGCGTGTGGCCCATTTGCTTGGCAAATGCGGTCAGTCTTTCGCAAACCTCCGCGCTTGTTTTGAGTCCAGCGATGACTTCAACCACCTTCATCAAAGGCACTGGATTGAAAAAGTGATAGCCCGCAAATTGTTCGGGTCGCTTCAATGCGGCGGCAATGGCCGTCACTGAAAGGGACGAGGTGTTTGTGACCAAGATAGAACTTGCAGGCAGCAAGGTTTCTAATTCGACAAATAAACTTTTCTTGATGTCCAGGCGTTCAACAATGGCTTCAACCACCAACCCGCAGGCTGACAGGTCTTGCAGGCTCGCGGCAGTTTTGATACGTAGCTTGTAAGTGGCAACAGTTTCGGCATCCAAACGGCCTTTGCTAGCCAAATTGTCCCACACCTGGAAAATGGCCTCTTTGGCCTTTTGAGTGGCATCGGCTTGTGTGTCGTAAAGCCAAACTTGACTACCGGCTTGCGCAGAAATTTGAGCAATACCGCGGCCCATAGCGCCAGCACCGATCACGGCGACTTGATGAAATGCAGGGGTCATATTTTGAGGGTGAAAAGTAAAAATTTTTTTGAAATGAATCAGACAAAATTGCCGTATTCAAAGCTTTATCTGCGAACTTGCAAAGCCCCTGGGTTCACGATGTTGGTGGGTGTGCCCTTGATGAAGTTGATCACGTTGTCAAAGGCGGCACCAAAGTACAACTCGTAGTTGTCTTTCTCAACATATCCAATGTGAGGTGTGCAAATGCAATTCTCTAAACGAAGCAGCGCATGTCCTTGCAGGATGGGTTCGTGCTCGAACACATCGATGGCAGCCAGGCCAGGACGCCCCCGGTTTAAGGCGCTGATCAGCGCATCTTGTTCTATCAACTCGGCGCGTGAGGTATTGATCACCATGGCGCTGGTTTTCATGCGTGACAAATCTTCAAGCGTGACAATACCGCGCGTTGCATCGTTCAGTCGCAGGTGCAAAGACACAATGTCGCTTTGTTCAAAAAAAGCTTCACGCGTGGCGGCGGGTATGAAACCATCTTTGGCCGCTTTATCGCGAGAGGATTCGCTGCCCCAAACCAGAACCTGCATACCAAACGCTTTGGCATAGCCTGCCACCAGCTGTCCGATTTTTCCGTAACCCCAAATGCCACATGTACGGCCTCGCAAAACAGTACCGAGGCCAAAGTTGGCTGGCATGGATGCGGCCTTTAAGCCCGATTGCTGCCAAGCACCGTGTTTGAGATTGCCGATGTATTGAGGCAATCTTTTGGCGGCTGCCATGATCAACGCCCACGTGAGTTCGGCGGGTGCATAAGGAGAGCCCGTGCCTTGCGCCACCGCAATGCCGCGCTCTGTACAAGTTTCAATGTCGATGTGGGCGCCCGCATGACCTGTTTGCGAGATGAGCTTGAGACGTGGCAACTTTTCCAGCAACTGTCGATTGAGGTGCGTTCGTTCGCGGATGAGTACCAAGATGTCGGCATCTTTGAGTCGAACAGACAATTGCCCCAAACCTTTGACAGTGTTGGTGTAAACCTTGGCACTGTAGGCGTCGAGTTTGGCCGCACAGTCTAATTTTCGGACGACGTCTTGGTAGTCGTCTAGGATCACAATATTCATAGGCACTATTGTGCCTTGCCCCAAGGGCAGTCTGGATAGGCTGCCCAAAATATTGAATACTCAAGTTCTCATGGATTGATGCTTTTCTATCACAGCTTTTCTGAGAAACCGAGTGATGGCCAAAGCCGCAAAATAAGTTGCGCTTTTAGCCTTGTATTCAATGAGGGAGAGACGACTTTTTTTGAGCTTCTAAAGCCACCA
This sequence comes from Pseudomonadota bacterium, assembly GCA_039804505.1. Lineage (GTDB taxonomy): Bacteria > Pseudomonadota > Gammaproteobacteria > Burkholderiales > Burkholderiaceae_C > Limnohabitans_A. The sequence continues at coordinate 13,230 of JBDLWA010000095.1, forward strand.
AACGGTCGAGCTCTGCGCAGACATCGGCCATGCGTCCCGAAATGACCATGCGGCCAGCACAGGAGGGGGCATCGCCTTGCTCGGCAATGCGCATGACACGCAGGGCTCGTTGGGGCGTGAGGCCTGAGGAACAAGCTGTGGCAGCAAAAACTGATGAAGACTCAGGTTTTTGACGAACAGATTGAGAAGGATTGAAAGATGCACGCACAGCGTGCTTTGCTGGCGACGCTTGGAGCAAGCTGCTGGCACTCATGAAATTTTGAATGCTGTTGTAGAGGCTAGAAATACCGAAGAGAGCGATTGTCATATCAAACCTTTTTTCTAAGTGATGCTTACATCAGGAGCGTGTTGCGAATGAGGCCAACGGCCAGGCCTTCAATGTCGAAGGGTTCACCGGGATTGACCAAAATGATGGGGTAATCGGGGTTTTCGGGCAGCAGTTCGATGCGGTCTGCTTGTCGACGCAAGCGCTTCACGGTGACTTCCTCACCTAAACGGGCCACCACAATTTGGCCATTTCTGACTTCTTTAGTGGCTTTGACCGCCAATAGATCGCCATCCATGATGCCGGCGTCGCGCATGGACATACCCCGAACACGCAGCAGGTAGTCGGGTTGTTCTTGGAATAAATGGCTTTCTACATGGTACGTACGATCGACGTGTTCCTGAGCCAAAATAGGCGAACCGGCTGCAACGCGACCAATGAGCGGCAGTGCCAATTGTGCAAAGCCAGGCAATGCCATGCTGAACAAATCGGTAGAGTTGCGGAGGTTGTCGCGCGAGGAGCCCTTGAGGCGTATGCCTCGTGAGGTGCCACTGACCAAATCGATGGCACCTTTGCGAGCCAAGGCCTGCAAGTGTTCTTCTGCAGCGTTGGCAGATTTAAAGCCCAATACATTGGCAATTTCGGCACGTGTAGGGGGTGCGCCTGTATCGGCAATGGTTTTTTGGATGAGTTCCAAAATTTGTTGCTGACGAGCGGTGAGCTTGGGTTGATCGATCATGGGGCAGTCCTTGTGAGGTGTCTGTGGTCTGGAATCACTGTTTTCTTATCCAGTAACTGTATTTTTAACCAGTCTTTTTATAAATGCAAGCTAAAAATCAAAAAATTGTTGTTTTAGGCACAGGCGGCACGATTGCGGGTGAGTCAAGTTCTGAGAACGAAGGCTTGTCTTACAAGGCTGCACAACGCAGCATTGATGATTTGCTTCAAGCCGTTTCAGGTGTGTCAGCCGGTTTACCTGAAGTGCTTCAAAATTTTCAATTTGAGTCAGAACAAGTCGCGCAACTGGACAGCAAAGACATGGACTTTGCCACTTGGTATCACTTGGCGTTGCGTTGTGAACATTGGCTTGCACAGGCAGAAGTGACAGGCGTGGTCATCACGCATGGCACCGATACATTGGAAGAGACCGCCTACTTTTTGTCACGTGTGGTGAAGTCGTCTAAACCTATTGTGCTGACCTGTGCCATGCGCCCCGCCAACTTTAAAGACGCCGATGGTCCGCAAAATTTACGCGATGCACTGAGTGTTGCCGCGAGCACACAAGGTTCAGGCGTGTGGCTGGTGGCCGCAGGTGAAATACATCACAGCCAATGGGTTCAAAAGATTCATCCAAC
>JBDLWA010000096.1:0-2776 GCA_039804505.1 Pseudomonadota bacterium
TTTGCGCATTTGCCACAGCCAGTGCCAATCGGACATGCTGGGACTGGAAATACGCAGTGGTGTGTCACGCTGCCACAGGTGCGACAAGATATGCTTGAACACGCCCGGACGCCCCCACGGCGAAGCGTAGCCTGCAGATGCAACGCCTGTGTTGGCAAAGCTGCACTCTTCGGCGGCTGCGCCATTGCGCTCAAAAACACTGACCTGATGGCCTTGTGCGGCCAGTTCGTACGCTGTGGTGATGCCAATCACGCCTGCGCCAATCACGGCTACCTTCATAGGTGAATCCTTGCTGAAGGCGGCTGGGTAGAGGTAAGGGGCATGTCTGGGTGTGCTAGAATCATTGGGTTTTTCCGAGGTTGAGGCTTTGTCTCAAGTTCGGACAAACATCACTCGCAAACCAGTCCAATCAAGGTGTTGCCAAAAGTTTTTCAAGAATGAAAACTGGCGGTGATGATGGGCTGGATTTTAGACCCAACCTTTGGAGTATCTCTATGTCAGTCACTATGCGCGATATGCTGGAAGCCGGCGTCCACTTTGGTCACCAAACTCGCTTCTGGAACCCCAAGATGTCCCCCTTCATCTTCGGTCACCGCAACAAAATCCACATCATCAACTTGGAAAAATCGTTACCGATGTTCCAAGACGCATTGAAGTTCGTCAAACAACTCTCTGCAAACCGCGGCAACATCCTCATGGTGGGCACCAAGCGCCAAGCCCGTGAAACTGTGGCTGCTGAAGCGCAACGCGCTGGCGTGCCTTACGTCGACCAACGCTGGTTGGGCGGCATGCTCACCAACTTCAAAACCGTCAAGACTTCCATCAAGCGCTTGAAGGACATGAAAGCTCAACAAGAAGTCGGCCTCGACACTTTGAGCAAAAAAGAACAACTCATGTTCAAACGTGAAATCGAGAAGCTTGAAAAAGACATCGGTGGCATTCAAGACATGGCCACATTGCCTGATGCTATTTTCGTGATCGACGTGGGTTACCACAAGATTGCTATTTTGGAAGCCAAAAAATTGGGCATTCCATTGATCGGCGTGGTGGACTCCAACCACTCACCTGAAGGCATCGACTACATCATTCCAGGTAACGACGACTCTTCTAAAGCCGTTACTTTGTACGCTCGCGGCATTGCCGACGCCATCATTGAAGGCCGTGCCAACGCCGTTCAAGACGTGGTCAACGCTGTGGCCGCCGAAGGCGCAGACGAATTCGTTGAAGTGCAAGAAGCTTCTGCTTAATGCCCACTCAACCTGAGAAAAGGGGCTTCTTGCCCCTTTTTTTTAACCTGAGTCGCACTGAGTTTTTATCAATTTTTAATTAGTTCGAACCTAAATTCGAAGACGAAACGGAGAAATCAAATGGCTATTACCGCAAGCATGGTCGCTGAACTGCGCGCTAAAACAGATGCCCCCATGATGGAATGCAAAAAAGCTTTGACTGAAGCCGATGGCGACATGGCCAAAGCAGAAGAGTTGCTGCGCGTTAAATTGGGTACCAAAGCTGGCAAGGCCGCTTCACGCGTAACCGCCGAAGGCGTCATCGTGGCTTACACAGAAGGCAACACAGGCGCCATGCTCGAAGTCAACTGCGAAACCGACTTCGTGACTAAAAACGACAGCTTTTTGGCCTTGGCCAACGCCGCTGCCAAGTTGGCTGCTTTGCACAATCCCGCCGACGTGGCTGCTTTGGGTGAACTGCCTTACGCACAAGACGGCTTCGGTCCTACATTGGAAGAAGTTCGCAAAGGCTTGATCGGCAAGATCGGTGAGAACATGAGCTTCCGTCGCTTCAAGCGCGTGGCCGGTGGCGCCCAAATTGCAACCTACTTGCACGGCACCCGCATTGGTGTGTTGGTTGAGTACGAAGGCAAAGAAACAGCGGCCAAAGACGTTGCCATGCACGTTGCCGCCATGAAGCCTGTTGCTTTGACCAGCAACGATGTGCCTGCCGACCTGATCGAGAAAGAGCGTTCAGTGGCCACAGCCAAGGCTGCGGAGTCTGGCAAGCCTGCCGACATCGCTGCCAAAATGATCGAAGGTTCTGTTCAGAAGTACCTCAAAGAAGTGTCTTTGAACAACCAAACTTTCGTCAAAAACGACAAGCAAACCGTTGAGCAAATGCTCAAAGCCGAAGCCACCCAAGTCAAAGCCTTCACTTTGTACGTGGTGGGCGAGGGCATTGAGAAGAAGGTCGACGACTTTGCAGCCGAAGTGGCAGCCCAAGTGGCTGCCGCTCAAAACGCTGGCTAATTTGCCTCTATCAGGGTTAAAACCCGGGTAAAAAGGGTCGCCCGAAAGGGCGATTCAACGCTAAACTTAAATCTGTCTTTACGAGGAGCCCACCATGACCATCGCCAAACCAGCCCACAAGCGTATTTTGCTCAAGCTGTCAGGTGAGGCCTTGATGGGTGACGATCAGTTTGGTATCAACCGCGCCACCATCGTGCGCATGGTTGAAGAAATAGCCGAAGTCACGCGCCTAGGTGTTGAAGTGGCTGTCGTCATTGGTGGCGGCAACATTTTCAGAGGTGTGGCGGGCGGCTCAGTGGGCATGGACCGAGCCACTGCAGACTACATGGGCATGTTGGCCACGGTCATGAATGCCCTGGCGCTGGCCGATACCATGGACAAAGCGGGCCTCACAGCCCGCGTCATGTCGGCCATTGCCATTGAGCAAGTCGTCGAGCCCTATGTGCGTCCCAAAGCGCTCCAGTATTTGGAAGAAGGCAAGGTCGTCATATTTGCTGCCGGCACTGGCAACCCCTTCT
>JBDLWA010000097.1:0-23950 GCA_039804505.1 Pseudomonadota bacterium
CCGGCGAGCAATGCTTTGCATTCTTCGTCGTTCTTTGCCGTCGTGGTGATGCTGATATTGAGACCGCGCAAAGCGTCAACCTTGTCGTACTCAATTTCAGGGAAAATGATTTGTTCTTTGACGCCGATGTTGTAGTTGCCACGACCGTCGAAAGCACGGCCGGAGATACCACGGAAGTCACGTACACGAGGCAAAGCCACGGTGACGAAGCGGTCCAAGAATTCGTACATTTGCACGCCACGCAATGTGACCATGCAACCAATGGCTTGACCTTCGCGGATTTTGAAACCGGCGATTGGCTTTTTAGCCTTGGTTACCACTGGCTTTTGGCCAGCGATTTTTGTCAAATCACCTACAGCGTTGTCCATGACCTTTTTATCGGCAACGGCTTCGCTCACACCCATGTTGAGTGTAATTTTGGTGATGCGGGGTACTTCCATGATTGATTTGTAACCAAACTTGGTCATCAATTCTGGAGATACTTTTTCGCGGTAATGTTGTTGTAGACGTGCCATGCTTATGCCACCTTGATTTCTTCGCCGCTGGACTTGTAAACGCGAACGCGTTTGCCATCGGCCAACAACTTAACACCTACGCGGTCAGCCTTGCCTGTTGCTTTGTTGAAAATAGCAACGTTGGACTGGTGAATAGGCATTGTTTTTTCGATGATGCCGCCATTGGTACCCTTCATAGGGTTGGGCTTGGCATGCTTCTTAACGAGGTTGACACCTTCGACCACCAAGTGTGAATCATCGGCGCGCAGTGACACGGTGCCACGCTTGCCTTTGTCACGACCGGCGATGACGATGACTTCGTCGCCTTTGCGAATCTTGTTCATGTCGGGTCCTTAAAGAACTTCAGGTGCCAAGGACACGATCTTCATGAACTTCTCAGTACGCAATTCACGCGTGACTGGGCCGAAGATGCGGGTGCCGATAGGCTCCAACTTGGCATTGAGCAAAACTGCTGCATTGCCATCGAATTTAACGAGAGAGCCATCACCACGGCGAATGCCCTTGGCTGTACGAACGACCACAGCACTGTAAACCTCGCCTTTTTTGACGCGGCCACGGGGCGCAGCTTCTTTGATGCTCACTTTGATAATGTCGCCAACACTAGCGTAGCGACGCTTAGAACCGCCAAGCACCTTGATGCAAAGAACGGACTTAGCGCCGGTGTTGTCGGCAACATCCAACCGAGTTTCTGTCTGAATCATTTCAATATTTCCCAACTTGCATCTTGTGCAACCCCAAACATCAGAACTTTTAGCCAAGGGCTTGAAGTTTGAAATCCAGAACCACCAAGATCAGTCTTGGACCCGTCATCCACACTGCGAACCACTCGCAATGCTTTAGTTTGGGTAGATAACTCCGCCTTTTTTAGAAGCGAAGCCCGCGATTGTTACAACATTTTTAGGCCGTGTCAACACTTTTTGAGCCAAAAACCCAGAAATACATGGATTTTTTTAGCCGACAGGGGTTTCGGTGTTCATTTCGCCCGGTTTTTCCTGTTGGGCTGGCCCTTCAATGCCATCCTGCTCGGCCAATTCGGCGAGTTGATAGCCTGCGGCTAGACCATCAAACGCTTCTAACTGGGGCGACACCCCCGTTTCAGAGGCCAATATCTCGGCGACCTGGGGCGCAATCGCCCTTGCCGCGGCTGCGTCCAAGAACAACAAACGGTTGCGCCTGGCCAGGACATCTTCTACCGTTCGCGCATATTCATAGCGGGCCGCAAACCTCACCATGCCCTCACTTAACTGTGGGTGTAAATAGTTTTCTGCGCCAGGCATGTCTTTTAACAATGCCGCGTCTGTGCCATAACCCCGCCCTGCCCCCAGCGCCAGCGCATCCGTATCGGCGGCATCGGGCGCACCCCACAAGCGAATCTGCTGCGTCACATCTTCTTGCGTCAAGGACAGCAATTGCGCGCCTCGAATGGCTTGCATCACATCGGCTGCCATGGCTCTGTAAGTGGTCCATTTACCGCCGGTCACGCTCACCAAACCCTGACTGGATACTGTAATGGTGTGTTCGCGACTGACCTTTTGAGTCGCTTCGGGTGTGGGCTTTGAACCGTTGACACTTTCTGTGCCATCGTCATGGCGATCGGCTGCTGGCGGCGCGCTTGCCGCCAAAGGCCTTAAACCCGCCCACACACTGGAAACGTCTTGACGGCTAGGTCGCTTGACCAAATAGCGCCCTGCCTCTTGCAAAATTTGGTCAATCTCTGACTCAAGCGCTTGGGGCTCCCAATCGACAGACTGCTTAGGCGTGTCGGTGGTGCCGAGCAACACCTTGCCTTGCCATGGCACAGCAAATAAAACCCGCCCGTCTTGTGTATGCGGCACTAACAATGCGGAATCACCTGGCCAAAATGAAGCATCCACCACCAAATGCACGCCCTGGCTGGGCCTCACGGCATGGGCTACCCTGACCTCGGCGTTTTTAGCTTTGCGTTTAACTGTCATGGCGGCGATGTCATCCACCCAGACGCCCGTGGCGTTGACCACGCATCTCGCCTTGAGCTTGTACAACTCACCTGTCTCTTGATCTTGGCAAGTCAGGCCGTTGATTTTGCCCGTGCCCGCGTCCATGCTGAGGCCTGTGACGGGCATGTGATTGAGCATCAAAGCGCCCAAAGAAGCCGCCGTTCGCGCCAAAGACAAAGCCAGTCGCGCATCGTCAAATTGACCATCCCAATATTGAACGCCGCCCACCAAATGCTCGGCTCGTACACCCGGCACAGCGGCCAATGTTTGCGTTCGGCTTAAGAATCGCGTTGGGCCTAAGCCTGCGCGTCCTGCCATCAAATCGTACAGCTTCAAACCGATGCCATAGAACCACTGATCGATGCGCCGATAGGCGGGCATGACAAAGGGCATGGCCTGCGCCAAGTGAGGCGCATTGCTTAACAGACGCTGGCGTTCATGCAAAGCCTCCCAGACCAAAGGCAAGTGACCTTGGGCCAAATACCGAACACCGCCATGAACCAATTTGGTCGAACGCGAGGAAGTGCCTTTGGCAAAGTCGTGTGCCTCGAGCAACACAACCTTGAGGCCACGTGCAGCAGCATCCACGGCCGTGCCCAAGCCCGTGGCGCCGCCGCCAATAATGGCCACATCAAATTCTTCTGTTTGGGGCAGTCGCGCCAAAAGTTGCGCGCGGTCCGTCAGCAAAGGCTTCATTTAAATACTTCTTAGAACTTCAGGCCTGCGCCCAAGCACGCGACCGTGCCACCGCTTGGCGCCAACGCACCATACCGGCCTCTCGATCAGCCGCTTTCAGGGTGGGCTCAAAGCGTCGATCTTGCGCCCACTGCGCGCTGATCTCAGCGGCGCTCGACCAAAAGCCCGTAGCGAGTCCGGCCAAATAGGCGGCGCCCAAGGCGGTGGTTTCTGTCACGCTGGAACGCACCACAGGCACGCCCAAGGCGTTGGCCTGCATTTGCATCAGCAAATTGTTTTGACTGGCCCCGCCATCCACACGCAACTCGGTGAGTGCCAAGCCGCTGTCTTTGGCCATGGCTTGAAACACATCCGCCACTTGCCACGCAATGGCCTCAAGGGCCGCTCTGGCAATGTGCGCACGGGTGGTGCCGCGGGTCATGCCAATCAACAAGCCTCGCGCTTGGCCATCCCAATCTGGCGCGCCCAATCCCGCAAAGGCTGGCACCAAATACACATCGCCGGTGTCGGGGACGCTGGCGGCCAAGGCCTCAATGTCGCTGGCCTTTTGAATCAATTGCAAACCATCGCGAAGCCACTGCACCGTGGCGCCCGCCATAAAGACAGAACCTTCTAAGGCATAGGCTGTGGGGTGCTTGGCATTGGCAGGGCCTTGCCACGCCACCGTGGTGAGCAATTGATGACGACTGGGAACCGGCACGGTGCCCGTGTTCATCAACATGAAGCAGCCAGTGCCGTAGGTGTTTTTGGCCATGCCCGGTTGAAAACAAGCTTGGCCAAAGGTGGCGGCTTGCTGATCGCCAGCCAAACCAGCAATGGGCACGGCGGCACCCAACAGGTGGGGCGCTGTGTCTGCCAACACACCGCTGCTCGGCACCACTTTAGGCAGTACAGAGGCCGGGATGTTGAAGCGCTTCAACAGTGAATCGTCCCAGGCTTGGGTGTGTAAATTAAAGAGCAGCGTCCGCGATGCGTTGCTGGCATCGGTGGCATGCACACGGCCGTCCGTCAATTGCCAAATCAACCACGTATCGATGGTGCCAAAGGCCAAGTGGCCTTGGGCTGCAAGCTTGCGAGCACCCTTCACGTGATCCAAGAGCCACGCCAACTTTGTGGCAGAAAAATAAGCATCCAACACCAAGCCTGTTTTGCGCTGAATGTCTTCTGCTTTGCCGTCTAGTTTCAATTGTTCGCAAGCGGCCACGGTGCGTCGGTCTTGCCAAACAATGGCCGGTGCAATGGGCAGGCCTGTTCGGCGATCCCACACCACGGTGGTTTCGCGCTGGTTGGTGATGCCGATGGCTTGAACATCTTGGGCCTGTATGCCTGCCTGTTGGATCACATCCAACATCACTTTCTTTTGGGTCTGCCAAATTTCAAGCGCATCGTGCTCAACCCAACCCGGCTTGGGAAAGTGCTGCGTGAACTCTTGTTGCGCTGTGGCCACGGGCCGGCCGTCGCGGTTGAACAGCACCGCCCGAGAGCTGGTGGTGCCTTGGTCAAGTGCAAGGATGTACTTCATAGGTGCAAGGTTAACCGAAACTCGACTTCTGAAAAAGAGACAATAGGCACTTTGTGAGGCACTTTGTGAGGCACTTTGTGAGGCACCTTGTGCGCAGCCTCTCCGTATGAATCTGCGCATGAATCTGCGCATGAAACATGCATTGAGCCACAATGCCACTCTATCTGCATCTGATGAATTCCTTTCGCGAGTCCCTGCCATGACCTCCACTGCCCACACCGACCTTCAACACACACAGCTGGCTTTTATTGGCGGTGGCAACATGGCCAGTGCTATTTTGGGTGGCTTGCTCAAACAAGGCTTGGCACCCTCGCAAGTCTGTGTGGTCGAGCCTTTTGCAGAGGCAGCCGCCAAGTTGACCGCCGAATTTGGTGTGGCCGTTCATACCGCCGCAACAGTCGCTTTGGCCAAAGCCAACGTGGTGATTTGGGCCGTGAAGCCGCAAGTCTTCAAAGAAGCCGCCATGCCGGTTGCGCCCTTCACCACGCAAGCCCTGCATTTGTCTGTGGCGGCGGGCATTCGCAGTGACAGCATTGCTCATTGGCTGAAGACTGAGCGCGTGGTGCGCAGCATGCCCAACACGCCCGCCTTGGTGGGCCAGGGCATCACCGGCTTGTATGCCCGTGACGGTGTCACTGCGCAAGATCAACAGCTGATCACGCAGGTGTTGAAGAGTACCGGTGAAACGCTTTGGGTGGACAAAGAGTCTGACCTGGATGTGGTCACAGCCCTGTCGGGTTCTGGCCCCGCTTACGTGTTTTATTTCTTAGAAGCCATGACCGAAGCCGGCGTCAAAATGGGCTTGCCACATGCGCAGGCCTATCATTTGGCGCAAGCTACTTTTGGCGGTGCCACGCATTTGGCACGTCAGTCTTCAGAGTCGCCCGAAGTCTTGCGCCAACGTGTCACCTCCAAAGGCGGCACCACGTATGCAGCGCTCACCAGCATGGCCAATGCACAGGTGAAAGAGTCGTTCATTGCGGCCATGTTGGCGGCTCAAAAACGCGCGGCAGAGTTGGGTGATGAGTTTGGTAAGGCTTAAGCCCGCAAGCCCTTCACAACAAACCATTCAACAAACTATTTAGCAAAACACCGGCAAAGACCGCAAAGCCCACCCAATGGTTGAGTCGGAAGGCTTTGAAGCAACCTTCGCGTGTTCGGTCTTTGATCAACGCATAGTGCCAAGCGGCCTGCAAGGCAGCCGCTGACAAGCCGGCCAACAGCCACGGCTGATCAGTGGCTTGGAGCACGACGCCCCACACGATCACAAAGGCCGCATAAAACAACATGATGGCCTTCACATCGTGGTCACCCAAAGTGATGGCCGAAGTTTTCATGCCGATTTTTAAATCGTCATCGCGGTCCACCATGGCGTACTCTGTGTCGTAGGCCAAGACCCAAAACAAATTGCCCACCAGCAATGCCCACGCTTGCCAGGGCACGTCGCCCGTGACGGCGGCAAAGGCCATGGGAATGCCAAAACTAAAGGCCACACCGAGCACCGCTTGGGGCATGGCCACAAAACGTTTGGCATAAGGGTAGGCCATGGCCACCGCCAAGGCGGCAAATGACCAAGCCCAGGTTTCAACTCGCAAGGTCAAGACCAAGCCAAAGGCGCACAGCGCCAGCACAGCGCCCAAAAGCAAAGCTTCCTTCACACCCACGCGCCCGCTGGTGACCGGACGCTGTGCGGTTCGTTTGACGTGGCGGTCGAAATCACGATCGGCCACATCGTTCAAGCAACAACCGGCACTGCGCATCAAGATGGTTCCCAATGTGAAAACGATCACCAAGTGCCAACCTGGAAAGCCACCCGCGGCCACCCACAAAGCAGCCAGCGTGGGCCACAGCAGCAACAGCCAGCCTGCTGGCCGATTCCACCGAATCAAATCTAAATAGAGGGCTAATTTTTCACGCATGAGACATCAAGACAAGCGCTGCACGCCCGGCAATTTGCAGGCATAAATGGCGTTGCGCAAAGCAGCTATGGCTTCATAGCGTGTGAAACTTTTTCGCCAGGCCAGCACCACTCTTCGCGTGGGCGGCAAACCACCCGCTTCATCCACGATGGGCAAATACAGCACATCGGGGTCTTCGTTTTTCTTGCGCTTGGGTTGCTCAGACAAGGCCTCTTCAGGCACCGACAAGCGAGGCACCAAGGTCACACCCATGCCAGCGGCCACCATGTGTTTGATGGTTTCCAAAGAAGAACCTTCAAAGCTTTTGCGAATGCCTTCTGCATTGCTAGAAAAACGCGCAAACTCGGGACACACTTCCAGCACATGATCGCGAAAGCAATGACCATTGCCGAGCAGCAGCATGGTTTCGTTTTTCAACTGCTCTGCCGTGATGGATGTTTGTTTGCCCAAGCGATGTTTGAAGGGCAAGGCCGCCATGAAGGGCTCGTCGTACAAAGCGGCTGTGGCCAAACCGGTGTCGGGAAAAGGCTCGGCCAAGATGGCGCAATCAATTTCGCCAGCACGCAACATGTCCATCAGTTTGACGGTGAAATTTTCTTGCAGCATCAAAGGCATTTGCGGCGTTTTTTTCATGGCCTGCTTCATGAGGTCAGGCAACAAATAGGGGCCAATGGTGTAAATCACGCCTAAGCGCAGGGCACCCGACAAAGGGTCTTTGCCGCGCTTGGCAATTTCTTTGATTTCTGCGGCTTGCTCCAACACCCTTTGTGCGTGTTGAATGATTTCTTCGCCCAAGGGCGTCACGCTCACTTCATTGGCATTGCGCTCAAACAACTTGACGTCAAGTTCTTCTTCTAATTTTTTGATGGCCACCGACAAGGTGGGCTGCGAGACAAAGCACGCGTCGGCGGCTTTGCCAAAGTGCCGCTCGCGGGCCACAGCCACAATGTATTTCAACTCCGTCAGGGTCATGCCAATTTCTCAAGCTTTCAAAAACTCAGATTTTCCACCCAACCAGCGCGCAATGTGACGCTCGGCCAGTTCAGGATGTTGCGTTAAGATGACAGGGGCCATTTGACGCGCCCAATCTAGCAAGTGTTCATCGGTGGCCAAGTCTGCAAATCGCAACAAGGGCGCGCCCGATTGTCGCGCACCCAGAAACTCGCCAGGGCCCCGAATTTCCAGATCACGCCGCGCAATTTCAAAGCCGTCTTGCGTGTCGGCCATGGCTCTGAGACGTTCTCTTGCGGTTTCACTCAGGCGTCCGCCTTCAGGTGTGCCATACAGCAGAACACAAGCCGACGCTGCGGCACCCCGCCCCACACGACCCCGCAATTGGTGCAATTGACTGAGGCCAAAGCGTTCGGCATGTTCAATGACCATCAAGGACGCATTGGGCACATCCACGCCCACTTCAATGACGGTGGTGCTGACCAACACGCCCATGCTGCCTTGGGTGAACTGCGCCATGACGTCGCGCTTGTCTTGAACCGACATGCGCGAATGCAGCAAGCCCACAGTCACGCCAGGCAACACAGCCGACAAAGCTTCATGCGTTTCAGTGGCGTTGGTCAGGTCCAGCGCTTCACTTTCTTCAATCAAGGGGCACACCCAATACACCTGACGCCCCGCGGCCAGTTGGGCGCCAATGCGGTCAATCACTTCGTCGCGTCGATTGTCAGAAATGACTTTGGTCACCACGGGTGTGCGGCCGGGTGGTAATTCATCAATCACTGACACATCCAAGTCGGCGTAATAACTCATGGCCAAGGTTCTGGGAATGGGCGTGGCTGTCATCATCAGCAAATGAGGCTCCATGCCTTCGTCTTGCATTTTGTCGCGCAAGGCCAAGCGCTGTGCCACGCCAAAGCGGTGCTGTTCATCAATGATGGCCAAGGCCAAGTTTTTAAACTTCACATGTTCTTGAATGACGGCATGGGTGCCCACCACCAAAGCGGCCTCGCCCGACGCAATCAGCGCCAGCATTTCCGTGCGTTCCTTTTTCTTTTGGCTGCCTGTGAGCCACGCCACTTGCACCCCCAAAGGTGCCAGCCACCCCACCAATTTGGCAAAGTGCTGTTGCGCCAATATTTCTGTGGGCGCCATCAGCGCACATTGCCATCCCGCATCGATGGAGAGCATGGCGGCCAAAGCCGCGACCACCGTTTTACCGGCACCCACATCGCCCTGTAGCAAGCGATGCATGGGCACGGGCCGGGCCAAGTCAGCAGCAATTTCCTGTCCCACGCGAGCTTGTGCGGCGGTGAGCTGAAACGGCAAGGCTGCTTTCAAACGGTCATGCCAACCACCTGCCTTGGCTTTCAATTGGGGCGCGCGCAAACTGTCTCGCGCCATTTTGGCGCGGCATTGCGACAGCTGTTGCGCCAACAATTCTTCGGCCTTTAAGCGTTGCCAAGCAGGATGGCTTCTGTCTTCTAGGGCTTCAATGGAAACGTCTGGCGTGGGATGGTGCAAAAAGCTCAAAGCTTGACGCAAAGAGTGAACCGCCTGACCTTTAGGCGAACGGGGCCAAGACAATTGCGGTGGCAAGGTTTCAGTCAAATCTGCGCGCGACAAAGAACCGGCAATGGCACGGCGCAAATAGGCTTGGGGCAAACCGGCTGCGGTGGGATACACCGGCGTCAACACAGAGGGCAGCTCGCCAGTGGCGGCCCTGAACGAAGGGTGCATCATGGCCAGCCCCATAAAGCCGCCTTTCACTTCACCACGGGCGCGAATCACCTGTCCCACGGCCAGGGCTTTTTGCTGAGCCGGATAAAAGCTGAAAAACCGCAACAAACAAGTGTCGGTGCCATCGTCAACAGTCACCAGCAATTGACGACGTGGCCGCAATTGAACTTCGCTGGCCGTGACCGTGGCTTCAATTTGAATGGCATCCCCTTCACGGGCATCACGCAATTTGACAATGCGCGTTTCGTCTTCATACCGAAGGGGGATGTGCAAAGCCAAATCAATGTCGCGCACCAAACCCATCTTGCGCATCGCTTTTTGCGGTGCGGACAAGGGCTTAACGGGCGTGGACGGTGCGGCAGAAACCATACCGCCATTGTGCCGTGGACAGCACTCAACTCAGGCGACTGAAGCTGAAAAGTCGTCGGCCTTCAGATTTAAGGGAGTTTGTCGGCGGCACTGGCCATGACAAAGGCCGACACCACATCGCGAATGGTTTTGCGCTCCCCTTGCGACAGGCTTAGGTAGCGATCGACCATTTCTCGATCGGCCAAGCCCATTTCGATGGGGCCGGTGCTCATTTCAAAGACATAGGTTTTGCCGGGCGCGCGGCCAAATCTCAACTCGTCTGGGCTGACCTGCAGCCAATCTGCCAACACACGCAATTTGTCTTGCGTGGGCATGACCTTACCCAGCAACCAATTGCGCGCGGTGTGGGGGGTGATGCTTCTGCCGTGATAGCGCAAATTAAACGCATTGGCCACCACCGTGGGCGAAGCACGCACACCTGCACTTTCCAACGCACTGCGCAAGCGCTCAGCGAATTGTTGGGATTCTGGTTTTTGGGGCATCGCCATACAGTACTGTTTTGGCGTTGCCTGAAAGTGAATTGGGATATTTACTTTCTAAAAAGTTAGTTACATTTGATGCCATATCCCCCGAATGCAAGAGCTTGTCATCGACAGATGGCCAATGCCGAGTCATGGGACAATTCAACTTTCTACTTGGAACGGGCTTGTCCAGCCCTCAAGCACATGCACAGTACCGACACTTCGACCCCGTCAATCAAGGCCAAACGCCACTTCAGTTTGAGCGACTTTGACTTTCACCTTCCGGCAGAACTGATTGCTCAGCATCCGGCCCCCGAGCGCAGTCTTTCCAAATTACTGGATGGCAGTCAAGACCAGGCGGTAGACCGCATCTTCAAATCATTGCCGGACCTGATGGCGCCCGGTGACCTCTTGGTATTCAATGACACCCAAGTGGTGAAAGCAAGGGTGTTTGGCGAGAAAGCAACAGGCGGCAAGGTTGAATTGCTGATTGAGCGCGTTTTAACGGGCCACCAAGTGGTCGCGCACATGAAAGTGAGCAAAAAGCCTCCCGTGGGTGCAGTGCTGCTCATGGGCATTGACGCCCATCCGCATGACACTGGCTTTGAAGCCACATTGCTGGGCCGGTGGCCCGATGACAACGGTGCTTTGTTTTGCTTTCAATTGAGCGCTGAGCCGCATGCCTTGATGGCGAAATATGGCCATGTGCCACTGCCGCCTTACATTGAGCGACATGACGATGGCAGCGCCACTGCAGAAGAAATTGCAGAAGACGAAGCCCGCTACCAAACCGTGTTTGCCAAGTCACCTGGCGCCGTGGCAGCCCCCACAGCAGCACTGCATTTTGATGAAGCTTTGTTGGCGCAGTTAAAGACAAAAGGGGTGCACACGGCCAGTGTCACTTTGCATGTCGGGGCGGGCACTTTTCAACCCGTGAAAACAGAAAATATTGCGGAACACACCATGCACCGCGAGTGGTACAAGGTGCCCGAAAGCACCCAAGTTGCTTTGCATGAATGCCGTGCGCGAGGCGGCAAAGTGTGGGCGGTGGGCACCACGTCGGTTCGCACTTTGGAGTCTTGGGCAAAAACAGGCCAAGCCCAAGGCGACACCCAAATTTTTATCACCCCCGGCTTTGAATTCAAATGGGTGGATTGCCTCATCACCAATTTTCATTTGCCCAAAAGCACCCTGATGATGTTGGTCAGTGCCTTGGCAGGCTATGAGCATGTGATGAAGCTGTATGCCCATGCCATTGAGAACCGCTATCGTTTTTTCAGCTATGGCGATGCCATGCTTTTGAAGCGCCATGATGCAGCTCAATGATTCAGCCCAAAGATGCAGCACACCATCCCCTTTAACAGCGTCTTTCAAATACGCCCTTTCATCACTTTTCTTGGAATGAAGCATGCTTCAATTTGAACTCCTCAAAAAAGACGCCCACAGCCACGCACGCCGCGGTCAATTGACCCTGAACCATGGTGTGGTGCAAACCCCCATCTTCATGCCTGTGGGTACTTATGGCACGGTGAAGGGTGTGATGCCGCGCAGCCTAGAAGAGATGGGCGCACAAATTATTTTGGGCAATACCTTTCACTTGTGGATGCGCCCTGGCCTCGACATCATGGAAAGCTTTGGGGGCTTGCATGGCTTTGAAAAATGGCAGAAACCCATCCTGACCGATTCGGGTGGTTTTCAAGTGTGGTCCTTGGGCGAGATGCGCAAAATCACGGAAGAAGGGGTGCACTTTTCATCCCCTGTGAATGGCGACAAATTGTTCATGTCGCCCGAAGTGAGCATGCAAATTCAAACCGTGCTGAACTCCGACATCGTGATGCAACTCGATGAGTGCACGCCTTACGAAACCAAAGGCCACCTCACCACACAAGCTGAAGCACGCAAGTCGATGGAGATGAGTTTGCGTTGGGCCAAGCGCAGCCAAGACGAATTCAATCGCCTAGAAAATCCCAATGCATTGTTTGGCATTGTGCAAGGCGGCATGTTTGAGAACCTGCGCCAAGAGTCGCTCGATCATTTGGCCGACATGAATTTTCCAGGCTATGCCATTGGCGGCGTGAGTGTGGGCGAGCCCAAAGAGCAAATGTTGCAAATCATGGCGCACACGCCGCACCGCTTGCCCGAGCACAAGCCGCGCTACTTGATGGGCGTGGGCACGCCCGAAGATTTGGTCGAAGGCGTAGCACAAGGTGTTGACATGTTTGACTGCGTGATGCCCACGCGCAATGCACGCAATGGCACGGTGTTCACCCGCTTTGGCGATTTGAAATTGCGCAATGCGCGTCACAAAACAGACCATCAGCCTTTGGACACCTCCTGCACTTGTCACGCCTGTGCGGGCAGCACGGGCGTATCGTGGGATGACGGCGGCCGCGCAGGCTTTAGCCGAGCGTATATGCATCACTTAGACCGCTGCGGTGAAATGCTCGGCCCCATGCTGACCACCATTCACAACCTGCACTACTACTTGAACCTCATGAAGGAAGTGCGCGCGGCATTGGAAGTCGACAGCTTTGCCGCATTTCAAACACAATTCAAACAAGACCGCGCGCGCGGTGTTTGATGGGTGCCTTGCGTTAATTTTGAGAGCGATTTTTTTGATCGACAGATCATCGCTTAAGGGGTGTTAGGGACATCCGCCGGTGTGGTGAAAACTGTCAACACACCGGTGTAGCCGTACAAGTGGTGATGGGCAATCTCGCCCGCGGCAAAAAAGCCCACCAAAGGCACATCGCCAAGCGCGTGACGCACCCATTGCAGCTCAGCGCTGTCACCTCCAAAATGGGGGCCACCCCGGCCCGAGCAACTGACATAGACCGCGCCTGCAATGCGCCGAGCAGGATGCGGCGCTGCTTCAGCTTCGCTGGCAGCCAACGCATGGGCTGTTTCTAATGTCAAGGTTTCGGGCTCGAGCTCTTCTCGAATTTCTGCGCAGATTCGGCGCAAGTCGGCTTTGGCGGCTTGCAAACTCATTTGGCAAAACGCCAATCGCTCGCCGGCTTCCACTTGCTCGGCAACGGCAATGCCTTTGCGCGCAGGGTCTAGGCCAATGATGTGACGCACGCGCACATCGACGCCCAAGTTGCCCGTTCTGCCAATGGCATGTTGGCCAGCCGACGTTAAACCCACAAGGGTGGCGCGCACAGCGGGCAATGCTTTTTGGGGCTCGCTCAAGGACACTTGCAAATCGTCAAGCAACACATCGAGTGCCGGTTGGCCATCGAGTTGATAAATCACGTTGCCTTCAGCTTCCGTAATTTCTCGCTCTTTGCTCAGTGGCGCGCAGCCTTGCGTGACACGCGACAAAATTTGCACCTCGGGTGACCATGCCACGCCACTCAGACCGCCGGTTAGTACACCCCCCTCAAAGGCTGAGGGGGCTTCAGTACTTGCAGCATCGTTGAAGGGCTCTGAAGACGGCTGTGTGGGCGAGGCTGCATGGCGTTCTTGCCAAGCAAATTGCACATTCTGTTGGCGACTGGCTGTGAGTCCGCCAAACAAATAACCCGACTGTGTACGGCCCGCCATTTCAGCAATCAGCTCGGCCAAATCGGGTGTTTGCGGATCGGCATGCACCAGCGCACTTTGCGCCACAAAATCGGGTGGCAAAGCCTGTGCGCCCGAGAACACACGGTACTGCGCGGTGGGCACATCACACAACATCAAAGCCATGCCGGGTTCGTCAAAATATTCAGCGTTGTTGGCCGCAACACCCACGCCCACCGTGCCCGCCCAATCTTTGACCAAAGGCAACTCTTGGCGCAGGTGCGCCAAGATGTCTTTGGCTTGGTTGGCGTAATGGTCGGTGATGTACAACAAGCCCAAACTAGGCTGGGTTGCGTGGCCGGGCAATGTCATTTGTGCGCGCAATTGGGCCAACACCAGGCCCGCCGCCATTTGCCACTGCGGATGCGTGGCATGGCCAAAAGGAAACAAACTCATGAGGGGATCTTAGGCAATGAGGGTCTTACGCTGCGCTTTTGGGCGGGCTCGTTTTGGGCGCTGTACTTGTTTTCTTGGCGCGTGAAACACTTGCCTTTTTAGCCGTCGGCTTTTTGGCAGCACCCGTTGTGGGCGCCGCTTTTTTCTTGGCCACGGGCGCGGCCTCTTTCATGGCGTTGGCCGCCACATCTTTGACAGCCGCGGCAGCAATGTTTTGGAACTGCTGCGTGATGGAACCCCACCATTGCATGGGATCCACGGCAGGGGCTTCTTTGGCAGCTTTGGAGGCTTCTGATTCAGGCGCGTCGGCCGATGAATTGTCTGAAGCTGCGCCATGGTTGGGTTCAGCCTTCTCTTTTGCTGGGCTGCTTGCACGGGCAGCTTGACCCGCATTCAAGTCGGGCATCTTGGCTGTGAAAGCTTTGGCCAAGTCAGCCATGTTCACATTCATGCCTTGCAAGGTCGACAAGGTCATCTTTTGAACTTCTAAAGCTTGAATGGTGGCCTTGAGCGCATGGGTGTTTTGCTCTAACCAAAACTGAACCGTTTTGAGCTCTTGAATGCGCTTGTCCAGTTCTTCAACGCTCAGCGTGGGTGCCACCCAACTGGCCATATTGGGCATGCCCTGAGGCGAGCCTTTGGCGCCCGGATTGGCAGCTTGCCCCAGGTTTTGCAAGAAATCAAAACCGGGGACGAATTTTCCAAATCCAAAGGCAGATGCGTCGCTCATGGTGGCTCCTAGGGCAAAGTGTTTGTCAGAAGCTTAACGCATCCTCAGCGCGCGTCAACTTCGCGACGCACAGATCGCCATGCGACGGTTAAGCTTTGCCTTTCAAACAGGAGACAAGACATGCTCAAACTCTGCGGCTTTGGCGCCAGCAACTATTACAACAAAGTGAAATTGGTTTTATTGGAAAAAGGCGTGAGCTTTGAGGAAGAGTTGGCATGGGTCGGTGAGACCGACCCGAGCGCCAGCCCCTTGGGCAAAGTGCCCTACCTAAAAACAGAAAAGGGCGGCTTGTGCGAGTCAACTGTCATGACTGAATACATTGAGCAGACCTACCCAGACCACCCCCTGTTGCCCCAAGACCCCTTCGAGGCCGCCAAAGTGCGCGAGTTGGTCACGTTCCTCGATTTGCACTTGGAATTGGTGGGTCGCAACTTATACCCAGAGGCGTTCTTTGGTGGCAAAGTGAGTGACAACTTAAAAGAAAAGATTGGTCAGCAGCTTGAGAAGAACGTGGCGGCATTTGCACAATTGGCGTCGTTCAAACCGTTTGTGGGCGGCTCTGAACTGACCTTGGCCGATTGCACCGCGGCTGTGCAGTTGCCCTTGATCACCGCGGTGACCAAAACCATTTACGGCAAGGACTTCTTGGCCGACTTGCCTGTCAAAGAGTACATGAAGATGTGGTCAGAGCGACCCAGCATGCAGCGTGTGCACGCGGACCGCAAAGCCAGCAATGAACTCTTCATGTCGCGCATGAAGAGCAAAGCTTAAAACTGAGGCGGACGGCGAGCACGCAAGCTGGCCACGCCTTCTTGAACATCTGGGCCGGCAAACCCCATGAACTCCAGTGCCAAAGAGGCATCAAAACTGGGGCCGGCTTGGCGCAGCCAATTGTTCAGGGCGTACTTGGTCCAGCGAATGGCCGTTTGACTGCCGCTGGCCAATCGGTCCGCCACCTCATAAGCTTTGGTCAAAAGCTCTGCTTCTTCAACCGCCAAAGACACCAAGCCCATGCGCTCGGCTTCTTCGCCACTGACAGGCTCGCACAGCAACAAATAGTATTTGGCTTTGGCCATGCCACACAGCAATGGCCAAATGATGGCGGCATGATCGCCCGCGGCCACGCCCAAGCGGGTGTGACCATCCACAATTTTGGCGGTCTTGGTGGCAATTGAAATGTCGGCCAACAAACCGGCGACCAAGCCTGCGCCCACAGCGGGGCCGTGCATGGCACTCACAATGGGTTTGTCGCAGTTGATCACGTTGTAGACCAAATCGCGCGCTTCTTTCCAGACACGACTTCTCACGTCGAAGTCTTTGGCCATGTCCTCGACCAAGGTTAAATCGCCACCGCCCGAAAAGCCCAAGCCTTCACCGCGCAACACGGCCGCACGCACGGTGTCATCGCGCGACACATCGCGCCAAATTTCGGCCAATTCCCAGTGTCCCTCATGGCCCGCTGTGGGCAACTTGCCGTTGCCGCCGGGGCCATCGGCTTTCATCTGAATGTCCAACACTGAATCGTTGAACCCTCTTTTGGTGATCCGAAGGGTTTGATATCTGCTGTAGTCAACGGCCTGGCTCATGGGGTCTCCTGTTTCATGGTGAGTCACTTTACATGAAGGTGATGGTGGCTGGAAGTGGTCTTCCCCTGATGGCTTTGCTTGATGTCTTTGCTTGATGTGCATCAAAGCTCGCACTCGCCTATTTCCCTACGATGAATTGAAGGCAACACCACCGCCTCACTCTCCTTACTCAGACGATCCGCTGGCCCTCATTAGGAAACGACCATGAAAAATGAACTTCAAAAAGAATCGCTCAGACAATTGCTGCTGGCCCAAAAAGTTCAGTTGCTTGAAAAAATAAAGCAAGAGCGGGGCGGCATGAGCGGGCGTGCCGAGGCGGCTTCAGCCCAGTTGTCTGCTCTTGAGCAATCACACGCTCAAAACATCACAGAACGTGACACCGCTTTTGCCATTCAAGAACACGATGTGGCCGAACTTGAAGCCATTGAAGTGTCGCTCCATCGCATTGCCAAAGGCGGCTATGGTTTTTGCCAAGACTGTGCGGCAGAAATTCCCATCACGCGATTGCTCGCCTTTCCATCCGCTGCGCGTTGCATGCCATGTCAATCAAACGCAGAAAAATAAAGGGGCAAAGATTCAGGGGTTAACAAGCTGTGCGGCATTCTTAAGCGCGCCCCTGCGGCGTAGGCTTCGCACTGCTATGCTTGGGTCATTGATCTTGTGACGACTTGCGAGAAAACGATGACCCATACCTTTGCTTCGGCCACCATTTTGTTGCTGCTGATCACCGATCCGCTGGGCAACATTCCTGTGTTCGTCAACAGCCTCAAAGCTGTCGCACCGCATCGACGCGCAAAAGTCATTGTGCGGGAAGTCTTCATTGCTTTCTGCCTTTTGCTCACCTTCATGTTTGTGGGCGAGTCCTTTCTCAAGGCCATGAATTTGAGCGATGTCTCATTGCAAATTGCAGGGGCTGTGGTGCTTTTCTTAATTGCACTCCGCATGATTTTTCCGCCGCCTGATCGCGTCAACACATTGCCAACGCGCGAGCCCATGATTGTGCCGCTGGCCATTCCCGCTTTGGCAGGCCCTTCGGCTTTGGCCACCGTCTTGTTGCTGGTCAGTCAAGCGCCCGACCGACGCCTAGAGTGGGTCGCGGCGCTCAGTGTGACGATGCTCGTGTGTGCCATTGTGTTGCTACTGGCCGAAAGGCTGCAACGCTTGGTGGGGGACAGCGTCGTCAGCGCTTTTGAACGCCTCATGGGTCTGATCTTGGTGGCCATTTCCATTGAAATGTTCATCCAAGGGGTCAAGGCCTTGATGAAAACGCTTTAAGTCTGCATCAGTCGCTGGCGCCAACCATTACTCAAGCACTCGGTTAAGGGCTCAAGGATTCAAGGGCGTGATTTGTTGGTCAATGGCGCCAAACACACTCTGGCCGTCTTTGCCCTTCATTTCAATGCGAATGGTGTCACCAAATTTCATGAACTCGGTGCTGGGCTTGCCGTCCAAGATGGTTTCGATGGCGCGCTTTTCGGCAATGCAGCTGTAGCCTTTGGTCCACTCAGGCTTGCCCTTCACTTCCACGCTCTTATTACTCACGGTGCCGCTGCCCACAATGGAGCCGGCTCGCACATTGCGCGTTTTGCCAATGTGTGCAATGAGTTGGCCAAAGTGAAAAGTCATCTCAGGGCCTGCTTCGCACATACCCACTTTGCGGCCATTCCACGTCGATTGAAGTGTGAGGTGCACGCGGCCTTGATCCCAAGCATCGCCCAGTTCATCGAGCGTCACAGCCACTGGGCTGAACGCGGTGGCGGGTTTGCTTTGGAAAAAGCCAAAACCCTTGGCCAATTCGTTGGGAATTAAATTGCGCAAACTCACGTCGTTCGCAATCATCACCAAACGAATGCCGTCTAGGGCATTTTCTGGCGACACACCCATGGGCACATCGCCAGTGATCACAGCAATCTCAGCTTCAAAGTCAATGCCAAAGGCTTCGTCTCTGCACACCACAGGGTCGCATGGGCCAATGAAATCATCACTGCCACCCTGATACATCAGCGGGTCGGTGTAGAAGCTTTGAGGCACTTCAGAATTGCGTGATGCCCGCACCAACTCCACGTGGTTCAAATAGGCAGAACCATCGGCCCATTGAAACGCACGGGGCAAAGGCGCCATGCATTGCTTAGCATCAAACGGAAACGCGTGACGTGCTTTGCCACTGTTCAAGGTTTGGTAAAGGTCTTCCAATTGGGGGGCCAGAAAATTCCAATCGTCCAGTACTTGCTGCAGGCGCTGCGCAATGCCGGTCGCATAATGGGCCGTGCTCAGGTCGCGCGAAACGACGACCAGTTGACCGTCGCGTGAACCATCTTTGTAAGTTGCTAATTTCATATTGCGTCTCGAAATTGATTTGTGTCACCCAATCCAGCATTGACTCAAACGCTTTCAAACGTGAATCAAAGCCATACTTCAGTTTAACCAATCTATTGCCGTCTAGAATTTCAATCATCGCAAACGGCTGCACAAACTCAGCTTCGCCCCTAATTTGACCCACTGTTGCCCCACCTGCCACCTCAGCTACCACCTCAGCTACCACCTCAGCTGCCACCTCAACTGCCACCCCAACTTTCAAGCCATCTTGACCCGATCACTTGCAGCCCTTTTGACATGACTTCAGCCCCGCGCCAAAACCTCTCCGCTCGACGCCGCCAAATCGCGGCCTTGGCGGCTGGGGTGTTGTTGGTCCACCTGTTGATTCTGCTGAGTTCCGGCGCAGGCATATGGCGCTTACAACCCGAGTCGCAAAAATTGGGGCCGCTTCAAACCAGAGTGGTCAGTCTGGGCAGTGATACAGCCGAGGCCACCCCAGAAAAACTGGCCGGGCCCAAAGTAACGGTTCCTGCACCTATCCGCCATAGTTCACCGGTCACACCCCAGCCCACTTCGGCAGGACTCCAAGCCATCGCCTCCCAAGCCTTGCCTGCAGCGCCAGCATTGCCTGAAATGGTAGAGACACCCGTCAAACCAGATGAGCCAACGGCTACGAACGCCGCCTTGAGCCCTCCCCCTAACCCTGCCACCGAAACGACAGTACCCAGTCAAGTGGAGACGGCTAGCAGCGCCACGCCACCGGCAGTGAACAACACCAATACAAATGCCAATGCCAATGCCTTGAATACCAAGCTAGGCGATTTCCCCTCTAACGTTCAAATCAATTACCGGCTGACGGGACAAGAACGCGGCTTAAGCTACCACGCCTCTGGCACCCTCAAGTGGCAAACCAAAGCTGGCACGGCCCTACCGCGCGCTTACGAAGCTGAACTGCAAGTCAGAGCATTTTTGGTGGGTCGCCGTATTTGGCGAAGTGTGGGCCAATTGACAGACAAGGGACTGGCCCCTTTGCGGTACTCAGACAGTTGGCGCGGCGAGCGTGCGGCGCATTTTGAAGCTGACGCACAAAAAATCAGTTTCAGTGGCAACACCCCTAGCGCCCCCTTGCAAGCAGGGGCGCAAGATCAGGTCAGTTTGTTCATTCAAATGGCCGCCGCGGTGGCTGGACAAAATTTCAAAATGGGCAGCGAGCTCAATGTCCAAACGGCCACAGCGCGTGATGCCGTCAACTGGACGCTCACTTACAAGTCGGACGACATGATTGACCTCAATGGCGACCGCGTCGAATCACAGCGATGGGTTTGTTTGCCTCGCGGCAAGTTCGACAGCCAGATCGAAATGTGGTTTGTCAAGTCACAAGGCGGGCTACCAGTGCGCATCAAAATCACGCAAGTTTCGGGCAATTTCATTGACATGGAAATGCGGGGTTCAGAAACTTTGCCCGCCTTGGCAGACTAGTCTTGAAAAAAATACAAGGCACCCTATCTAAATGAGACAGACTTAAGACAGAATGTCATCATGAACTTGTTGTACGAATCCGAATCTTTTGCCGTCATGCATGTGTTGGCCAACGACACGGGTGAAGCCGCCCCAGTGTCCACACCGCCCACCCTGGAGCGTCACGGTTTTGAAATTGTCGACAAACGCTCAGGCAAAGAGGTTTACCTCGATGGCTCCTGGGCCGAGATGTTCCAAATGCACATTCAGGCTTGGCAACAAAACACGCCCACCCAAGAAGAGGTGGAAGACACCCTAGAGCGTTACACCGGCTTGGCCCAACAGCCTGTCGTGGTTCACTGAGCTTCTTGCTCTTTCTGATCTTTTTGATCTTCTGAAATTTCTACCCAACGGTAGAGCGGCGAAACAATCAACAGCACCGCCATCAAACGACACACCTGAAACGCGGTGACCACTGGGGCGCCCAGTTCCAGTACTTTGGCCGTGATGGCCATCTCCGCAATGCCCCCAGGCGAGGTGCCCAAAATGAGGGTGGCCGGATGCAGATCTGTGGCCCAAGCCAGGGCCCAACCAAATGCCACCGATGCCAACATCATGCCCAAGGTTCCCAGGGCCACAGACAACAGCCATTGGGGCGCTGTCCGAATGAATTCCCGTTTGAAGCGCACCCCCAAACTGATGCCAATGAAGAGCTGCGCCATGTTGGACATTTCAGAGGGCACAGCCGTCCATTGAATGCCCGCCAAGGTCAAGCCCATCGACACCACCAAGGGCCCCATGAACCAGGGGTTGTTGCGCTTGATGGCCGCCATGAACAAAGCACCAACACAGGTGGCCGCCATCAAATAAAACATGCCCGGCCATTGCAACAAGCGGGGGCCAGGTAGCAAGTTGCTGTTCACATGCAGACCCCAATGCGATTGGAACCATTGCATGCCAAAGGGCAAACAAATGACCACCATCACCAAGCGCAAGCTGTGCGATGCCGCGACCAAGTCTGTGCGCGCATGATGACGCTCGGCCATGAGCGTCATTTCTGAAGCGCCGCCAATAGCACCTGCAAAGTAGGTGGTCGCGCGCATGTCTTTGCGCGACAACTCGGGCATGTTGGGCGCATTGCGCCATTGCAACCAATGGCCAAACAAAAAACCCAAGGCAAGGGCCCAGACAATGCCCAACACAATGGCCCACCACAGGCTCACCACCAACTGGCCCACTTCTGCTGTGAAATACAAACCCAGTGCAGCACCAATCACCCACTGGCCTACATTGCGCAAGTAGCCCGAACTACGGGTAGGCGCACCCGACACCGACAAACACGCCGTGGCCAGCAAAGGGCCCAGCATCCAGGGAATGGGCGTTTTGAGCCACTGACACAAAAGCGCTGCCGCCACGGCCACCAACAGGGTGCCCGCAATTTGTAGAAAAAAAGACAGTGAGCGCAATGCGTGATCTCTACCAAAGCCAAAGCACAGCTTTGGAGGGCCGTGCTTGGGTGGGGTGAGTCGGTTTAGGCATGCTTTCGGATGCTGTCGGCCAAGACGTTGACCATTTTGTCGATGTGTTCTTTTTCGACAATGTAGGGCGGGCAAAGCACCAAGTTTTCACCGGCCGCCCGAACCAACACACCTTTGTGGAAGCAGTCTAAAAAGATGTTGTAAGCCCGCTTGCCTGGTGCACCCGCGATGGAGGCCAATTCCACAGCACCCGCCAAGCCCAAGCTGCGAATACCAATCACATTGGGCAGGCCCTTCAAGGCGCTGTGCATGGCGTCGCCCAAAACGGGGCCCATTTGACCCGCACGGGCAAACAGGTTTTCATCTTTGAGCAGCTTCAAAGTGGCAATGGCCGCAGCACATGAAACAGGGTGACCAGAGTAGGTGTAGCCGTGGAAAAACTCTACGACGTGCTCGGGAGCACCAGCATTCATCATGGCATCGTAAATAAAGTCACGGCACACCACGCCACCCAAAGGAATGACGCCGTTGGTGACGCATTTGGCGAAGTTGAGCATGTCGGGCACCACGCCGTAATAGTCGGCGCCAAAGTTGGTACCCATGCGACCAAAGCCAGTGATCACTTCGTCGAAAATCAGCAATATGCCATGCTTGTCGCAAATTTCGCGCAGGCGTTTGAGGTAGCCTTTGGGAGGCAAATACCAGCCGGCCGAGCCCGCCACAGGCTCGACAATGATGGCGGCCACGTTGCTGGGATCGTGCAAAGCCAAGATGCGGCCTTCCAGTTCTAGCAGGGGGTCTTCTTGCCAAACAGGTTCCTCATTGTGGATGTAGGCATGATTGACCGGGTCGTGAATGAAGCGCATGTGATCCACACGGGGCAGCAGTTGCGCGCCATACACTTTGCGATTGGCAGGCAAACCGCCCACACTCATGCCGCCAAAGTTCACGCCGTGATAGCCCTTTTCTCGGCCAATGAACACATTGCGGTGGCCTTCACCACGGGCTCGGTGATAGGCCAGCGCCACCTTCAAAGAAGTGTCTGCCGCTTCAGAACCCGAGTTACAAAACAGCACTTTGTTGAGATCGCCTGGGCACAAATCGGCAATCATTTGGGCCGCTTCGAAGGCCTGATCGTTGCTGACCTGGAAGGCCGTGGCGTAATCTAGGGTGTCGAGTTGCTTTTTGATGGCCTCGGCAATGGGCTTGCGATTGTGGCCCGCCCCCACGCACCAGAGGCTAGAAATGCCATCCAACACTTGGTGGCCATCGTGGGTGGTGAAGTGCATGCCCTCGGCCGCCACAAACACCCGAGGGTCTTGTTTGAAATGGCGATTGGCCGTGAAAGGCAGCCATTGGTGGTCCATGTTGAAGGCAGCGCCGCCCTCGGGTCGTTTGAATTCTGCAGTCGCCATCGTGATCCCCTCTCGGCCCAAACCGGGCTGATAAATTCATCAAGGGATCAGTGTAAACCCGTCAAGCCCCTTCTTTTGGCAAAGTGCTGTTGTCCCTGCGACAATGTCAACCATGAATCACGCTTTTATTCTCACGCTATCCTGCCCCGACAGAACGGGCATCGTGCATGCCGTTTCAGGCTTTTTGCTAGAACGCGGCGGCAACATTGAAGAGGCCGCGCAATACAACGACCACGACACGGGTCTGTTTTTCATGCGCGTGCAATTTGCCTGCGACCAGGTGTCCGAAGCCGATCTGCGCACGCAACTGGCGACCTTTGCCACACCGTTTGGCATGAACTGGAACTTGCACAGCACCACCCAACCCATGCGCACGGTCATCATGGTCAGCAAAGAAGGCCACTGCCTGAATGATTTGCTGTTTCGTTGGAAGAGCGGTTTGTTGCCCATCGACATTCGCGCCATTGTGAGCAATCACCGTGAGTTTTATCAGCTGGCCGCCAGCTACAACGTGCCTTTCCATCACATTCAAGTGAGTTCGGCCAACAAAGCTGAAGCCGAAGCCAAACAGTACGAGATCATTCAATCTGAAGGCGCTGAACTGGTGGTGTTGGCGCGTTACATGCAAATTTTGTCAGACGATTTGTGTCGCAAATTGTCAGGTCGCGCCATCAACATTCACCACTCCTTCTTGCCCAGCTTTAAAGGCGCCAAGCCTTACTACCAAGCCCACGACCGGGGTGTCAAACTGATAGGCGCCACAGCCCACTATGTGACGGCCGATTTGGATGAAGGCCCCATCATTGAACAAGATGTGGCCCGCGTCGACCACTCCAAAACGGTTGAAGACCTGACCAC
>JBDLWA010000098.1:0-2782 GCA_039804505.1 Pseudomonadota bacterium
TCGGCAAAGTCTGGATAGGCCTTGGCCACCAAAGCTTCCACTTCTGTGAGCGACACCACGGCACCAATGTGCCAAGCTTGGGGCGTGTCTTTGACTTGCTTGAGCTCTGTGACGTTGCCCAAATAAACAATGTGATCGGGGCGTGAGAATTGTTTGTTGACTTGCAAGCCCACTTCGGTACTGCCCGCGAGCAAAGTTGATGTTGGATGCTTGACCAAATAGTCGGCCACTTCGGCCAGCGTGGCAGGTGAGACAAACTCATTGCCTTTGCGCGTGCGAACCACGGGCTGAACAATGATGTCGCCTTCCAAGCTGAGTGTGGGGGTGGACGCGCGTTGAATTTCTTTCAACAAGGGCACATCTGCTGCGTCGTCTAATTTAAGTGCGGCTTTGTTGCTGCAGGCTTTGGACGCCGCTTCCAAAATAGGTGAGTAACCGGTGCAACGGCACAAGTTGCCACTGAGCGCATCGCTGACTTCTTGGCGCTTTGGCGATGGATTGACTTGAACCAAATTGACCAAGCTCATCACAATGCCGGGAGTGCAGAATCCGCACTGCGAGCCGTGGCATTCGACCATGGCTTTTTGCACGGGGTGCAAACTGCCATCTGGCTTTTTCAGGCTCTCAACGGTTTTGATGGACTTACCGTCGAGGGAAGGCAGCAGTTGAATGCAGCTGTTGACGGCTTTGTAGTCCACGGCATTGCCGCTGGCGTTGAGGTCGCCCACCATGACCACGCAAGCGCCGCAGTCCCCTTCCGCACATCCCTCCTTGGTGCCTGTGCGGTGCAGTTGCTCACGCAGGTAATCTAAAACGGTGGTGGTGCGGCGTACGCCTTGGGCTTCGACAATGTTGCCGTCAAGCACAAAACGCACAGTGTTGGTCACTTGGCTCATAAGGGGGGTCGTTGGAGGTTAGTTCAAAACAAAGGTCGATTTTATTGATTTCGCCTCCATCACGGGCAACTTCGACCAGAAATAATTCAAAAATTAAGAGCCTCGGTAGGTGGAATAGCTCCAGGGGCTGACCAACAGGGGCACATGGTAGTGCTGGGTGACATCGGCCACCCCAAAATCGAGGGTGACGAGGTTCAAAAACGATGGCTCTGGCAATTTCACGCCTTTGGCCTTGAAATAGGCCGCCACATCAAACGACAGGCGATAGGTGCCTTTTTGCAAACTGGCGTTGTCATACAGCGGGCCATCAGGGTTGCGGCCATCTGCATTCAGGGTGAAACTTTTGACCAAGGTCGCAAACTGGCCCTCGGTGGTGTAAAGGCTAACCTGCATGCCGGCTGCTGGGCAACCGTGCATGGTGTCTAAAACGTGCGTGCTCAAGCCCATGGTGAATTTCCTTAAATTTGTCTACCGAAAGTGTATACACTTTTGGCATTAGAAGCTATCATGATTCCGCATGGAAACCTCTTCAACCCACGTCATTGTCAGTGCATTGACCAAAGCCATTGTTGAACACCGGCTCATGCCAGGGTCCAAACTGGCCGAACAAAAATTAGCCACCCACTTTGGTGTCTCGCGCACCTTGGTGAGGCAAGCCTTGTTTCAGCTGTCCCAAAACCGGCTCATTCGCATGGAACCGGCCCGCGGCGCCTTTGTGGCCGCCCCTTCGGCCGACGAAGCCAAGCAAGTTTTCAGCGTGAGGCGCATGCTGGAAGTACAAATGACCCGTGAATTTGTGCGTGACATCACGCCCACCAAAATTCGCGCGCTCAAAGCACACATCAAACAAGAGAAAGAGGCGGTGGCCCAAGAAGATGTGCGCGGACGCACCGAACTGTTGGGTGACTTTCATGTTCGCATTGCCGAATTGATGGGCAACCCCGTGTTGGCGCAAATGCTGGGCGATCTCATTTCACGCTGCGCCCTGATTACCTTGATGTACCAATCGCACAATGCGGCGCAACACTCTGCTGATGAACACGACGCCATTTTGGAAGCGATGGTGCAAAAAGATGCCGATTTGGCGGCACGCTTGATGGAAGAGCATTTGATTTTTGTGGAGCAAAGTTTGAGCTTCCACAAAAAAATTCCCACACACGATATTTCATTGGCTTTGTCATGACCTACCCCGCATACGACTCTACAGCGCCCTACCCTCGCGACCTTCAGGGCTATGGCCGCAATCCGCCGCATGCACAGTGGCCAGGGCAAGCACGCGTGGCGGTTCAGTTTGTGCTGAACTACGAAGAAGGCGGCGAGAACTCCGTGCTGCACGGCGACGCAGGCTCTGAACAATTTTTGTCTGAAATGTTCAACCCCGCAGCCTTTCCCGATCGACACATCAGCATGGAAGGCATTTACGAATATGGTTCGCGTGCTGGCGTGTGGCGACTGCTGCGTGAGTTTGAAAAACGCAACTTGCCACTCACCGTATTTGGGGTGGCCACGGCGCTTCAAAAACACCCCGATGTGTTGGCAGCGTTTCAAGAATTGGGCTACGACATTGCATGTCATGGCCTCAAGTGGATTCACTACCAAAACATTGACGAAGCCACGGAGCGTGCGCACATGGCCGAAGCCATGACCCTCCTACAAAACCTGGCGGGCGAGCGCCCCTTGGGTTGGTACACCGGTCGTGACAGCCCCAGAACGCGGCGCTTGGTGGCCGACTTTGGGGGCTTCGAATACGACAGCGACTACTACGGCGACGACTTGCCCTTTTGGATGAAAGTGGCCAAGTCGGATGGTCAAGTGGTGCCGCAATTGATCGTGCCCTACACCCTCGATTGCAACGACATGCGCTTTGCTTTGCCGCAAGGCTATTC
>JBDLWA010000099.1:0-5766 GCA_039804505.1 Pseudomonadota bacterium
TCGAATCAAATTTTCGGCAGGATTGGGGCCCAGTTGCTCGCTGTAGATGGCCCAGCACATGCCTACAAATGGCAAGAGAGACAGCAAAACCAGGCACGCTTTGGCAGCTGGTTTTCGGAGCAGTTCACGCATGCTTAAAAGTTTTTTGCCAAGTCCATGCCGGCGTACAACGAGGCCACTTGTGCATCGTAGCCATTGAACATCAGTGTTTTACGCTTCTTGTCCAAAAGGCCCCCTTCGCCAATTCGGCGCTCGCTGGCCTGACTCCAGCGCGGATGATCCACCGACGGATTCACGTTGGAATAAAAGCCATATTCTTGGGGTGCGGCTTTGGCCCAAGAAATCATGGGTTGCTTTTCCACAAACCGAATTTTGACAATGCTTTTGCCACTTTTGAAGCCGTACTTCCAAGGCACCACCAAACGCACGGGGGCGCCGTTTTGTTTGGGCAAGACTTGGCCATACATGCCAAAGGTGAGCAGGGTCAGCGGATGCATGGCTTCGTCCATGCGCAAACCTTCGGTGTAGGGCCAATCCAAATAACCACCGCGCACACCTGGCATGGTTTGCGGATCGACTTGGGTGATGAACTCGACGTATTTGGCACCGGGCAAGGGCTCTACGCGTTTGATTAAATCGGACAAGGAATAGCCAATCCAAGGAATCACCATGGACCAGCCTTCAACGCAACGCAGTCGATAAATTCGTTCCTGCATCGCGCCCCATTTCATGACGTCTTCCAAGTTGAAGCGTGTGGGTTTTTTGACCAAGCCCTCCACCTCAATGGACCAGGGCGTGGTTTTTAAGGTGTGCGCATTGCGCGCTGGATCTGATTTGTCCACGCCAAATTCATAAAAATTGTTGTAGCTGGTGGCATCTTTTTGTGAGGTCAGTTTTTCAACACTCATGGCGCCTTGCACTGTGGACTGGTTGGCTGGCAGAGCACTCAATGCACTCAAAGGTGCCGCTGCACCGCCTTGCGCCCATGCCTCGCGTTGCGCCCAACTTCCAAGGCCCATTGCGGCCGCACCAGCAGACCACTGGCGCAGCAATTGGCGCCGGTTGGCATAGACCTCAGGCGATGTGATTTCGCTGCTTAGAGGGTGAATAAAGCCATCTTGATGGTTGCGAATTAGCATAGGAGTCTTTCAAACGAATGAAGCCATTTAAAAACTTCAGACTTACCCCCGTCTTGGCAAGGGTTAAATGGGCGTGAGGTGATTTTGAAGTGCTTGTTGAGCCGTGTCTACGCTGGCATGACGAACAGGTAAAAAAAATGGGCCCCAAGGGCCCATGATTTGTGAGTCAAGTTAAAACTCGAAGCGATTAACGCAAGCCTGCAATGTAGTCGGCCACCGCTTTGATTTCGCGATCGTTCAACTTGGCAGCCACTTGTGTCATTTGCAAGTTGTTTTTGCGAATGCCATCACGGAACTGTGTCAATTGGCTCACGGTGTAGTCGGCGTGTTGGCCAGACAAACGTGGGTATTGGGAAGGCATGCCAGCACCATTGGGGCTGTGGCAACCCGCGCAAGCGGCAATTTGACGATCGGGGATACCACCGCGGTAAATTTTTTCACCGATGGCGACTGTTTCTTTTTCTTTGGCGAAACCAGGCTGGGCTGTTTTGCTGGCCAAGAAATAAGCCACGTTGCGCATGTCTGCATCGCTCAACTGAGCGGCAAAACCAGCCATCACGGGATTGGCACGCTTGCCTGATTTGAATTCTTGGAGTTGCTTCACAAGGTACTCAGGGTGCTGCTGTGACAATTTTGGATTCATGGGAATCATGGAATTGCCGTCGGGCGCATGGCACGCAGCGCAAACACCCCCCACAATGGCCTCGCCTTTGGCAAGGTCAGGCTTGGCAGCTTTGGGGGCTGCATCGCTGGCAAAAACAGAACCAACCATCAAAACTGATGTGAAGGCGGCGAATAAAAATTTAGTCATTGACTTCATGGGCGACATCCGAAATAGTAGGCGCAAAACCATAGGATTCTACAATGCTTGCTAGCGTCATTTCTGACGCCTCGAAAGTTTGACCCGAATGGCCACCAAAAACAGCCCCGATTCTGCCCTACCAGTAGCCCCCGCCAAAGTCAGAAAAGCCCCTACCAAGGCTGCATCTGCCCCAGAAACAGTGGTGAAACCCATCACGCCCATGGGTTGGATGCACACGGCCCGGTTTTTAACCACCGCCGCTGAACTTTTCCACCTGCCGGAGATGGATACCCCTGAAATTGCCTTTGTTGGACGTTCCAACGCCGGCAAATCAACCTGCATCAACACCCTGACCCAGCAAAAACAGCTGGCTTTTGCCTCTAAAAAGCCAGGGCGGACCCAACACATCAACCTCTTTGCCTTGGGCAAACAGGGCGTGACTGACGCCGTTTTGGCCGATTTACCGGGTTATGGCTACGCAGCCGTGCCCAAACAAGACAAATTGCGCTGGCAAAAAGTCATGGCCAACTACTTGGTCACCCGGGAAAACCTCAAAGGCATTGTCTTGTTGTGCGACCCCCGCCTAGGCATGACCGAGCTTGACGAGGTTTTGCTAGAGGTCATTCGGCCTCGCGTAGAAGAAGGCTTGAACTTTTTGGTTCTGTTGACCAAGTCCGACAAATTGACCCGCTCTGAGGCGGCCAAAGCCTTGTCCATCGCCAAGCTACAAGCTGGGGGCGGACAAGCCAAATTGTTTTCCGCCCTGAAAAAACAAGGCGTTGAAGAATTGGCCCAATTGATGTGGGATTGGACACACACCGATGATTGAAACTTGGCAACAAACCCTGCCCCACGGCATTGAACTGAGCTGCCGTGCCGCTGGGCAAAAAGGACAGCCTGTGTTGCTGTTTTTGCACGGTTTTCCAGAAGCAGCTTTTGTGTGGGACGAGATGCTTTTGCATTTCTCTCAACCTCAAAACGGCGGCTACCGCTGCGTGGCACCCAATTTGCGCGGCTATGAAAAATCGAGCCAGCCGGCCGACGTCTCAGCCTACCGCGCCAAATTTTTGGTGCAAGACATTGAGGCCTTGATTCAAATTGAATCGGGCTCGGCGCCCTTGAAAGCTTTGGTGGCTCACGATTGGGGCGGTGGTGTGGCTTGGAACTTGGCCAATCAGCGTCCCGAGTTGATGAACAAATTGATCATCATCAACTCGCCACATCCGGGTACTTTTTTGCGCGACCTCAAAAGCAGCCCAGCCCAAATTGCGGCCAGCGACTACATGAATTATTTCTGCGAGCCTCAAGCCGCAGCCGAACTCAGTGCCAACCAGTTTGAAGTGCTGTTCAGCTTTTTAGAAAAAGGTGTCAAGCCCACGTGGCTTACCCCTGAAGTTAAAGAACACTATGCGCGGGCTTGGTCGTGCGGGCTGCAAGGTGGCTTGAACTACTACTGCGCATCGCCTTTGAAGCCTAGCAAAGCAGGTGAAAACACCTTACAAAAACTAGAGCTGCCCGACAGCATGCTCCGCATCGAGGTGCCCACCTTATTGCTGTGGGGCCTGAAAGATGTGGCCTTGTTGCCTAGCCTCAACGAGGGCTTGGACAAGTACATTCCGCAACTCACTTACGTGACCATTCCAGAAGGATCGCACTGGGTGGTTCACGAATTGCCTGAAGTGATTCAGCGCGAAATTTCCGCCTTTTTGTAAACCGACGGCTCGCCCTCTGGGCGGGTTTTAAAGCGCTTGTGAACCCAATAATATTGGTCAGGTGATTCGTGAATGGCCGTCGCCAATTCATCGTTCATGCGCTGCGTATCGGCTTCAACATCAACTGTGGGAAAGTCTGACCAAACTTCAGACACATTCATTTCATAGCCTTGTGGCGTCATGCGCGTGACCAAGGTCATCACAGGCGCACGCCCTAATCTGGCAAACCGAGAGAGTGAGGGCACCGTTGCCGCAGGCACGCCCATGAAGGGCACAAAAATAGATTCTTCAGGACCAAAGTCCATGTCGGGCGAGAGGTGCAACATTTCACCGTGGCGCAAACCACTCATGATTTGCTTCACCCCTTCATGGCGAAAATAAGGTTTGACGTTGCCCGTTCTTTGGCGACCTTCATTGACCCATGCATCGAGCACTTTGTTGTGCTGAGGCACAAAAATAAACGACACCGGCTTGGCAGCCTTCAAGGTCAAGGCCAGCCCCCCAGCGTCCAGCCCTACAAAATGAGGGGCAAAAACAATCTTCGGGCCGTCTTGCATCAACTGAGACAAGGCAGCGTCTGAGCCCGTCCAATGAAGTCGCTGCTTGACCGTCTCTAAAGGTGCATGCCAGAGCCAGGCGCGGTCTAACAAGGATTGGGCAAATTGAACAAAATGCGCGCGCGTCAATTGATCAATTTGGGCGGGTGTTTTTTCTGGAAAACACAAACGCAAATTGGTTTGTACGACGCGCCGGCGGCTGGGCACCAACCCACACAACAGCACCCCTAGAACATGACCTAACACCCTCAAGGCGGGCAAGGGCCAATGAGACAAAAACCGCATCAAGGCAATGAACAAGCCGCTCATGCGTGGGTGTCCTGCCGAGGTTGTTTGTAGCGTGCGTAGCCCCACAAATACTGATCTGGACGGGTCAAAATCAAGCGTTCCATGGCTTGGTTAATTTGCACGACCACGCCGTCCACATCCTCGGCCAGTGCTTCCTCTAAAACCGCCGTGTGCACTTCGTAGCCTTGTCCCCAAGGCAAACGCTCGCCCCACACCAAAACCAATTGAGCGCCCGTTTGCAAGGCAAGCCTAGCGGCCAAAGTCATGGTGTATGCGGGCTTGCCAAAAAATGGCGCCCACTGCCCCATGCCTTCTGGCGGCACCTGATCAGGCAGCATGCCCACTGACCGGCCGGCTCTAAGGGCTTTGATCATTTGGCGGACACCTGGCAGCGTGGTGGGCGCTGTTTCCAATCCAGGCCTAGCGCGTGAGGACTGCATCACTTCGTCCAAACCCGCTTTACGCGAAGGTCGAAAAAGCACTGTCAGGGGCCCGTATTTGTGACTGAATTCGTCAGCTATTTTTTGCGCAGCGACTTCGAAACAACCTAAGTGAGGGGTCAACATCAACACGCCCTGACCGGCTGAATAGGCTTTGTCTAGGCGAGCGGCAGAGCCCTCCGACCACACCACGGTTGGCGTTTTGCCGAGCCACAAGCGAGGCAATTCTGTTGACATACAGCCTGCCTGACCAATGGCACCCTTGACCTGCCAGAAACTCAGCCCCGCCGTTTGGGTGTTTGCCAAAAATCGGCGGCGATAGGTGGGCGAGAGTAGCCAAGCCAGCCATCCGACCGCGTGGCCCATGGCATGCAAAGCCCACAAAGGCCAATGTGACAAAAGACGAAACCAAAAAATCATGTTGTGTTTGGTAAACTATGCAGGTCGCTGAGTTAAATAGAGCAACTTGCAGGGCGACACGCACCGTTTGAAACGCATGCACCCATGCCTCGAATTGTGCCTTGTCTTCGGACAAATCTGCTAAAGCGTTCGCCGAGGCCCAAAAGCTCAGGTAGCGCAAATCAACATGCATGCCAAACTTTAGGAGGCCCCTCATGGCGAATGACTATCTTTTCACCTCAGAATCTGTGTCCGAAGGCCACCCCGACAAGGTCGCCGATCAAATTTCCGACGCCATTCTCGACGCAATTTTTGAACAAGACCCCCGCAGCCGCGTTGCCGCTGAGACCCTGACCAACACCGGTCTGGTTGTTTTGGCTGGTGAGATCACCACCAATGCGCACGTCGACTACATTCAAGTGGCCCGCG
>JBDLWA010000100.1:0-11770 GCA_039804505.1 Pseudomonadota bacterium
AAAGTCACCGTGTCCAAGTCGTATGAGTGGACACAAACCGAGTGGACTTTGGGCCAAGGCTACGGCAACTTGACCACGCCCAAGTTCCATGTGGTCGCGTACGACTTTGGCGTCAAGAAAAACATCTTGCGCATGTTGGCCGAACGCGGCTGCAAAGTCACCGTGGTGCCCGCCAAGACGCCGGCCGCAGAAGTGCTCAAGCACAAGCCTGACGGCATCTTCTTGTCCAACGGCCCTGGCGACCCACAGCCATGCGACTACGCGATTGCTGCTGCTGCTGAGCTGATCGAAACCGGCATCCCCACCTTCGGCATTTGCCTGGGGCACCAGATCATGGCTTTGGCCAGTGGTGCCAAGACTTTCAAGATGAAGTTTGGCCACCACGGTGCCAACCATCCGGTGAAAGACCTCGACTCCGGTCGCGTGTCCATCACCAGCCAAAACCACGGTTTTGCGGTGGATGAAAAGTCCTTGCCCGCCAACTTGCGTGCCACACACGTGTCTTTGTTTGACGGCACCTTGCAAGGCTTGGCCCGTACCGACAAGCCCGCGTTCTGTTTCCAAGGTCACCCAGAGGCCTCACCTGGTCCTCACGACATTGCCTATCTCTTCGATCGCTTCATCAACCTGATGGAGACCAAATAACATGCCAAAGCGGACCGACCTCAAAAGCATTCTCATCATTGGCGCTGGCCCCATCATCATCGGCCAGGCCTGTGAGTTCGACTACTCTGGCGTGCAAGCTTGTAAAGCGTTGCGCGAAGAGGGCTACAAAGTCATCTTGATCAACAGCAACCCTGCCACGATCATGACCGACCCCGCCACCGCGGACGTCACTTACATCGAGCCCATCACTTGGCAAACGGTTGAAAAGATCATTGCCAAAGAGCGTCCCGATGCCATCCTGCCCACCATGGGTGGGCAGACAGCGCTCAACTGTGCGCTCGATTTGTGGCACCACGGCGTGCTCGATAAGTACAAAGTCGAGCTCATTGGCGCCACACCTGAAGCCATCGACAAAGCCGAAGACCGCCTCAAGTTTAAAGATGCCATGACCAAAATTGGTCTGGGCTCTGCGCGCTCTGGCATTGCCCACAGCATGGAAGAGGCTTGGACAGTTCAGCGTGAAATGGGTTTCCCTACCGTCATTCGCCCTAGCTTTACCTTGGGTGGCACAGGCGGCGGTATTGCCTACAACCCCGAAGAATTCGAGACCATCTGCAAGCGCGGTTTGGAAGCATCTCCCACCAACGAACTCCTCATTGAAGAGTCGTTGTTGGGTTGGAAAGAGTACGAGATGGAAGTGGTTCGCGACAAGGCGGACAACTGCATCATCATTTGCTCCATCGAAAACTTAGACCCGATGGGTGTGCACACGGGCGACTCCATCACGGTTGCGCCTGCCCAAACATTGACGGACAAAGAATATCAAATCATGCGCAATGCCAGCTTGGCTGTGCTGCGTGAAATTGGTGTCGATACCGGTGGCTCTAACGTTCAGTTCTCGATCAATCCCAAAGACGGCCGCATGGTGGTCATTGAGATGAACCCACGTGTGTCACGTTCCTCTGCGTTGGCTTCAAAAGCCACAGGTTTCCCCATTGCCAAAGTGGCTGCCAAATTGGCTGTGGGTTACACACTCGATGAATTGCGCAACGAAATTACAGGCGGTGCAACACCCGCCAGTTTCGAGCCCAGCATCGATTACGTGGTTACCAAGATTCCACGTTTTGCCTTCGAAAAATTCCCCACAGCCGACAGTCGCCTCACCACTCAGATGAAGTCGGTGGGCGAGGTGATGGCCATGGGCCGTACCTTCCAAGAGTCCTTCCAGAAAGCCTTGCGCGGTTTGGAAGTGGGCGTCGATGGTTTGAACGAAAAAACACAAGACCGCGAAGTGCTTGAAAAAGAACTGGGCGAACCCGGTCCCGAGCGCATTTGGTATGTGGGCGATGCTTTTGCCATGGGCCTGAGTGTGGATGAAGTGTTCAACCTCACCAAAATTGACCCCTGGTTCTTGGTGCAAATTGAAGACATCGTCAAGATTGAACTTGAACTTGAAACCACCCACTTGAAAGCCATCACGGCTGACGAATTGCGCGCGTTGAAGAAAAAAGGTTTCTCCGATCGTCGCTTGGCCAAGTTGCTCAAAACCACAGAACACGAAGTGCGCGCGCAGCGTCACGCCATGAATGTTCGTCCCGTTTACAAGCGTGTTGACACCTGTGCCGCCGAGTTCTCAACTGACACGGCCTACATGTATTCCACTTATGAAGACGAGTGCGAAGCAGAGCCCACCACCAACAAGAAGATCATGGTCTTGGGTGGCGGTCCGAACCGAATTGGTCAAGGCATTGAGTTTGACTATTGCTGCGTGCACGCGGCTTTGGCCATGCGCGAAGATGGTTACGAAACCATCATGGTCAACTGCAACCCCGAAACGGTTTCCACCGACTACGACACCTCTGACCGCTTGTACTTCGAGCCGCTGACGCTGGAAGACGTGCTCGAAATTGTCGACAAAGAAAAGCCAACCGGCGTCATCGTTCAATACGGTGGTCAAACACCTTTGAAATTGGCCCTCGGCTTGGAAGCGGCTGGCGTGCCCATCATTGGTACCAGCCCCGACATGATTGATGCCGCTGAAGACCGTGAGCGTTTTCAAAAGTTGTTGCACGAATTGGGCTTGCGTCAGCCGCCCAATGCCACAGCGCGCACCGAGCCCGAAGCCCTGGAAAAAGCTGCTGCCTTGGGTTACCCCTTGGTGGTTCGCCCCAGCTATGTGCTGGGCGGCCGCGCCATGGAAATTGTGCACGAGCAACGCGACCTCGAGCGCTACATGCGCGAAGCGGTCAAGGTTAGCAACGATTCACCTGTGCTCCTCGATCGTTTCTTGAACGATGCCATCGAGTGTGATGTGGACTGCATTCGCGACCCCGAAGGCAAGACCTTCATTGGGGGCGTGATGGAGCACATTGAACAAGCCGGCGTGCACAGCGGTGACTCTGCTTGCTCCTTGCCACCCTACAGCCTCAGTGCGGCCACCATCGATGAACTCAAGCGTCAATCAGCGGCCATGGCCGGTGCTTTGAACGTGGTGGGTTTGATGAATGTGCAGTTTGCCATTCAACACGTGGATGGCAAAGATGTCATTTATGTGTTGGAAGTGAACCCACGAGCATCACGCACAGTGCCTTACGTTTCAAAAGCCACGGGCATTCAGTTGGCCAAAGTGGCAGCACGTTGTATGGCGGGTCAAACGCTGGCTTCACAGGGTATTACCAAAGAAGTGACGCCGCCTTATTACAGCGTCAAAGAAGCGGTGTTCCCCTTTGTGAAGTTCCCTGGCGTCGACACCATTCTGGGCCCAGAAATGAAGTCCACCGGTGAAGTCATGGGTGTGGGCAAAACATTTGGCGAAGCTTTTGTGAAGAGCCAAATGGGTGCCGGCACCAAGTTGCCGCGTGAAGGCAAAGTGTTCTTGACCGTTAAAAATGGTGATAAACCACGTGCCGTCAAAATTGCACGTGAGTTGGTCTCCTTGGGCTTTCAGCTCTTTGCTACCAAAGGTACGGCAGCCGCCATCGCAGCTGAAGGGGTGCCTGTGCAAGCCGTCAACAAAGTCACTGAAGGCCGCCCACACATTGTGGACATGATCAAGAACAACGAAATTTCTTTGGTCATCAACACCGTTGAAGAACGCCGCAACGCCATTGCAGATTCACGTGTTATTCGCACCTCAGCTTTGCTGGCACGCGTTACAACATTCACCACCATCGCGGGCGCAGAAGCGGCTGTTGAAGGTATGAAGTACATGGACAAACTGGATGTCATTTCTGTTCAAGAAATGCACGCCATGTTGACCGCTTAAAAATTCGGAGACATCTCGTGGCTACTATTCCCATTACCCTGCGCGGCGCTGAAAAGCTAAAGGCAGAACTTCACCAATTGAAAACGGTGGAGCGTCCCTCCGTTATTAACGCCATCGCAGAAGCTCGCGCGCAAGGCGATCTCAGCGAGAACGCAGAGTATGAAGCTGCTAAAGACCGCCAAGGTTTTGTGGAAGGTCGTATTCAAGAAGTTGAAGGCAAACTGTCTGCCGCGCAAATCATCGACCCCGCATCTGTGGATGCTGGCGGCCGAATTGTCTTTGGTACCACGGTGGAGTTGGAAGAAGAAAGCACGGGCGAAGTGGTCAAGTACCAAATCGTCGGTGAAGACGAAGCCGATCTCAAGTTGGGCTTGATCAACATCAGCAGCCCCATTGCACGCGCGCTCATTGGCAAAGAAGAGGGTGATGTGGCAGTGGTGCAGGCGCCCGGTGGCGAGAAGCGTTACGAAATTGTGGCCGTGTCTTATATTTAAACAGCGCATCGGCTCCAACGAAAAGGCGTTCAGATTGAACGCCTTTTTTCTTTGCAAAATCTAGTTCACGCGATTGGTTTGTGACTACTCTTTCCAATGCGCTGCTACCCAGAGGGCTGGCTTGATGAACCTGAATTTTCGATTGCGTTTACCTGCCAATGCGTCGGGGGGGTTGCACTCGCCGTGAAAAATAACAATGCGTGCATCGGCAGGAATTTGAGGGGCCGTCCAGTAGTTGGTGGGCCATGATGGAATGCTGTGGTACTTGAAGCTAGGGCACCACTCAGCTGGCCAATACGCCAGCTTGCCTTGCTTGTGCAAGAAGTCAGATAGATACGCTTGTTCGTTTCTAAACTGTTTGCGAATGCTGTCAAAGTTGTTGCGGAAATACTCGAGCACATCCGGGTGTGCGCCCAACTGGTACCTGTAAACAGAAGAGTTGCCAGTAATGCGCCAAGGGCGCTTGTAGTCGTGAATGATCATGAAGTCGCCAGGGACTTCAAAGAAGCCATCTAAGCTGCCCACAATGACCACGTCGACGTCCAAGAACAGCGCTGTGCCGCGCAAGCCATGCAAGTCTTGTGTGAAGGAGGCCAGCTTGGTCCAGCCACGCTCAGGAATGCCGGGGGGCAAATCTAAAGCGGGAATGGGCAGGCATTGAACTTCACTGCGAATGCCAGTGTTGTCATCCGTGAGGCACACCATGTTGAAGTCGCCCGTCAGGTGCCTGCGCACCATGGCGTACAAACGATTGACATACTCGGGGCCATACTTGGTGCCCCACTTCATGCAAATGATGTGACGTTGAGCAGACTGCACGGTCATGGCTTAAGCTTGATTGCGTTTCTTGATCGATTTTTGTTTGACCTTGGCGCGCTTCACTTGGCCGCCAGATGTCAGGCGTTGATTGCCCAACACACGCAATGTTTTGACCTCGGGGCGTTGGCCACCACGGCTGCTGTACTTCAGGACCTTAAAATCACGGGGGCCGGCCATGCGATCTTCTGAAACGGTTTTTTCCTTTTCAGGCACAGGGCGCCACAACACAAGCAATTTGCCAATGTGCTGAATAGGCGCTGCGCTGAGGTCCTCCGCCAGCTGATTGAACATGGCTTCGCGGGCAACACGGTCGTCGCCTAGAACACGAATTTTGATCAAGCCGTGGGCCTTGAGGGCCGCGTCGGTTTCTTTGACAACGGCAGGCGTGAGGCCGTCGTTGCCAATCATGACAACGGGGTCGAGGTGGTGCGCTTCGGCTCTGTGAACCTTGCGTTGAGCGGGAGTCAGTTGAATTTGAGACATAGCGCTATTATCCCTGCTTGAATGGAAGAACATGAAAGTAAAAACCAAAAGTAAAAAAGTCAATAAGTCGTGGTTAAACGATCACGTCAATGACCCCTACGTCAAATTGGCCAAAAAAGAGGGCTATCGGGCCAGGGCTGCCTACAAATTGAAGGAAATTGACGAAACCTTTGGTCTGATCAAGCCCGGCAATCTGGTGGTCGACTTAGGATCGGCCCCTGGCGCATGGAGTCAGTACGTCAGGCGCCGTTTGTCGCCCGAAGGGGCTGCGGTGGGCGATTTGAACGGCACCATCTTGGCCGTCGACCTCTTGCCCA
This sequence comes from Pseudomonadota bacterium, assembly GCA_039804505.1. Taxonomy (GTDB): domain Bacteria; phylum Pseudomonadota; class Gammaproteobacteria; order Burkholderiales; family Burkholderiaceae_C; genus Limnohabitans_A. The sequence goes on from JBDLWA010000100.1 coordinate 5,985, forward strand.
TGGAGCCTGTGGAGGGCGTCCACTTCATTCAAGGCGACTTTACAGAAGCCGATGTGCTGGCACAGCTGCAAGCCATTGTGGGCGACCGGCCTGTGGATGTGGTGGTGTCTGACATGGCGCCCAATTTGTCGGGCATTGATTCCGTCGATGCGGCGCGCATTTCTCACCTCATTGAATTGGCGGTTGAATTTGCCCAAATGCACCTCAAGCCCCAAGGCGCCTTGGTGGTCAAAGTGTTTCATGGCAGTGGTTATAGCCAGTTGGTCAAGCTTTTCAAGGACTCTTTTAAGGTGGTCAAGCCCATCAAACCCAAGGCGTCACGTGACAAGTCTTCAGAACAGTTTTTGGTGGGAATTGAACCCAAAAATAGGCCTGCTGCGGTTTGAGTGTTGCGGCACTGATGTTTTAGAACAAATTTCCTTGGACTTTTAAGGCTAAGTCAAGGGAAATAAAGGGAACTGTCCTTTCAAAAGCCTAGAATGAACACCAATTCGACGTTAAATGGGAGCTCTTCTTGAACAACCCCTGGTTTTCCAAGATTGCCGTATGGCTTGTGATTGGCATGGTGCTTTTCACTGTATTCAAACAATTTGACAACCGCACCGGTGCGGGATCTGGCTATTTGGGTTATTCCGACTTTCTAGAAGAAGTCAGAAGCAACCGCATTAAAACCGCCACCATCCAAGAAGGTCAGGGCGGTACCGAAATTGTGGCTGTCACCACCGACGATCGCCGCATCAAAACCACGGCCACTTATTTGGACCGCGGCTTGGTGGGTGACCTCATTGCCAATGGCGTGAAGTTTGATGTGAAGCCCCGCGAAGAAGGTTCACTCCTCATGAGCTTGTTGGTCAGCTGGGGCCCCATGCTGCTGCTCATTGGCGTGTGGATTTATTTCATGCGTCAAATGCAGGGGGGCGGTAAAGGCGGCGCCTTCAGTTTTGGCAAAAGCAAAGCGCGCATGCTCGATGAAAACGCCAACCAAGTGACCTTTGCCGATGTGGCGGGTTGCGATGAAGCCAAAGAAGAAGTGAAGGAAGTGGTCGACTTCCTCAAAGATCCTCAACGTTTTCAAAAGCTCGGCGGTCGTATTCCACGTGGCTTGCTGTTGGTGGGCCCACCGGGTACCGGCAAAACCTTGCTGGCCAAGAGTATTGCTGGCGAAGCCAAAGTGCCTTTCTTCAGCATCTCTGGTTCCGACTTCGTTGAAATGTTTGTGGGTGTGGGCGCGGCCCGTGTTCGCGACATGTTCGAGAACGCCAAGAAAAATGCGCCTTGCATTATTTTCGTCGACGAGATCGATGCCGTTGGCCGTCAGCGTGGTGCTGGCTTGGGCGGTGGCAACGATGAACGTGAACAAACGCTCAACCAAATGTTGGTGGAGATGGACGGCTTCGAAACCAATTTGGGCGTGATTGTGGTGGCTGCCACCAACCGTCCCGACATCTTGGATGCCGCCTTGTTGCGCCCCGGTCGATTTGACCGCCAGGTGTATGTCACGCTGCCCGACATCCGCGGTCGCGAGCAAATTTTGGCTGTGCACATGCGCAAAATCCCAATTGGTCAGGACATGAACCCAGGCGTCATTGCCCGCGGTACCCCTGGCATGAGCGGTGCCGATTTGGCCAACTTGTGCAACGAAGCGGCCCTCATGGCGGCACGCCGCAACGCCCGCGTGGTGGAGATGCAAGACTTCGAAAAAGCCAAAGACAAAATTCTGATGGGCCCTGAGCGCAAGAGCATGGTCATGCCCGAAGAAGAGCGTCGCAACACGGCTTATCACGAAGCGGGTCACGCCCTCATTGGCAAGTTGTTGCCTAAGTGCGATCCGGTGCACAAAGTCACCATCATTCCTCGTGGCCGTGCCTTGGGTGTCACCATGAGCTTGCCCGAGAAAGATCGCTACAGCTACGACAGCGAATACATGTTGAACCAAATCAGCATGTTGTTTGGTGGCCGTATTGCCGAAGAAGTGTTCATGAAGCAAATGACCACCGGTGCCAGCAATGACTTTGAACGTGCCACCCAAATTGCGCGCGACATGGTGATGCGTTACGGTATGACCACGGCCTTGGGCCCCATGGTCTATGCTGAAAATGAAGGCGAAGTGTTTTTGGGACGTTCCGTCACCAAGACCACCAACATGTCTGAATCCACCATGCAGAAGGTGGACTCTGAAGTTCGCCGCATCATTGACGAGCAGTACAACTTGGCGCGCAGCTTGATTGAAGAGCACAGCGACAAAATGCACGCCATGGCCAAGGCTTTGTTGGAGTGGGAAACCATTGACGTCACCCAACTGGATGACATCATGGCCGGCCGTGAACCCAAGGCCCCCAAAGACTGGACACCTCGCATTCCGCCATCAGGCAGTGACGATGCCGGCGGCCCGCCCGCTGTTAAAACCGATCCCGAGCCACACGCTGCTTGATGGATTGGACTGTTTGACGGGGCTTCGGCCCCGTTCTCATTGAGCGCTATCCAAAGAGCCATCAAAGAGCCATCCCCATGAGTCATCCCATTTGGCAAACCACCCGGTTTCAGATTGACTTGTCTGAGCCCAAGGTCATGGCCATTGTGAACATCACCCCCGATTCCTTCTCTGATGGGGGGCAGCATCACTCACTCAAGCAAGCCCTACAACACGCAGAAGCCATGCTGCGGCAGGGCGCTGATATTTTGGACATCGGCGGTGAGTCCTCTAGGCCGGGCGCGCAGCCGGTCAGCGCTGAAGAAGAGTTGTCGCGTGTCTTGCCTTTTGTCAAAGAAGCGATGGCTTGGCAAGTTCCCATTTCCATCGACACCTACAAGCCTGAAGTGATGCAAGCCGCCCTTGACATGGGGGCAGACATCATCAACGATATTTGGGCATTGCGTCAGGCCGGGGCCCTCGATGTCGTGGCACGGCATGGTACCTGTGGTGTGTGCTTGATGCACATGCATCGCGATCCGCTCAGCATGCATGAGCAGCCCATGACTGGCGACGCCGTCAGCCAGGTTTCTCATTTTTTGAGCGAACGGGTAGAAGCACTGCGACAACGTCAGGTTTCGTCGGCGCGGCTGGTGCTCGATCCTGGCATTGGCTTTGGCAAAACGGTGGCCCAAAATGTCAGCCTCTTGACCCATCAAGCCGATTTGCTTTCGCTGGGTTTGCCTTTGCTGGCTGGCTGGTCGCGCAAAGGCACCTTGGGAAAGTTGTCGGCCGTCAAAGGGGTGGTGCCTGATGCCCAGCAAAGGGTAGGAGCCAGCGTGGCGGCTGCACTGCTGGCCGTTCAAAACGGCGCTTCTGTGGTTCGCGTTCATGATGTTCAAGAGACGGTGCAAGCTTTGCGAGTGTTGGCCGCCACAAAGGCGTAAAATTGGCTTCTAAAAATTAGAACAAGCTCGGCACAGCCGACCTCACTTCAGACACACCATGATTAGAAAATATTTTGGAACCGATGGCATTAGAGGCACTGTGGGTCAAGCGCCCATCACACCCGATTTTGTGCTTCGTTTAGCCCACGCGGTGGGCCGCGTTTTAAGACAAAAAGAAAAACACCCCGTTGTCTTGATTGGCAAGGACACGCGCATTTCAGGCTACATGCTGGAGAGCGCCTTAGAGTCGGGCTTCAATTCTGCGGGTGTCGATGTGGTGTTGTTGGGACCCGTTCCCACACCTGCTGTGGCCTACTTAACTCGCGCACAACGTGCCTCCTTGGGTGTCGTGATCAGCGCCAGTCACAACCCCTACGAAGACAACGGCATCAAGTTCTTCAGCGCCAAAGGCAAAAAACTCAGCGACGAGTGGGAAACCACGGTGGAAGCGTTGCTCGACCAAGAGCCCGTGTGGGTCAGCTCCTCAGAACTGGGCAAGGCCAAGCGTTTGGACGATGCCGCAGGTCGATACATCGAATTTTGCAAGAGCACCTTCAGCAATGATTTCACTTTGAAGGGCATGAAAATTGTGGTGGACGCTGCAAACGGTGCAGCCTATCAAATTGCGCCTAAGGTGTTTCATGAGTTAGGCGCCGATGTCATTGCCATTGGCTGTTCGCCCGATGGTTTGAACATCAACAAAGGGGTAGGGGCCACCCATCCCGAAGCCTTGGTTGAGGCGGTGAAGCTTCACCAAGCCGATTACGGTATTGCGCTAGATGGCGACGCCGACCGCCTTCAATTGGTCGACAAGGCCGGGCGTTTGTACAACGGCGACGAGCTGTTGTATTTGATGGTCAGCGACCGAATTGCGCGGGACGAAGTGGTGCCTGGCGTGGTGGGCACACTGATGACCAACATGGCGGTGGAAGTGGCGCTGAAGAAAAAAGGCATTGAGTTCGTGCGCAGCAAAGTGGGCGATCGTTATGTGCTCGAGGCTTTGCAAGAGAAGTCGTGGCTGTTGGGCGGGGAGGGCTCTGGCCATTTGTTGGCCCTGGACAAACATACCACGGGCGATGGCTTGATCAGTGCGCTTCAAGTCTTGCAAGCCTGTGTTGCCACCGGTCAAACCATGTCTGAGTTGTTGTCCGATGTGGTGCTCTTTCCGCAAGTCCTCATCAACGTTCGCTTGGCAAAGGACCAAAACTGGAAAGACAACCCAGAATTGGCCAAAGCCACACAAGCCGTCGAGGCTGAACTGGGCGACACAGGTCGAGTCTTAATTCGCGCCAGTGGCACCGAACCTTTGGTGCGAGTGATGGTGGAAGCCAAAGATCCGGCAGTGGCTCAAAGCAGTGCCGAACGGATTGCCGCCACCTTGCGTCAATAAATGAGGTGATCTGGCTTGATCTCTTGAAGAATGGTGGTGGCTATTTCTTCAATGGATTTGGTGGTGGTGGACAGCCAGCGAATGCCAGACCTTCGCATCATCGACTCGGCATCGGCCACTTCTTGACGGCAATTTTGTAAGCTGGCGTACTTGGAGTTGGGCCGGCGCTCGGTTCTGATTTCTGACAGCCGTTCTGGATGAATGGACAAGCCAAATATTTTCTTGCGGTGCGGCACCAACGCTGGCGGCAACTGTTTTCGATCGAAATCCTCCGGAATAAGAGGGTAGTTGGCGGCTTTGAGGCCGTGCTGCATGGCCAAATACAAACTGGTGGGTGTTTTGCCGCTGCGACTCACGCCCACCAATATCACCTCAGCTGACTCTAAGTCTCGATTGGACTGACCATCATCGTGTGCCAATGAAAAGTTGATGGCTTCAATGCGGTCGTGGTATTCCTTGCTTTTGCTGACATCTGAAAAGCGTCCAACCCGGTGATGCGACTTGACGCCCAGTTCTTCCTCAAGGGGGTTCACAAAAGTGCCAAACATGTCCAGCAGCATGCCTTTGCACCCAGCCCGAATCACTTCCAGAACCTCCATGTTGACCAAAGTCGTAAAAACAATGGGTTTGATGTTCTCGACTTCAGCGGTATGGTTGATTTGCCGAACAGCTTGATGGGCTTTGTCGACGCTGTCGACAAACGGCAGCCTGATGTGGCGCGTCTTCATTTCAAACTGCGCCAAGATGGCGTTGCCAAAGGTCTCTGCGGTAATACCCGTTCCGTCGGAAATAAAAAAGACTGTTCTGTGTGGCATTGCTACAAATTATCCAGTTAATGAGGGCGTTGCGTCCTAAAATCATGATCATTATCTACCGCCTGCTGGCGCTCAAGAATCACATCTAACAACAAACAAGATTCTGAGAGTTGGTTCGGGCCTGTCAACTGATTTTTAACTTTGGAGCTTTTGATGTCTAACCTTTTTGCAAAGGACGCTTTGGTCGTCCCTTTTGAACAACTGCGGATGACCGATGTTGAATC
>JBDLWA010000101.1:0-13325 GCA_039804505.1 Pseudomonadota bacterium
TCATAGGCCAAAAATGCACCGGTAGTTTGACTACCCCTCACGCCACCCCGCACAGACCCTGCCTCAATCGCGCCAAAATACTCTTTCCACAAACTTGGTAATCGCTGCCCTTGTGGAATGCTGAGCCAAAGCCGCAATAAGTGACGCTTCTTCTCCGGCTCTTCATGGTCCTCAAAATTGGTCCGCGAATGAATCACCACATAGTTGTTCAACAACTGCATATCACCGCGATCGAGTTGCATGGAATAGCAAAACTTGTCATCGGGTAACAACTCATCCAACAAATCCAGCAGCTCAATTTGCTCAGGCGTTAATCGCGGCACTTCAGGAAAATCGCGCTGCGCAGCCGTGACATTTTTGCGATTGGCGCGCAATGAGAAAAACTCAGGGTCATCGCCCAAGATGGGGCATTTGTAAAACGGGGGTTGCGTGGCATCGTTGGTGCCCTGGTAGCTGTAATAGAAGGGTTGTTGCATGACCGGAATTAAATCTGGACGCAATCGCTTCACTTCATTCACCACCGCAATTGAACTGGTCACTTTGCTGGTACCACCCGACTTGGCGGTTTGCAAACACAGCAAGGCCACCACATCACACGAATCCACGTGAAAGTCGAGGCCTGCATTGGTGTTGTAACCGCGGCCGTTTTTAACTTTGTAACTTCCACCCTCATCACGAACATCGTTCATCACTTGGCTGGCGATGTTTTGAGTTCTGGCCACACCCACGTTCAAGCCAATGCCCCAGTGAGCCAAGCGTGCATCTTCCGCCGACCAACGGTCTACAGGAAAACCTTTTAGCAAGCACATGCCATAGGCAGTTTGTGTAAAAGCAAACGCTTGATCGATGGCATGCTTGGCATGACGCCTTAGGGGAAAGTCGTTGGCGGTCATGTCCAGCCAAGGTTTGCCTGTGGCTTTGGCATGCTGAAGGGCCACTTCTATGTCTTCGACAGCCTCGCGGCTTAGGTGATGAATCCAAGAAGCATCAAGGGCAAGTTCTGGTGGCAACCATGCACGAGGCTTGGCAAGATTGGTTTGAATGAACGAACTCATAAAACTTTGCTCCAATGCAAAAGTCATGGACCTGCTTCAAACATACCAAAGCAGCGTCATAACTCATGTCTGAGTATCTTACTGAATAAGACCCTAGAATGATTCAACCTAGGGTCAACACCAATGCCGTGCACTTGCTTGACTTCCTATTGTGTCCCTACACTTCCCGCATCCTTTTCTACTTTTAAAACGGAATGCGTATGTATCGAATTTGGGCAGTCGTTCTTTGCTTTTTATCCATCACAAGTTACGCACAAGAAGCGGTATATCCCGTGAAGCCCATTCGCTTGCTGGTGGGCTACGCCCCTGGAGGCGCCACCGACATTGTGGCAAGAAGCATTGCCCTCAAGATGCAAGAAACTCTGGGGCAGCCCGTCATTGTGGAAAACCGTGCCGGGGCCAGCAGCAATATTGCTTCCGAGTTTGTTGCGAAAAGTGCACCCGATGGCTACACATTGCTGTTGGGCACCATTGCCAATGCCACAAACATGACGGCCTACAAAAACATGGGCTACGACACCATGCGCGATTTTGTGCACATTACCCAGTACATGACTGCACCGTCGGTGCTGACGCTTCACCCGTCTGTGCCCGCCAAAAACTTGAAAGAGTTCATCGCCATTGCTAAGCAAAACCCAGGCAAGTTTGCATTTTCATCGAGTGGCAATGGCGGCTCACCTCACCTAGCGGGCGAGCTTTTAAAAATGCGCGCCAACATTGACTTGATCCATGTGCCCTACAAAGGCGCGGCCCCTGCCATTGCAGACTTGTTGGGCGGCCAGGTTCAAATGAGTTTTCAAACGGCCTTGTCAGCCATTCCCCATTTGAAGAGTGGCAAGCTCAATGTCATCGCAGTTGCTAGCAAAAAACGCATGGGCACCCTGCCCAACGTTCCCACCATGGCAGAGGCTGGCTTACCCGACTTTGAAGTCTCTAGCTGGAATGGTTTGTTTGCGCCGGCCAAAACTCCGCCACACATCGTGGCAGCACTCTACAACGCCTCTATCAAAGCGCTTCAATCGCAAGACATCAAAGACAAAATGGAAGCACAAGGCGCAGAGCCTGTGGGCAACAGCCCCGAAGAATTTAGAGCCTTTGTCAAAACAGAAATTGACAAGTGGGAACAGGTGATTGTGAAGTCTGGCGCCAAGATGGATTGAAGCGAATCCATGGGGTCGAGGGTGCACTGCACGGTGAGTGCACTACACCACGGGTGAGGTATAGCGGGTATAAATACAGTCAGAAATCGCACAGGCGCTATCGCCTTTGCAGTGATCCATTCGCCAAAATGAGCCACTTCCAAAGATCAAGCTCATGAAGTTTCTGTTGTCAACGCGAATCAAATTGTTTTGGGTAACCTGCGCTTTAGCGCTGTTACCAAGCTTTGCAATAGCAGCCGAATTGACGGTGGCGTGCGGCCCCAGTGGCACAGACGTTAGCTACTGTTTCAAGTACGCCCAAGAATGGGCCAAGAAAACAGGCAACACGGTTCGCAACTTTTCTCCCCCATCCAGTGTTCCCGATAAATTAGCCCTTTATCGGCAGTTGTTTGCAGCCAAATCGAGCGACATCGATGTCTTGCAAATCGATTTGGTCTGGCCCGGCTTGCTCAAAGACCACTTGATCGACTTGGCGCCCTACACCAAGGGCGAAGAAAACCTCCATTTCAAAAGCTTGATAGAAGGCAACACCGTCAATGGCAAACTGGTGGCATTGCCCTGGTATACCGATGCTGGCGTGTTTTATTACCGCAAGGATTTACTGGCGAGATACCAACAAGCCGTGCCCAAAACTTGGAAAGAAATGAGCGACGTTGCCAAACGCATTCAAACCGCCGAAAGGTCCCGAGGCAACACGGATTTCCATGGCTTTATGTTTCAGGGCAAAGCCGATGAGGGACTCACCTGCCATGCCATGGAATGGATTGCCAGCAGCAATGGCGGCCAAGTGTTGAATGAGCAAGGAGAGATCACCGTTCGCAACGATGCCGCCGCAGCGGCCTTGGACATGGCGGCCCGATGGATTGGCGACATTTCGCCCTTGGGTGTTTTGAATCACGAGCCTGAAGACTCGCGCGGTGTTTTTCAAAGTGGCAATGCATTGTTCATGCGCAATTGGCCCTATGCCTGGGCATTGATGCAAAAGGATGACAGCCCCGTGAAGGACAAAGTGGGCATTGCCCCCATGCCTGGACTCCAAGCGAACGGTGGCCGTTCTGCAGTGGGTGGCTGGCAATTGGGAGTTGCTCGCTATTCCAAGCACCCTGCCCTGGCGGCCGATCTGGTGATGTACATGACCAGTGCCGCCGTGCAACGCGAACGCGCCATTCAAGGCGCCTTCAATCCAACGCGTCCTGCGCTTTATGCCGACAAAGAAGTGATTGCCGCCAACCCCCATATGCCTGCTTTAAGAACCATCATTGCCAATGGCGTGATCAGGCCTTCTACTCAAACGGGTCTTAAGTACCCTCAGGTGAGTCAAAGCCTTTGGTATGCAGCGCACGATGTGTTGTCGGGACGCATGAATGGCGACGAAGCCGTCACACGACTTGAAAAACGTTTAGAACGAATTCGCCGTAAAGCATGGACACATTAATGCGGCTTGCGGTAAATGCGCGGTGTTTTGCCGTAGCGCATCAAGAATTGTTTGTTGAAATGTGACAAGGTGCTAAAGCCACAGTCTTGCGCAATGGCCGCGATGGGTTTGTCAGACTTTCGTAATTGAATGGCGGCTTCGGCACACCTCAGGTCGTTCACATATTCGGTAAATGTTTTGCCTAAACTTCTGCGAAAAAATCGACTAAAGGCCGCGGGACTAACGTGCACTTTGGCGGCTGCTTCTTCCATGCTGAGATTTTGGGTGATGTTCTCGTGGATCCAACGAACCACCTTATCGATGCGTTTGTCGGTTTGACCCCTGTCGCGCCCACCTGCTGAAGAGATATCGGCCGTAGACAATGCTTGAAGAGCCTTGGGGTTTGCAATCAACAGTCCCAAAATTTCAAACAGCAGCGCAAGCCGAGTCATTCCATGGGAGGACTGCAAGCGAAGCATCAAATTTTGCACAGGCGTCCGCACTGGCTCTTGAATGACCAAGCCTCTTGAGGCCTTGATCATCAAACCTTGAACAGCACCCCATTCCGGTACCGAGAGCGTTTGAAGTAAGTCAGCCGGGAATTGAGCCACTCGCAATTCATGCGGCTTGCCTTTGTCTTGCGCATGACTGACCCACACATGCGGTACATCGGGTCCCAAGAGCACCAGGTCGCCAGCTTCAAAGGGGGCTGCACTGTCGCCTACAAAGCGAACCCCTGCCCCCTGCACAATCCAGGTGAGTTCGGCTTGCGGATGACGATGACGCGCCGCATCGAAACATGCCAGCACCATGTGAATGGCACGGAATGATTCATCCGGGTGGACAACTCGCTCTTTAAATACCTTCATATTGATTAAGTAGCCATGATATGCGTCAATTAAGAGTTAATTTTGGTCGAAAACGGCTCACAGCACAAGTCAAAATTTCTGGATACTTTGCTCATTGAACAAGGTACAACCGACATGAACCTCAACACGCACTACCCCTTAACGTCTACACAGATTGAACAATTTAGAAAAGATGGTTTCATCAAACTCAAAGATGTTCTAGACGCTGAAACACTGGCTCATTACGGCCAAGAAATCACGCGCCTCACCATTGAACTCAACACCCAGCATGTACCGCTTGAACAGCGCAGTACCTACGACAAGGCCTTTTTGCAAGTCATGAATTTATGGGAACACTCACCCGTGGTGAATGAGTTTGTACAAGGCAAGCGACTGGCGCGCATTGCAGCCGAGTTGCTTGAAGTGAGTGGAGTCCGCCTCTATCACGATCAATCACTTTACAAAGAACCCGGAGGTGGCATTACGCCTGCCCATGCCGATCAGTATTACTGGCCCCTCAGCAGTGACCGCACCATCACGGCATGGATTCCTCTTCAAGCCGTCCCACACAACATGGGCCCATTGGGGTTCTATGGACGCAGTCAATCGGTTGAATTTGGGCGCGACTTGGGCATCTCCGATGAAAGTGAAGAAAAAATCAGTGCCAATATGGCTCAGCATGGCTTCGAGTTTGCGGCCAGCCCTTTTGATCTGGGCGAAGTGAGTTTTCATTTGGGTTGGGTCTTTCATAAAGCTGGTGCCAATGTGTCCGCACAGCCACGCTCAGTCATGACCGTCATTTACATGGACGCTGATATGAAACTGGCATCGGCCTTAAGCCCCATTCAAACCAACGATGCGGCGCAATGGTGCCCCGGTGTCAAGCCGGGCGAACTGGCAGCCAGTGCCAAAAACCCCTTGTTGTACAGCCCGTCGACAGACGCCACATGAGGGGCGCCATTTCGTCCCTTGCCGCCATTAGCAATGGCTCAGGTGGCTTTGTCATTGAGCCCACCCAAGTGCGCGCGCCTGTGGGCTCTGAAGTGCGCGTGAGAATGGCCGCTGCGGGTATTTGCCACACCGATCAACAATCTCTTTCATGGGAAGGTCCCTTGGTGTTGGGGCACGAAGGTGCCGGCACCATTGAATCAATGGGGCCTGACGTCACTGGCTTTGAATTAGGGCAACGCGTCTTGCTCAATTGGGCCATTCCTTGTGGCCATTGCCACCCTTGCACTAGCCAGCAGGGCCACCTGTGCAACCGAACACAAGGTCTTGCCAAAGCGTCGCCCTCTGTGGATTCGCCGCATACCCAATGGCAACATCAAGACATTCGGCGCTCCTTTCATTTAGGAACTTTCTCTGAATACACCTTGGTTCGTTCTGAGGCACTAACACCTTTGCCCGCCTCGCTGGTGATGGCCCATGCGTGCATCTTGGGATGTGGGGTGATGACCGGCGTAGGGTCCGTCATCAACAGCGCCAAGGTTCAATCAGGCGACAGTGTGGTAGTTCTGGGTTGCGGCGGCGTGGGTTTGTCAGTGATACAAGGCGCACGCATTGCAGGTGCCAAACAGATCATTGCTTTAGACAAACGTCAAGAAAGCTTGGAACGGGCGTTATCTTTTGGTGCGACACACACTTGGCAAATCACTGACGATGATCATGATTTCAAAGAAGCCGTCGCACAGGTGCGCGCATTAACTGAGTCTCGCGGTGCAGATCATGCCTTTGAAGCAACAGGTTTGCACAGCCTAGCCTTTGCGCCTTTAAAGTTCATCAGACATGGTGGTCAAGCGTTGCAACTGTCTGGCGCTCATGGGCAGGTACCGGCTTCCATGCTAGATTTTTGGTGGGACAAGCGATACCTCACGCCCTTGTATGGGGGATGTCATCCTTCTAGAGACTTTCCCAAATTGTTTAAGTGGATTGAAGAAGGCCAACTCGATGTAGCCAATATGGTGACGCGTCACTATTTACTGCTGCAATTACAAGAGGCACTGAACGACATGATGAATGGCAACAACCTGAAAGGCGTGATTGTGTTTGAGCAGGAAACCACATGAACTTTAGAACCCTCGAAATTTCAGACCCTGCGCTCACACCAGAAGGTTTGCAATGCATCACCGTCAAATCTAAGGCCCTCCAGCAACGAGCCGATGTGACCTTATTTCTACCTTCAGAATTTAATCAACATCGTAATTTGCCCATTGTGACCTTGCTGCACGGCGTGTATGGCTCGCACTGGTCATGGGCTTTCAAAGGCGCAGCACACCTCACGGCCGCGCGCTTGATGCGTCAACGTGAAATTCAACCCATGGTACTGATCATGCCCAGTGATGGCCTATGGGGCGATGGGTCTGGCTATGTTCGTCATGCCCAGCAGGATTTTGAAAACTGGATTGTTGAAGAAGTGCCAGACATCGCCATGCAAGTGTGCGAGGCGTGTAGCGCCCAATCGAATCGATACGTCTCGGGCTTGAGCATGGGCGGATTGGCGGCACTTCGTCTGGCTGGCAAATATTCGGAACGATACAAGGCGGCTTCGGGGCATTCTTCAATGACCGAGATATCGCACATGGATGCTTTGATTGAAGAATCGCGCACGGGTTGGGCTGCCGATGAGTCCAGCCTGTCAGTGTTGAGTGCACTTCAGTCTGCCAGTAAGTTACCAGCTTTGCGGTTTGATTGCGGGCTGGACGATCCGTATTTAGACGCCAATCGACAATTGCATCAGGCCTTGCTCAATTTGAACATTGCTCATACTTATGAAGAATTTTCGGGGGGCCATGACTGGCCTTATTGGCAAACACATCTTGCTGATAGTTTGCGATTTTTCTCACAAGCAGAATCTGTGCATTCAGTGAATCAAGCATGAAAAACTTATCTCATTCACGTCGTCGATGGCTGTTCAATGCGCCTGCTTCGGCAATGGGTGTGATGTCTGCAAGTGTGCCATTGACGTCGCAATCAGCGCCCCCAAAGCAAAGTCAAGCCGCTCATGAGAACTGGACACAATACGTCAATCCGTTTGCAGGCACCGACGGTACAGGTCACACCTTCCCTGGGGCCGTGGTCCCCTTTGGCATGGTGGCGCCTAGTCCAGACAATGCAGACCGCGGCTGGGACTACACCAGTGGTTACCAATACAAAAATCCAAACATCTTGGGTTTTTCAAATACACACATCAGTGGCGCCGGCATTCCAGAGCTGGGCGACATATTGCTAATGCCCAGCCAGGGGCAAGATTGGCATGTCAAGACAAAATCTTTTTCAGCCAGAAAATCTCGCCAAAGCGAGCTGGCAGAACCAGGCTATTACAAAGTTGAATTACCGCGTCATCAAGTGCAAGTGGAATTGACAGCCACCCAGCGCGTGGCCTTCCACCGATACACCTTTACAAAGCCTGGCAAAGTTCAAGTCTTGCTCGATTTGCAACATGGTTTGCACTTCAATGAACCGCATCGGGTCAAGCAAGCCCAATCGTTTGTGCATCACCAAGCCTCGGAAATTACTGGCACGATACATACCGTCGCTTGGGTTGAGCGTCAAACGTCTTTTTTAGTTCAATTCGATCAACCCTTAGTCCATGTTGAGTTGCTAGCGCCCCTTGATGGCCACAAAGCCAACCGCTACCTGTTGACCTTTGAGGTGGACACATCACGCCGGCTAGAGGTACGCGTAGCCTTATCCACCTTGGATGAAGCAGGTGCTCGCCAAAATTTGCAATCGCTGAAGTCATTGAACTTCGATGAGGTGCGGGAAGAAGCCAATCAAGCATGGCAGCAGTTGCTGAGTCGCATTGAAATTGAAGCGCCGATCAATCAAAAACGAATTTTTTACACCGCCCTCTATCACGCGCTCATTCACCCCAGTGATATTGCCGACAGCGATGGTCGTGTTCGTGGGCCACGAGGCGATATTGTGCGAACAGCCAGTGGGCATTACTACAGCACGCTGTCTTTGTGGGACACCTTTCGAGCGGTTCATCCCTTGTTCACCCTGATCGTGCCGGAACGCGTGGATGGCATGGTGGAGACACTGCTGTCGCATCATGCGCAGCAAGGCTTCCTGCCCATTTGGACAGCTTGGGGCCGGGAGAGTTATTGCATGATTGGCAATCCAGCACTGCCAGTTATCGCAGACGCAGTGGCCAAAGGTTTCAAAGGGTTTGATCATCACCAAGCCCTTCACGCCATGGTGGAGACATCCACCTTGCCCAGGCCTCAAGCGCCAGAATGGGCACAACGCAGCTGGGATTTGCTCAACACCTATGGCTACTTGCCCTTTGACTTAGAGCCTCATGGCGAAGCTGTTTCTAAAACACTAGAGTATGGCTATGGCGATGATGCCGTAGCCCGAGTGGCTCAGGCTTTGGGGCAACAAGAGACTGCTGTGCGCTTTTCACAAAGAGCGCAAAGTTACAAGAACCTGTGGGATGAATCGACTAGAGTGATGCGAGGTCGAAACAGCAAGGGTCAATGGCGTGAGCCCTTCAATCCCGATACACCCACCTCGCCCTTGAACAATCCTGGCGATTACACAGAGGCCAACGCATGGCAATACACCCTCACCCCTGCCTTGCACGACCCCATGGGCTTGCGTCAACTGATGGGCGGCCCTCAAGGCATGGAACATTGGCTTGATCACTATTTTCAGCGACGCAGCCAAGTCAATAAGCACCTAGGCCAAGAAGCCATGATTGGGCAAAATGCCCATGGCAATGAACCTAGCCACCATGCTGCCTGGCTGTACTCACACACGCCCTCCCCTTGGAAAGGCCATGCTTTGGTGGAGCGAATTGCAAAGCGTTTTTATCGTGACGCACCCAACGGACTGGTGGGTAACGATGATTGCGGGCAAATGAGTGCATGGCTTGTGTTTGCCACACTGGGCTTCTACCCTGCCCAGCCCGGCCAAGCCCAATACACACTTGGCTTGCCTTTGGTGAAAAAGGCAAGACTGCATTTGGGCCATGGCAACGAGAAAAAAAGCCTCACCCTCCACGTGACCTCACCTGGCACATTTGCAAGGCAGCGAGTACATCAAGTTAAATTTGAAATCGATGGAAAACCTCTGAATTCTGGGGAGCCTTTGACACACGAGGTGCTGCTTCGCGCAAATCAGCTAGACTTTAAAGTGATGAGAGACACTTAAAGTCATCACGAACCGTCAAACCAAAGTCAAACTACCTTCATGTTGAAAAAGCTTTCGCCTCGATCTTTTTGGAAGATCTGCCTTGCACTGTTTCAGGTGCTGGTGGTCTGTTCGGCGATGGCCCAAACACCCGGCTATCAAAAAATAACATGGGACGATCTGCTCAACGAAGAGTGGTACCAGCAAATGAAAAAAGACATGGCCAGTTATGGTCGCATGGCTTTTCTAAAGGATGGCTCTGAAGAGGCTGAAAAAATGATGGCCAGCATGCGTAAAAAGCTGGATGAAGCGCCCATCTCAAACAAATACATCAATCAAAAAATTCGCATGCCAGGTTTTGTGGTGCCTCTCGATGCGGTTCGAAATGGTCAACGTGAATTTTTGTTGGTGCCCTACTTTGGCGCTTGTATTCATACGCCGCCGCCACCTGCCAATCAAATTGTATTGGTCACGCCGCATCCCAACCTCAATCTCTCAAAGCCTATCGAATCGATGGAAGTCATTTGGGTGGAAGGCGAGTTGAAAGAAGCGCGAAACAAAACCGCCTCCGGCGTGTCGGGTTATGCCTTGGAAGCGATTCAGGTGTATCCATACAAAGCGCTACACAACACCAAAAAATAAACTCTAGAGAAACGAATGAACTGCCATGAAAAATAATGTGTACCGCGTATTACTGTTGATAGGATTGGCATTTCAATTAGGCTTTGCAACTGCTCAGAATTTTGATTCCACCAAGCCTGCAGCACGTGTAGAGCATTGGCAAAAACGGCAATCCGAAATCAGCACGTACCTTCAGCAGTCGAAAGATCTAGGGGCGGTGAAGTTGTTGTTTGTGGGTGATTCCATCACTGACTTTTGGCTGTTTGACGACAACCCTTGGGTGAGTGGTCAAAAATATGGTCGCAAAATTTGGGATCAATCTTTTGCCACCCCAGGTACCGAAAACTTCGCCTTCAACATTGGCATTTCTGGCGACAGACTTGAACATGTGCTTTATCGTATTCTGCCCAAGTCACAAGGTGGACTGGGCCATTTAGATTCCCCAGCCCTCAACCCCGAGTTCATGGTTGTGATGTTGGGCATCAACAACAGTTGGGCTGCAGAGCAACCTGTGGCTGAAAGTATTTATCAAGGTGTTTTGGCCAATCTTTGGGCTTTGCACGCTCGCAAGCCCAATGCTCGAATCATGCTTCAGTCCTTATTGCCCACCAACGATGCGGCCAAAAATAAGGACCTTGTTTTAGTTGTAAACCAAAGACTTGAAGCATTGGTCAAAACAAGCGAATTCTCAAAATTCACCGTTTATTTGAATTTGTACCCTGCTTTTACAGATGCGTCGGGCACACAAATTTCTAACTACTTCACAGATGGATTGCATCCCAATGATGCAGGCTATCAAGTCTGGCGTGACCGCTTGCTGGAAAGCTTAAAACAAGCCAGAGCTGGGCGCTGACGAGAGGCCTACGTTGGGTAAGCTGTGTAGCTTCAAACTTTTTGACTGCTCAGCTCAGGCATCATGCGCCAATGCATCATTGCCATGGCTTCTGATTCAGTGGCACTCAGCCACGACTTGAACTGACGGGGATGCAACACCACTGGCGTGCGCTTTTCGTCGTCCGGTTTGTGAAATTGCTTCATCACTGGGTGCTCGTCAGCATTCACTGTGAGCATGGAAAAGCTGGTGACCAACTCGCCAGACACAGGGTCGATCCAAGTCTCCCAGAGGCTGGCGATGCCAAAGGGGTCGCCTTGCGCACTTTCAATTCGCCACCGCTCGGCTTTGCCAGTGACATAGTTGGGTTCAAAGAAATGATCAACCAAGGCAATGCCATAACGGCGTTGTTTCCAAGCGGCGCGATAGCTTGGTTTTTCACGCACGGTTTCACTTCGTGCGTTGTAGGTGTGACGACTGATCTTGTCATCTTTTGCCCAGGCTGGAATCAAACCAAAGCGAGCCAGACCGCAAGCCACTCTGCCTGAAGTATGGCTCTGAAGGACGATGGGTGCCGCATAGCCTGGGTACGCTTCAGCCGGATAGTCAGACACAGGCAGTTCAACACCAAACTGTGCCGTCACCCAAGGTGCTTTTCGAACAGGTGTAAAGCTGATGCACATATTGATATTGAAAACTCTGCAGTCAGCGCATCAATGCGGTGGATTCAGGCCGTCCGACAAAGACATGCGGTAAGCACGCCAAGCGGGCAACAAACTTGCAAGCATGGCAGCGCCTAGCAAGACAGCAATGCTGATCCAGGCATCCATAGCAGGCCAGCCCACCTTCATTTGAATGCCAAAACTCTGCAACAAGACATCTTGAAAAACAAAGATCAATGCTTGTGCCCCCACAACACCCGACAAGATAGCCATCGAGCTAACCCAAAACGACTCCCCCGCAACGGCTAAAAAAACAGCGCCAGGACCGGCTCCTAAAGAGCGATAGATGGCCAACTCTTTTCGGCGTGCAGACAAGCCAACCAGCAGCACAGACACAACGCCCAGTAAAGAGCACACCGCCACTAAGCCCCCCATCACAATCAGTGCGTTTTCGACAACACGCACAATTTGCCACAACTCATCCAGTGCAACGCCAGGCAACACAGCCATCAACGGAACAGAAGCGACTGCGGGCACCATGCTTTCAATGGCTTTTCGTGCCGAAAAAACAGTGGCACGTGAATGCAATCCAACCCAAACCGCTGTTAACTCAGTTGGCGTTAACGAGGCTAGGCTGGGCTGTTCTGTTTCAAGGTTTGGTTTGCTGCCAAATGCAGAGGGCCTGAAGCCCATGCCCCACCCCACATGAAGGGCCTCAAAAGCCTCCAAGTTGATCAGCACCGTTCGATCCAAAGGCGTGCCAGTGGGTTTCAAAATGCCGACCAATTTGAAGGGGTGATCGGCATGCTCTGCTTCTTCTAGGGCCTGATAGCCGTGCGTCACAGCAAACGAGTCGTTTAAATTCAACTTTTTAGACTGTGCCACTTCTGCGCCCACCACCACTTGCATGAGCGCATTAGGTTGATTGTGAGGATTCTCAAAAGCTTCTCCCTTTTGAAAAATCAAAGCTTGGCCTGAAGAACGGTAATGCTTGAAAAAGTCACTGGTAGTTCCCATCACTGGGAATCCATCAAATGAATCACCCAATTGAATGGGTATGGTCCACGCCACCGATGGTAAAGCATTGATGCGTTGCAAGTCCGCATAGGACATGTTTTGTGTGGGGGTGCCAATTTGAAACACGCTGTACAGCAGCAAGTCTGTATGACTGCCTCGTGGCCCCACCACCAAATCAACACCACTCAGGGCGTTTGAAAAGCTGTGTTTGGCATCGGTGCGAATTTGTTGCACACACATTAATAAGATGACAGACAGGCAAACAGACAGGCCCACCAGGCTGAGGGTGTAACGCCTAGACCAGGCGCTTTTGAGGGCTAACTTAAGCCAAAACATGTTTTGATGCCCGCTGTGGCATGAAAAAAACTTGATCGAATTGCGAAGCAATTCGTTTGTCGTGACTGACAGTGATCACACTGGTCTGTTGTGCTTTGGCCGTTGACAACAGTAAATTTAGAAAATCAAGTTGATTGTCTTCATCAAGTGCAGAAGTGGGCTCGTCGGCCACAATTAAAGCAGGACATCCCACCAGCGCTCTGGCAGCAGCCACTCTTTGTTGCTCCCCCACCGACAATTGATG
>JBDLWA010000102.1:0-2631 GCA_039804505.1 Pseudomonadota bacterium
GTGCGTGGCCTTGTGAGCCGTAGCCAATGATGGCCACTGTTTTGCCTTTGATGACGCTGAGGTCACAGTCTTTGTCGTAAAACACTTTCATGGGTTCTCTCCTTCAAAAATCGTTCAAAAAGTAAATGGGTCAAACGCGGAAAAACGCGCTAAGTTAAACGCGCAAAATGCGCTCACCCCGACCAATGCCACAGGCACCAGTGCGGACTGTTTCAAGAATGGCGCTGCGGTCGATGGCTTCCAAAAACGCATCGTTTTTGGATTGATCGCCCGTCAGTTCCACGGTGTAGCTTTTGTCGGTGACATCGATCACGCGACCGCGGAAGATATCGGCCATGCGCTTCATCTCTTCACGTTCTTTGCCCACTGCGCGAACTTTGACAAGCATCAGTTCGCGCTCGGTGTAGGCGCCTTCGGTTAAGTCAACCACTTTGACCACTTCAATGAGGCGGTTCAGGTGCTTGGTAATTTGTTCAATGACGTCGTCAGAGCCAGCCGTTTGAATGGTCATGCGTGACAAGCTGGGATCTTCGGTGGGCGCCACACTGAGAGACTCAATGTTGTAGCCACGGGCGGAGAACAAGCCGACCACTCGCGACAAGGCGCCGGGTTCGTTTTCTAACAAAACTGCGATGATGTGTTTCATGTGCGATTCCTCTTTTCGCCGCCCTCCCCTGCACACGGTAATGTGCAGGCTTGGCGGTCAATAGATTCTTCTAAAGTTAATTCAATGGATGGTCGTGATTCAAAGGTCTTCGGGGCTGAGCAACATTTCTGTAATGCCCTTGCCTGCTTGAACCATGGGGAAGACGTTTTCTGTGGGATCGGTACGGAAGTCCATGAACACCGTGCGATCTTTGAGCTTGCGCGCTTCACGCAATGCAGGCTCGACGTCTTCAGGGCGCTCAATGAGCATGCCCACGTGACCATAGGCTTCGGCCAACTTCACAAAGTCGGGCAAAGCGTCCATGTAGCTGTGGCTGTAACGGCCCGAGTATTCAATCTGTTGCCACTGACGGACCATGCCCAAATAGCGGTTGTTCAATGACAAAATTTTGATGGGCGTGTTGTATTGCAAGCAGGTGGACAACTCTTGAATACACATCTGCACCGAGCCTTCACCCGTAACGCAAAACACTTCTGAGTCTGGCTTGGCAAGTTTGATGCCCATGGCGTAAGGAATGCCCACACCCATGGTGCCCAAACCGCCCGAGTTGATCCAGCGGCGAGGTTCGTCAAACTTGTAGTACTGCGCAGCCCACATTTGGTGTTGACCCACGTCGGACGTGATGTACGCATCGGCGTCTTTGGTCATGCCATACAAAGTCTCAATGACTTTTTGGGGCTTGATGACGGTGGTGTTTTCGCTGTCGTACTTCATGCAGTTGCGTTGGCGCCAGCCATCAATGGTGGACCACCAAGCACCCAGTGCATGGTTGTCGGGCTTGAGGCCGGACTCTTTGATCATGGCAATGAGTTCGGTCAACACATCTTTGACATCGCCCACGATGGGCACGTCGACCTTCACACGCTTGGAAATGCTGGAGGGGTCGATGTCGATGTGGATGATCTTGCGTTCGTTTTGCGCAAAGTGCTTGGGGTTGCCAATGACGCGGTCGTCAAAGCGCGCACCCACGGCCAGCAATACGTCGCAGTGTTGCATGGCGTTGTTGGCTTCCCACGTACCGTGCATGCCCAGCATGCCCAAAAACTTAGGGTTGGTGGCGGGGAATGCGCCCAAGCCCATCAGGGTGTTGGTCACGGGATAACCCAACATTTCAACCAACTGGCGCAGTTCACCCGATGCATTGCTAAGCAACACACCGCCGCCGGTGTAGATGTAGGGGCGCTTTGCCGCCATCAACAACTGGAGGGCTTTGCGAATTTGTCCGCTGTGGCCTTTGCGCACAGGGTTGTATGAGCGCATTTCAACGGTTTCTGGGTAGCCGGTGTAAGGCACCTTGTTGAAAGAGACGTCTTTTGGAATGTCGACCACCACAGGACCAGGACGGCCACTGCGGGCAATGTGGAAAGCCTTCTTCATGACATCAGCCATGTCGCGGGCATCTTTGACCAAGAAGTTGTGCTTCACGATGGGGCGTGTGATGCCCACAGTGTCACATTCTTGGAAGGCATCGAGACCAATGGCGGCCGTAGGCACCTGACCACTGATGATGACCATGGGAATACTGTCCATGTAGGCGGTGGCAATGCCAGTGACCGCATTGGTCAGGCCGGGGCCAGACGTGACCAAAGCAACGCCCACGTCGCCCGTGGCGCGTGCATAGCCATCGGCGGCATGAACTGCCGCTTGCTCGTGACGTACCAGCACGTGCTGAATGGTGTCTTGCTTGAAGAAAGCGTCGTAGATGTGCAGCACGGCACCACCTGGGTATCCCCAGATGTATTTGACGTTTTCGGCTTGGAGTGCTTTAACGAGAATTTCGCCGCCCCGTAATTCGGTAGACGACGTCGATGCTGCAGCGGCAGCGTTGGCTGCATTAGCCATTTCAGCTTTGGAGATTTCCATATTCAACCTTTGTGAATTTCTCTAACGAAAAACCTTGGGTGCTCTTTTGCGGGACTCTTGTGAAGTCGCATCAGAACTTAAGACCACCAACATAAGCCTGC
>JBDLWA010000103.1:0-8464 GCA_039804505.1 Pseudomonadota bacterium
TTCCCGGCCAAATTACGTGAATTGGCCACGCTTTATGGGGTCTCAGAGCTC
This sequence comes from Pseudomonadota bacterium, assembly GCA_039804505.1. Taxonomy (GTDB): domain Bacteria; phylum Pseudomonadota; class Gammaproteobacteria; order Burkholderiales; family Burkholderiaceae_C; genus Limnohabitans_A. The sequence goes on from JBDLWA010000103.1 coordinate 52, forward strand.
TTGGTCGAAAGCGCTTGACCGTAAAATAGAGGGCTCATGCCCGCCATCTCATTCCAATCCGTTTCCAAAACCTTTCCTGCCAAGTCGGCTGGAAGTCAGCCCTTCAAGGCGCTCAACGATGTTAGCTTTGACATCGCTGAAGGCGAGTTCTTTGGTCTGCTGGGTCCCAATGGGGCAGGCAAAACCACGTTGATCAGCATTTTGGCGGGCTTGGCCAAAGCCACCGAAGGCCGTGTCTTGGTGCACGGCCACGATGTTCAGACCGACTATGTCCACAGCCGGCGCATGCTGGGTGTGGTGCCCCAAGAGTTGGTGTTTGACCCCTTCTTCACAGTTCGCGAAGCCTTGCGTTTCCAGTCGGGTTACTTTGGCGTTCAAAAGAACGATGCATGGATTGATGAGTTGTTAGACAGTTTGGGCTTGGCAGACAAAGCCAACTCAAACATGCGTCAACTCTCTGGCGGCATGAAGCGACGGGTGTTGGTGGCACAAGCGCTGGTTCACAAGCCGCGCGTCATTGTCTTGGACGAACCCACCGCGGGTGTGGATGTTGAACTGCGCCAAACCTTGTGGCAGTTCATTGCCAAACTCAATCGTGAAGGGCACACCGTGTTGCTCACCACGCATTATTTGGAAGAGGCCGAAGCCTTGTGCGGCCGCTTGGCCATGCTCAAGCAAGGTCGAGTTTTGGCACTGGCCAGCACGTCCGAATTGTTGAAGTCAGCCTCTAGCAATGTGTTGCGCTTTAAGCTGGATGGCCAGATGCCTGCAGAGTTGTCGGCCAAAGCGCGCATCACCGGACGCATCGTTCAGTTTCCTGCCAACAATGCCCTTGAGATTGAAACTTATTTGGCAGCAGTTCGGCAAGCAGGCTTGACGGCTGAAGACATCGAGATTCGCAAAGCAGATTTGGAAGACGTGTTTTTAGATGTGATGGCTGAGGGCAAATCATGAACGGCTGGCGCATGTTGTTTTACAAAGAAGTCTTGCGCTTCTGGAAGGTTGCGTTTCAGACCATTGCGGCCCCTGTCCTCACGTCGGTGTTGTACATGATGATTTTTGGCCATGTGCTGGAAGACCACGTCAAGGTGTACGACGCCGTGCCCTACACCGCGTTCTTGCTGCCAGGGCTCATCATGATGAGTGTGTTGCAAAACGCATTTGCCAACAGCTCTTCTAGCTTGGTGCAAAGCAAGATCATGGGCAACTTGGTGTTCTTGTTGCTCACGCCCTTGTCGCACTGGCATTGGTTTGTCGCGTATGTGGGCTCTTCCATGTTGCGCGGTTTGGCTGTTGGTTTGGGTGTGTTTGCGGTCACCGTTTGGTTTGCGCCCTTGCAATATCAACATCCTTTGTGGATTTTGACGTTTGCATTCATGGGCGCTGCGCTTTTGGGCACCCTGGGTCTGGTGGCTGGCTTGTGGTCAGAAAAATTTGACCAAATGGCCGCGTTTCAAAGTTTTGTGATCATGCCCATGACTTTCTTGTCAGGCGTTTTCTACTCCATTCATTCTTTGCCCTCTTTTTGGCAAGGCCTGAGTCACTTAAATCCTTTCTTCTACATGATTGACGGCTTTCGCTATGGCTTCTTTGGCCAAAGCGATGTCTCGCCTTGGATCAGTTTGTCGGTGGTCTCTGTGGCACTGCTGGGTGTAAGCACGTTGGCCATTCAGTTGCTGAAGACGGGCTACAAGATCAGAGGCTGAGCCGAATAACTCTTTCTATTAAAAATGACCGCTGAACAAATTCAAGCCATGATCGCTGCCGGCCTCGCCTGCGAACACCTCCATGTGGATGGCGATGGCCGTCACTGGCAAGCTGTCGTGGTGTCTGCACAATTTGAAGGTCTGCGTTTGATAGCACGCCATCAAAAGGTGTACGCCACTTTGGGCAACAAAATGCAAAACGACGAAGTGCATGCCTTGTCGATGAAAACGTATACACCTGCTGAGTGGGCGAAAGCTCAGGGCTGAGGGCGAAAATAAAATGGACAAACTCATCATTCGTGGTGGTCATTCCTTGAATGGCGAAATTGAAATTTCAGGCGCTAAAAATGCGGCCTTGCCCGAACTGTGTGCTGCTTTGCTCACAGACCAGCCTGTGGTGCTGCGCAATGTGCCGCAACTGCAAGATGTGAGCACCATGCTCAAGCTCATTCGCAACATGGGCGTGACGTGTTCGCACGAGGCAGATGGTTCCGTGCACCTCAATGCCGCGGCATTGAACAACCCTGAGGCGCCTTACGAAATGGTGAAAACCATGCGTGCCTCTGTGTTGGCTTTGGGCCCCTTGCTGGCACGCTTTGGCAAAGCCAAAGTGTCCTTGCCTGGTGGCTGTGCGATTGGCTCGCGCCCTGTGGACCAGCACATCAAGGGCTTGCAGGCCATGGGCGCCCAAATTGCTGTGGAACATGGCTACATGGTGGCGGGCCTTGCCAACGGTCGTCAACGTTTGAAGGGCGCACGAATTGCCACCGACATGGTGACGGTCACAGGCACCGAAAATTTCTTGATGGCAGCTGCGTTGGCAGAAGGCGAAACCGTTTTGGAAAACGCAGCCCAAGAACCTGAAATTCCCGACTTAGCAGAAATGCTCATTCGCATGGGCGCCAAAATTGAAGGCCATGGCAGCAGTCGCATTCACATTCAAGGTGTTGAAAAGCTTCAGGGCTGTGATCATGCTGTGGTGGCCGATCGAATTGAAGCGGGCACATTTTTATGTGCTGTCGCTGCCACGGGCGGCGATGTGGTGCTCAAGCATGCGCGCGGCGATCACTTAGATGCCGTCATCGACAAGTTGCGCGATGCGGGTGCCAGCATTGAGGTGGGCTCGGGTTTTGTGCGTGTCAAGGCTTCTGGCCGAATGAAAGCGCAGAGTTTTAGAACCACCGAGTACCCTGGTTTTCCCACCGACATGCAAGCCCAGTTCATGGCCTTGAATTGCATTGCCGAGGGCACCAGCAAAGTCACCGAAACCATTTTTGAAAACCGCTTCATGCACGTCAATGAATTGGTGCGCTTGGGCGCCAACATTCAAATTGATGGCAAAGTTTCTGTGCTGCAAGGCGTGCCGCAACTCTCAGGCGCCACCGTCATGGCCACCGACTTGCGGGCATCTGCCAGCCTGGTGATTGCCGGCTTGGTGGCCGATGGCGAAACCATCGTCGATCGTATTTATCACTTGGATCGCGGCTACGACCGCATGGAAGCCAAACTGCGCAAAGTCGGCGCGCAGATTGAACGTGCCAAATGAAGTGGGTGACACGATGAATTGGCAACTTGCTTCACACACTCAACACGTTCGATAAATTAGGAACTGACATGATTACCTTGGCGCTCTCTAAAGGACGCATTTTTGATGAGACCTTGCCCTTGTTAAAGGCCGCAGGCATTGAGGTGCTGGAAGATCCAGAAACCTCTCGCAAACTCATCTTGCCGACCAATCAGGCAGGCGTACGCGTGGTCTTGGTTCGCGCCACCGATGTACCCACTTATGTGGAATACGGCGGCGCTGATTTGGGCGTGACTGGCAAAGACACCTTGATTGAACACGGCGGTCAAGGTTTGTACCAGCCACTTGATTTGCAAATTGCCAAGTGCCGCATGAGTGTGGCCGTTCGCGCTGACTACGACTATGCCAACGCTGTTCGCTCCGGCTCTCGCTTAAAAGTGGCCACCAAATACACCAGCATTGCGCGTGAATTCTTTGCGCAAAAAGGCGTGCACGTTGACTTGATCAAACTCTACGGCAGCATGGAATTGGCGCCCCTCACGGGCCTGGCCGATGCCATTGTCGACTTGGTGTCGACAGGGAGTACGCTCAAAGCCAACCACCTGATTGAGGTGGAGCGCATCATGGACATCAGCTCGCGCTTGGTGGTCAACCAAGCTTCGCTCAAACTCAAACAACAACCCATCCGCGCCATCATTGATGCCTTTGCTGGCGCTGTGGCTGCGGGTCAAGCTGCCAAAGCAGCCTGAGCCATTCGCCCCTGCCATTCACCCCCGCCATTCAACACTGAAGAGAAAACCGATGACTGCGCTTGTTGCCAAAGCCCTGCGTTTAAGCACCACCGATGCTGATTTTGAAGCGATGTTTCAAAAGCGTTTGCATTGGTCTGCAGACGCAGACGCCGCCATCGAGTCGCGTGTGGCCGATATCCTGGCAGATGTGCAGCAGCGCGGTGATGCGGCAGTGTTGGCCTACACCCAAAAATTTGATGGTCTCAATGCGCCCAGCATGCAACAGTTGGTGCTGACGCAAGCCGAATTGAAAGCCGCCTTTGACGGCTTGCCTCAAGTGCAAAAAGACGCTTTGCAAGCCGCTGCCAAGCGTGTGCGCACCTATCACGAGGCGCAGAAAAAAGCCTCGGGTGAAAGCTGGTCTTACACCGACGAAGACGGCACCTTGCTGGGTCAGAAAGTTACACCTCTAGACCGCGTGGGCATTTATGTGCCAGGCGGCAAAGCGGCTTATCCGTCTTCCGTGTTGATGAACGCTATCCCCGCTCATGTGGCCGGCGTGCAAGAAATCATCATGGTCGTGCCCACGCCACAAGGCGTGAAGAACCCTTTGGTCTTAGCGGCAGCCTATGTGGCGGGCGTCTCCCGTGCGTTCACCATTGGCGGCGCTCAGGCGGTTGCCGCTCTGGCCTATGGCACCGACACCGTGCCCAAGGTCGACAAGATTACGGGGCCAGGCAATGCCTATGTGGCCAGCGCCAAAAAGCGCGTGTTTGGCACCGTGGGCATTGACATGATTGCAGGCCCTAGCGAAATTTTGGTGTTGGCCGATGGCAGCACACCACCTGAATGGGTGGCCATGGATTTGTTCTCACAAGCTGAACACGACGAATTGGCGCAAAGCATTTTGTTGTGCCCCGATGCAAATTACATCGACCAAGTACAAGCGGCCATCGATCAGTTGCTGCCCACCATGCCACGTGCCGCCATCATTGCCAAGTCCATGAACGACCGCGGTGCGCTCATTCAAACGCGCAGCATGGCAGAAGCTTGCGACATCAGCAACCGCATTGCCCCTGAGCACTTAGAAGTGTCGAGCCGCAACCCCCATGCTTGGGAGCCTTTGCTCAAACACGCGGGCGCTATCTTTTTGGGGGCGTTCACCAGCGAGTCCCTGGGTGACTATTGCGCAGGCCCCAATCATGTCTTGCCCACCAGTGGCACGGCCAGGTTCTCATCGCCTTTAGGGGTGTACGATTTTCAGAAGCGCTCCAGTCTCATTGAGGTCAGTGAGAAGGGGGCGCAAAGCTTAGGCAAGATTGCCGCCGAACTCGCCTATGGCGAAGGCTTGCAAGCGCACGCCCGCGCGGCAGAGTTGCGCTTGAAGCCCGTGCCACCGCAAAGAGAAACCCCATGAGCACACCCCAAAATTCTGCGACTTGGCTCAAACACATTCGTCAAGATGTGCAGTCCATGCACGCCTATGCCATTCAAAATTCAACTGGCATGGTCAAGTTGGACGCCATGGAGAATCCCTTCAGCTTGCCACCTGCTTTGCAGCAGCAATTGGGCGAGCGTTTGGGCGCCTTGGCACTCAACCGCTATCCGGGTGACCGCATCAATGTATTGCGCTCAAAATTGGCCCAGTATGCGCAAATGCCAGAAGGCTTTGACATCATGTTGGGCAATGGTTCTGACGAACTCATCACGCTCATTGCCATGGCCTGTGATGTGCCGGGTGCCAGCATGGTGGCGCCCTTGCCAGGCTTTGTGATGTACGCCATGAGTGCGCAATTGCAAGGCGTGCAGTTTCACGGCGTGCCCCTCACGGCCGATTTTGAGTTGGATGAAGCGGCCATGTTGGCGGCCATTGCCACTCACAAGCCTGCCGTGGTCTATTTGGCTTACCCCAACAACCCAACGGGCACCCTGTGGAATGCCGAAGTGATTGAACGCATTGTGGTGGCACAAGGTCAGCAAGGCGGTCTGGTGGTGATGGATGAGGCCTATCAGCCTTTTGCCAGCCAAACCTATATGGACCGCGTGGCGCGCCATGGCCATGTGTTGCTCATGCGTACCTTGTCCAAATTTGGTTTGGCAGGTGTGCGCTTGGGGTACATGGTGGGCCCCAAGGCTTTGATTGCCGAAATTGACAAAGTACGCCCGCCTTACAACATCAGTGTGTTGAACTGTGAATGCGCTTTGTTTGCTTTAGAGCACGCCGATGTGTTTGCTGAGCAAGCCGTCCAAATTCGTCAAGAGCGCGAAAAACTAACCCAGGCTTTATCGGCCTTGCCAGGTGTTCATGTTTACCCCAGCCAAGCCAATATGCTCTTGGTTCGTATGCCAGACGCCACAAAGTGCTTCGAAGGTATGAAAACGAAAGGCATTTTGGTCAAGAACGTTTCTAAAATGCACTCATTGCTGCACAACTGTTTGCGCCTTACGGTTGGAACCCCCGCCGAAAACGCTCAAATGTTGGCCGCACTCAAGGAATCTTTATGAGCACACCCCGCGTTGCAGAAGTCACGCGCAAAACTGCAGAGACTCAAATTCGAGTCAAAGTCAATTTGGACGGCACCGGCCAAGCCCAGTTGTCCACTGGCATTGGCTTCTTCGATCACATGCTCGATCAAATTGCACGCCACGGCCTCATCGATTTAGAAATTGATGCCAAAGGCGACTTGCACATCGATGGTCACCATACCGTTGAAGACGTGGGCATCACTTTGGGCCAAGCGGTGGCGCAAGCGGTGGGTGACAAAAAAGGCTTGCGTCGTTATGGCCACGCCTATGTGCCCCTCGACGAAGCTTTGTCGCGTGTGGTCATCGATTTTTCTGGCCGTCCCGGCTTGGTCAGCCATGTGCCCTTCACCAGTGGCATGGTGGGCGGTTTTGACACGCAGCTCATGCACGAATTTTTCCAAGGCTTTGTCAATCACGCCTTGGTCACTTTGCACATCGACAACTTGCGCGGTGACAATGCGCACCACCAAGCCGAAACCGTGTTCAAAGCTTTTGCGCGTGCATTGCGTGCAGCTTTAGAAATTGACCCCCGTTCTGTGGGTGTCATCCCCTCCACAAAGGGTTCGCTCTAAGCATGTCTCCCAATTCAGTGGCGGTGGTCGATTACGGCATGGGCAACCTCAGATCGGTGGCCCAGGCGGTCATTCATGCGGCCCAAGACACCGGCGTGGACGTCAAAATCACGTCCAACCCCCAAGATGTGCGGGACGCCACCCGGGTGGTCTTGCCAGGACAAGGCGCCATGCCCGATTGCATGCGCGAGTTGCGCGAATCGGGTTTGATGGAAGCCGTGCTGGAGGCCGCTGCCAAAAAGCCCTTGTTTGGCGTGTGTGTGGGTATGCAAATGTTGCTCGATCACAGCGAAGAGGGCGGTACACCCGGATTGGGTTTAATCCCAGGCCATGTGATCAAGTTTGACCTGGCCGGCAAGTTACAAGCCGATGGCAGCCGATTCAAAGTCCCTCAAATGGGCTGGAATCAGGTGCAGTTTAGCCAGCAGGCGGGCCAGCAACACCCTGTTTGGGGCAACATCCCCAATGGCAGCTATTTCTACTTTGTACACAGCTTTTACGCAAAACCCCATAATGCCAAGCATGTCGCCGCCGAAACCGATTACGGTGGCCCCTTTGCTTGTGCCATTGCCAGAGATAATTTGTTTGCCACGCAGTTTCACCCCGAGAAAAGTGCCGATCAAGGCTTGGCGCTCTATCGCAATTTCTTGCACTGGCAACCTTGATTTTTAGTTTTCTTTTTAACTCTTTCTTTCCACTCTAGCGCTTCCTATTCGCCATGATTCTGATACCTGCCATTGACCTCAAAGACGGCCACTGCGTTCGCCTCAAACAAGGCGACATGGACCAAGCCACCACCTTCGGTGAAGACCCAGCGGCCATGGCCCGGTCTTGGTTAGAAAAAGGTGCCAGGCGTTTGCACTTGGTCGATTTGAATGGCGCCTTTGCGGGCAAACCGCAAAACTTCGCCGCCATCAAGTCCATTCTCAAAGAAGTGGGCGACGACATTCCCGTGCAGTTGGGCGGTGGCATTCGCGACCTCGACACCATTGAAAAGTACATTGATGGCGGACTGCGTTACGTCATCATTGGTACCGCAGCCGTCAAAAATCCTGGCTTCTTGCGCGATGCCTGCAGCGCTTTTGGTGGCCACATCATTGTGGGCCTGGATGCCAAAGACGGCAAAGTAGCCACCGATGGCTGGAGCAAACTTACAGGTCACGAAGTGGTGGACCTGGCCAAGAAGTTTGAAGACTGGGGCGTGGAGTCCATCATCTACACAGACATTGGTCGTGACGGCATGCTGAGCGGCATCAACATTGATGCCACCGTTAAATTGGCGCAAGCCCTCACCATTCCTGTCATTGCTTCGGGTGGTTTGTCCAACATGGCCGACATAGAGCAACTTTGCGC